>JBNKHC010000225.1:0-22248 GCA_050290145.1 Kiloniellaceae bacterium | reverse complement strand
GCGTCGCGGTCGCGCACGTCGAGGACGGCGGTGGCGACCTCGGCTCCGGCGGCGCGGCAGGCCTCGGCCGCCTGCTCCAGGCGTTCCCGGTCGCGGCCGCTGAGCGCCAGGAAGACGCCGGGCGCCGCGTAGTCGCGCGCCAGGGCCTCGCCGATGCCGCTGGAGCCGCCGGTGATGACGATGGATTTCGGATCCTTCATAGCTCTCCCAGAGGTGCTCCTCGGAGCTCCCGGCTTGTTGAGACTCGGGCAGCCCAGTATATAGGGGCACCGCCCGTGCGGGGGCAGGATGATTTCCCGGCGGACGGGCGGCTTAACGGTAAGGTGATCGGGGGCAAGGTGACGGGCGCCAGCAAAGCGGTTCACAGCATGACCGGCTTCGCCCGCCGCGACGGCGGCGATGAGGCGGCAAGCTGGACCTGGGAAGTCAAGAGCGTCAACGGCCGCAGCCTCGACATGCGCGCGCGCCTGCCCCAGGGCTATGAAAGCCTGGATCCGGTGGTGCGCAGCGCGGTCAGCGCCGCCTGCGCCCGCGGCAATGTCCAGGTGAACCTTTCCATGAAGCGTGGTACCGCGCCCCTGCAACTGCAGGTCAACGAAGAGCTGCTGCAGCAGGTCCTCGACCTCATGGGCGATCTGGAAAAGCGCACCAAGGCGACTCCGGCCAGCCTGGATGGCATCCTCGGCCTGCGCGGCATTCTGGAAGCCGTGGAGGAGGAGGAAGCTCCGGAGCGCCAGGAGGCGCGCCTCAAGGCCCTGCAGGCGGATCTTCAGGCGGTGCTGGAGGCGCTGGTGGCCATGCGCGCGGTGGAGGGGGCCCGTCTCCAGGACCTGGCGCGCGGCCACATCGACGAGATCGAGCGCCTCGCCAAGGCGGCGCGGAACTGCGCGGCGACCCAGCCGGAAACGCTGCGTCAGCGCTTCAAGGAGCAGGTGGCGCTGCTGATGGAGGAGAACACCGGCGTGTCCGAGGAACGGCTGACCCAGGAGCTGGCGATCCTGGCCGGCAAGGCGGACGTGCGCGAGGAACTGGACCGCCTGGCCGCCCACGTCGAAGCGTCGCGTGAACTGCTCGCCCAGGGCGGGGCCATCGGGCGTAAGCTCGATTTCCTCTGCCAGGAGTTCAACCGCGAGGCCAACACCCTCTGTTCCAAGTCCGCCGACGTCGAACTGACGCGCATCGGCCTCGATCTCAAGTCGGCGATCGAACAGCTGCGCGAGCAGGTCCAGAACATCGAGTAGGCGCATGGTCGACACCCACATCAAGCGCCGCGGGCTGATGCTGGTGCTGTCGTCGCCTTCGGGCGCCGGCAAGACCACCATCTCGCGGCGGCTGCTCGACACCGACGACAACCTGTCCCTCTCGATCTCGGCGACCACGCGGCCGGCGCGCCCCGGCGAGGTGGAGGGCGCAGACTACTACTTCGTCGACCAGGACCGCTTCGACGCCATGGTCGCCGGCGGGGAACTGCTGGAATACGCCCTGGTCTTCGGCAACAACTACGGCACGCCGCGCGCCCCGGTGGAGAGCGCGCTGGAGGCCGGCTGCGACGTGCTGTTCGACATCGACTGGCAGGGCACGCAGCAGGTGCGCGAGGCCGCGCGCGAGGATCTGGTGAGCGTCTTCATCCTGCCGCCCTCGACCGAGGAACTGGAACGCCGCCTCTATGCCAGGGCGCAGGACAGCGAGGAGGTGGTGCGCGGCCGCATGGCCAAGGCCGCCGACGAGATGAGCCACTGGGCCGAGTACGACTACATCATCATCAACGATGACGTCGACAAGAGCGTCGAGCAGGTCGAGGCCATCCTCACCGCCGAGCGGCTGAAGCGCGAGCGCCGCATCGGTCTCGGCGCCTTCGTCAAAGGGCTGCAGTCCGGCAGCTAGGCGCGCGCTAGCCGCCCTCGACGCAGGCCGCCAGGGCGCAGAAGTCCTCCACCGACAGTTCCTCGGCCCGCGCCGTCGGCGCGATGCCCGTCGCCTCGAACCAGGCCGCAGGTTCGCCCAGCGACTTGAGACTTTGGCGCAGCATCTTGCGGCGCTGGCCGAAGGCGGCGGCAGTGACCTTCTCCAGGCTAGCCAGGGAGGCCGGGGCCAGAGGCTCTTCGCGCGGAATGATCGACACCACGGTGGAGGTGACCTTGGGCGGCGGGGTGAAGGCCCGCGGCGGGATGTCGAACAGCGGGCGCGCGCGGCAGAGCCACTGGGTGAGGACCGAGAGGCGGCCGTAGTCGCGGCTGCGCGGCCGGGCGACGAGGCGCTGGGCGACTTCCTTCTGGAACATCAGCGTCATGGCGGAGAAGGCGCGAGGATCCCCCGCCACGGCAGTCAGCCACTTCACCAGCAGGGCGGTCGAGATGTTGTAGGGCAGGTTGGAGACGATCTGGCGCGGCGCCGAGCCCAGCGCCGCGAGGTCGAGCTCCAGCGCATCGCCCTCCACCACCTCCAGCCGGCCGGGATAGGCGGCGGCCAGCTCGGCCAGCGCTTCCAGGCAGCGGCTGTCCTTCTCCACGGCGATGACCCGTGCGGCGCCCTCGGCCAGCAGGGCGCGGGTCAGGCCGCCGGGGCCGGGGCCGACCTCGATGACGCTGCCGCTGTCGATGTCGGGCGCGGCCCGGGCAATGCGGCCGGTGAGGTTGAGGTCGAGGAGGAAGTGCTGGCCCAGCGACTTGCGCGCGCCCAGGCCGTGGCGGGCGATGACCTCGCGCAGGGGCGGCAGTTCGGTGGGGCCTGTCATCGCTCCGCCTGGAGGCGTGAAGCCGCCGCCATCTGCGCCGCCATCTTCAGGGCGGCCAGGAGGCTGGCCGGCGAGGCCGTGCCGCGCCCGGCGATGTCCAGGGCGGTGCCGTGGTCGGGCGAGGTGCGGACGATCGGCAGGCCCAGGGTCACGTTCACACCACCTTCGAAGTCGATGGTCTTGATCGGGATCAGCGCTTGGTCGTGGTACATGCAGAGCGCCGCGTCGTAGGTGCGTCGCGCGGCGGCGTGGAACAGGGTGTCGGCCGGGGCGGGGCCGAAGGCGGCGATGCCGTCCTCCTGCAGTCGGCGCACGGCGGGGGCGATGATGGCTGCGTCCTCGCCGCCCAGCTGGCCGCCTTCACCGGCGTGGGGGTTGAGGCCGGCGACGGCGAGGCGCGGGGCCGCGATGCCGAAGCGCCGCTGCAGGGCCTGGGCGGTGATTCGGCCTGCTTCAACGATCCTGTCGGTGGTCAGCACCTCCGGCACCCGGCGCAGGGGCAGGTGCACGGTGACCGGGACGACCCGCAGCTCCGCGCAGGCCAGCATCATCACCGGCGGCTGCTCGCTGGCGCAGAGCTCTGCCAGGTACTCGGTGTGCCCCGGATGCTTGAAGCCGGCCTCCATCAGGACCTGCTTGTGGATCGGGTTGGTGACGACCCCGGCGGCGGCGCCTTCCAAGGCGAGGGCGACGCCCTGGCGGATCGCCTCCAGAACGGCCTCGGCGTTGGCGGGGTCCAGTCGGCCCGGCACCGAGACCACGGGGCGGGGCAGCCGCAGCACCGGCAGGGCTTCGGCGAAGACCGATGTTGCGGCGGCCGGACCTTCGACAGCTTCGACCGGCACCTCCCAGCCCAGGTGCGCGGCCAGACCGCTCAGGCGCTCGGGGTCGTCGATGACGAAGAAGGGCGCCAGTCCCGCCTCGCGGCGGCGCAACCAGGCGAGCAGCGTGATCTCGCCGCCGATCCCGGCGGGCTCTCCCATGGTCACCGCCAGAGGCGGCGGCGTCGGCGAAAGCGGGGTCAAGGAACTGGACAGAGCCCGGCGGACGGGCCGCCGGAGAAACCGGCCTCAGATACGCACATCGACGTTCGCCAGGCGCCGCAGCTCCTGGAGGGACCGCTGGGCGAGCTGGTCCGTG
Source organism: Kiloniellaceae bacterium (assembly GCA_050290145.1). Classification (GTDB taxonomy): domain Bacteria; phylum Pseudomonadota; class Alphaproteobacteria; order Kiloniellales; family Kiloniellaceae; genus Pelagibius. The sequence goes on along the minus strand of JBNKHC010000225.1, from coordinate 18,374 downwards.
CGCTGGTTGGCCAGGCTTTCCTCGATGCGGGTGCGGTCGATCTGCTGGCCCTCGTTCTTGCGCATGTCGCGCAGCAGCAGGATGTGGAAGCCGGAAACCGTTTGGATCGGGCCGGCGACCTCTCCCGGGCCCATCTGGGCGAGCGCCTTGTTCAGCGGCTCGTCGAGCTCGCCGTCGCGGACCCAGCCCAGGTCGCCGCCCAGCGATGCCGTGCCCGACTGGGAGAACTGGCGGGCCAGCCCGGAGAAATTGGCGCCGCGGCGCAGTTCGTCCAGCAGGCGGTTGGCGTTGTTCAGGGCCTCGCCTTCCTTGGCGGCAGTTTCGATGGGCACGAAGATCTCCGCCACGCGCCGCTCAATGGACCCGCGCCGGGAAGCCAGGCGGTTGGCGACCTCTTCGACCTCCTCGCTGGAGATCACCACGTTCGGCCGGATCCGCCGGTGCACCACGTTCTGCCAGGCGATCTGAGCACGAATCTGATCAATCAGCGTCGTCGGAATGATGCCGCGATTACGCAGCATGGTCAGGAACTGGCCCTCGGTCATCCGGTTCTGCTGGGCGATCTGCTCCAGCGCGCCGGCTACCTGGACATCCGTCACCGAGATATCGAGGCGCTTGGCCTCCTGAAGCTGCAGCCGCTCGTCGATCAGGCCGCGCAGCACCTGGGGCGTCAGCCTGCGGCGCACCTCCTGGGTGTCTTCGACGCCGGCGGCGACGATGGCCAGTTGGACGCGCATGGCGAGGTCGAGAACCGAGATGACGTCATCGTTCACGACGGCAGCAGGGCGGAACAGGTCCGATTGCGCGCGGGCCTGGTCGAGGGGCCAGCTTGCCGACAGGAGCAGCAGGCAGACGGCGAAAAGCACGCCGCGCCGCGCAACCTGGAATGGTCTTTGCATCTTCTTGAGTGGCATTACCCGGAATTCCTAGAAAAGCGGGCCGCAGTATATCCCGCCGCGTCCGGTCGATTCAAACGGAAGCTGAGGACCCCGGGGCTTCGTAACGCAGGGGTTCTCCGGCCGGAAGCCTGAGGTCGGGGCCGCCGGGATCAGCCGCCCGAGGCCTCCCCGAGGTGCCTGAAGACGACGCGCACGAAAATGCTGTCGTCGTCCTCGACGTCGCGGTCGCGGTAGTTGCTGCGTTGCGCGACGCCTTCGATGAGGAAGCACTCGTCCTGATAGGTCAGGCTGACCGCCGAGCGCAGTGCCCGGTCGCTGATCAGGTCGCGGCGGTGGCTGAAACCGATGCTCCAGTTCTCGCTGATGCGCGAGTTGATCCCGAAGCGGACCTCCTCACGATCACCGAATTCATCGGTGCTGCTGTCGCCGTTGATGAAGAAGTAGGAGAGATCCAGATTGAGGGCCGGTGGGCCGATGTTCGCGTCGAGTTCGCTGCGCTGCGCCCTGAGATTGTCCTTGTCGAGGCGGAAGCGGTACAACAGCTCCAGGTCCTCCAGCGGCCGCAGCTGTACGCGGCCGACGATGTCGGAAAAATTGTCCTCCAGACCGGAGCCCTCAGCGAAGACGTCGCGGTTCTCGCTCAGGCGATAGCTTTGGCCGATGAAAGCCCCCGCCGAGCCGGCATCGCTGAAAGAACCCGTCCATTTTAGGCCGTAATCGAAGCGGGTGCCGGAGTCGACCCGGTCATGGCCGGCGAAGCGGTTGAGCTTGAAGAGGTTGGTGTCGTCGAACTCGAAATCCTGGCTGTCCTCGTTGGGGATATCACCGGGATTGGAGCCGTTGGGCGCCAGCACGGCCTGCACAATGGGCTCGATCACCTGCTGGAACGACCCGTCCTGCCGGACCCAGGGGTAGCGCCACTTCACCGCGAACTGCGGGAAAATCCGGCCTGCGGTGTCGCTGCCCGGCGCGTTGGCCGGGTTGACGCTGGTGGAGCCCGGCACCACGCCGTGGGTCCAATAGCCGTCGGCCTGCACCTGTGCGGTGACCTCGTAGATGTCACCCAGAGGGCTTGTATAGGGCAGGTGATAGCCGCCGACGAAGGACATGCGCCGGCTGTCGCGTCCGTCGATACGGGTCAGTGCCATGAGGCTGGTATTGGCGGTGATGTAGCCGCCCGGCAGGCCGAAGAGGTTCGGCTCGCTGATGAAGTCGTACTCGGCCAGAGGCGCGACGATGGGAAGCTCGCTGTTCCTGTCGGTGCTGCGCTGGCCCTGGTAGGCGAAACCGCGTGCGGCGGCGAAGTTGCGGCCCTTCAGGCCCTCGAGATAGGCGGTGCTGGTCAGGGTGCGCGCCGAATCGAAGTTGTAGGCGCGCAGGTAGGTGTCGTCGCTGCTGCGGTTGGCCTCGAAACCCCAGCGCCAGGTCTCATCGAGCTCGAACCTGCCCTCGGCATCGATGTGGCCGCGGAAACGATCCTTGGCGACGTTGCCGTCGCTCTCCTCGCGGTCCGCGATGGTCGCACTGCCGGCGGCGCGCAGTTCGCCGTTGGTGAAGAGCTGGCGGTACTCGCCGGTGAGGTCGATGCCCTGCTCCGTCGACAAGATCGGTGCGACGGTCAGGTCCTTGTCGTCGTCCAGGACCCAGAAGTAGGGAACCTCCAGGGCATAGCCGAGGAAGTCGCTGGTCCCGACGGTGGGGGCCAGGAAGCCGCTGCGCCGGTCGACTGTGGGGTCCGGATGCTCGAAGTAGGGGGTATAGAGCACCGGGATTCCGAAGAACTCGAGCCAGGCGTCGTGGTAGATGACGTCCTTGGATTCCTGGTCGTGGATGATCTCGTTGGCCTTGATCTGCCACAGCGGGGCGCGGGTGGGGTCATCGCGGCACAGCTCGCAGGGGCTGAAGACACCTTTGCGGAATTCCGTACGGTTTCCGCCGGTGCGGGTGCCGCTGGCCGCGGCGACTCGCGTCTTATCCGCCATGAGGACGCGGATATCGCGGATGAAGCCTTCCTTCAGGTCTCCGGTCAATTGCACGAAATCGGCGAAGACCGTATCGCCGCTGGGCTCCACGAGGGTGATGTTGCCCTCGGCCGTCACGATGTCTTCGTTGATGTTGTAGGTGACTTCGTCGGCGAGGAGAACGCGGTCGGACTGGGCGATTTCGACATTGCCGCGGGCGATGACGAGGCCGTTTTCCTCGTCATAGGTCAGCTCGTCCGCCGTGATCAGCGCAGGCGTGTTCTCCAGCGCTTGAACGTCGATATTCTGCGCATTGGCCGCATCCCCGAAAGCGGCAAACAATGCACATAGCGCGGCAGCCACGGCCACCGCTCGCCCCGATCCCCCCCATATCATTATTTGGTTATCCGTCCTCCAGATGAAGCAACATGGCCACGCCAAGCATCAACGACACGCCGGCCGGAGCCCAGGCTGCAAGCACGACCGGGATAGTACCTGAAAGACCGATCGCGAACACGAAATTGGAGAGGAAGTATAGAAGAAAGCCGGTCAACATGCCCGCCAGAATCACCAGACCGACCCGCCCGCGGCGCTGCGGACGCAGCGAAAAGGTTGCCGCGAGAAGGACCATGGCGGTGAAGAGCATCGGCAGGGCCAGCAGCCGGTGAAACTGCAGGCGGTGCGGGATGGCAGAGAATCCGGCGGCCTGCATGAGCTCAATGAAGTCCGGCAGTTCCCAGAAGGCGATGGTCTCCGGTGGCGCGAAGCTCTCCTGGATCTTGTCCACGGTCAGGTCCGTGGGCAGTTCCAGCTGCTCGTGAAACTCCGAGGCCTCGCCCGGCCGCGAGAGCCAGGCATCGAAGAGCAGCCAGCGATTCGCCCGCAGCTGGGCCTCGCGGGCGTCGATCCGGTCGACGAATCGGTCCTCGCCGGCATAGCGGAACACCATCACCTGCTGCAGGGAAACCGATCCGGGCTTTACCCGCGCGGCGTGGATGACCGACTGGCCGTTTTCGTCGGCCTGGCGGAGCCACAGGCCGGTCTTGGAGACCGCCAGCATGCTTGTCTGGTTGTGGATGTAGCCGGCTTCCAGGTGCTCGTAGCGGCTCAGCAGGATCGAGGCGAGAGGGTTGAATGCGGTGACCGTCAGGACCCCGATGACTACAGAACTGCCGAGCACCGGCAGCAGGAACTGCCATACGGAAATACCGGCGGCGCGCGCTACCACCAATTCGTTCGAACGGGTCAGGCGCCAGAAGGTGGTCATGGCGGCGAAGAGGAGGGTGAAGGGCATGACCTCCTGGCTGAGGTAGGGCAGCTTCAAGAAGGCCATCTTGAGGGTGATGCTCAGCGCAACGTCCTTGGTCGCCAGGCGGTCGAGCAGATCGACGATGGTGGCCAGGAAGATGATGGCGACGATGGCCAGGAAAAAGCTGCCGAACCAGAAGAGATACTGGCGGGCGATGTACTTTGTGAGGGTGGGCGAGAGGCGCAGCCGGCGCATGGCCGGCAGAACCCCGCTGTTGATGGAGGTTCCCATCATGTCGGCGCCTCGCTCAGATCCTGGGCCTCGACGCGGCGGTGCGGCCGGCGCAGCAGCACGTAGAGGCTGAGGCTCGCCGAGACGAGCACGGCCGCATACATCGCCGGGACGGCCGCGGCGCTGCGCGTGGCCAGGTCGTGCAGGGCCAGGGAGACGCCTTCCAGGGCGGCGACGCAGGCGATGGCGGCCAGCACCCGCTTGGCCTGGCCGCGCCGGTTGAACTCACCGGCCAGCAGGGCCGCCATGCCGATCAGCACGAAGACCAGGGTGTAGAGCGGACTGACCAGCCGCTGATGCCCCTCGGCGATCAGTTCCTGATAGTAGCGCTGGTCGCGCCTGTCGCTGCTGGGAAAGAGCAATTCGTTCAGGAAGCGTTCTTTGGGCTCGCGCCAGCGCGACTGCGCCGCCTCGCCGAATTCGCTCAGTTCGACCGTGTAGCGGTCGAAGTATAGCAGCGAGAAGCGCCCGGTCCCCGGGCTCACCTCCTGGCGGTTGCCGTTCTCCATCACCACGCGCGGGCCGGCCTCGCTGGCGACCAGGGCGCCGCGTTCGGCCATCATCGTTACCGGCTTCTTAGGATCCCGGTTGTCGTGCACCAGGATGCCGCGCAGCTCGCCGTCGGCAGAGCGCTGGCGGACGAAGACCGTGATCTCGTCGGTGAGCGCGGTGAAAACGCCTTCCTGCAGCAGGACAGTTGAGAAATCACTGCGGAAAGAGCTCTGCAAGTCTTTGAAATTCCGAAATGATAACGGCAGGAAATAGAGCGAAATGGAGTAGACCGCGATGGTCACCAGGACGCCCAGCATGATTGCCGGACGGGCGAGTTGAAGCTGGGACAGGCCGGCGGCGCGCATGACCACCATTTCGCTGTCCATTGCCAGCTTGTGATAGATGAAGAGCGCCGCCACGAAGGCGGCCACCGGCAGCACGACCCCGAGAAACGACGGCAGCAGCAGCCCGACGAAGGTAAGGAAGGTGGAGGCCGGGAGCCCGCGGTTGACGATATAGTCGATCAGACGCAGAGACTGCGTCAGCCAAATGGCGAAGGTCAGGGCCAGGGTGACGAAGATGGTCGCCGTCACCAACTGCCCGAATATGTAGCGTGTTATCCAGGGCATCGGGCCCAATCGCTGCGGTGCGGGAATATGAAGAGATAGCGCGCCGCCGCGACCCCAGTCCAGTCAAAAACCCGGCGCACATTGGGCTTATTTCGTGCCACCAAGGGTACGAAAGGGCCCTTGAACTTGGCCGCTGGCGCTGACAGGCTGTTCGGCCTTATCGTTATCCGCATTCTTGTCTTTCCAAGGCTGGCCCGCCGTCTCAGGCGCAGCGCCGGCCGCGTTCTTTCCGTGAGGGGATTGATGAATATTTCCTTTGCTTCGCCGAGCGTTCCGTCGTCCGGTGCCCTGGTTGTCGGTGTTCTGGAGGGCGGCAAGCTCACGCCCACGGCGGCGAGCCTGAACAGTGAGACCGGTGGCGCGCTGGAGCGGGCCGTCGCCGCCAGCAGTTTTTCCGGCAAGAAGGGAGAGCTGCTTGAGATCGTGGCGCCGGCCAACTTGAGCAACAGCCGTATCCTGATGGTCGGCCTGGGCGCCCCGGCCAAGCTGACCGAGAAGGACCTGCAGGACCTCGGCGGCTCCGCGGCGGCGCAGCTGCTGCGCTGCGGTGAGAAAACGGCGACCTTCTTCGTCGACAAGCTGCGCGGCGGCAAGACCGCGCCGGCGCGCGCGGCCAACTACGCCTATGGTGCGCTGCTGCGCAGCTACCGCTTCGACAAGTACAAGACGAAGGAAAAGGCGGACAAGAAGCCCAAGCTGAAAGACATCAAGGTCATGGTCGACGATGCGGCGGCGGCCAGGCGGCTGTACCACAAGTACGAGCAGATCGCCGCCGGCGTCTTCACCACCCGCGACCTGGTCAGCGAACCGGCCAACATCATCTTTCCGAAGTCGCTGGTGGCCGAGGCCAAGAAGCTCAGCAAGCTCGGCGTCAAGGTGCAGGCCTTGGGCCAGAAGGACATGGAGAAGCTCGGCATGGGCGCGCTGCTCGGCGTGGCCCAGGGCTCGGCCCAGGAGCCGCAGCTGCTGGTCATGGTCTGGCAGGGCGCCCCGGCCAGCGCCAAGGACAAGGCGCCGCTGGCGTTCGTCGGCAAGGGCGTGACCTTCGACACCGGCGGCATCTCGCTGAAGCCGGCTGCCGGCATGGAAGACATGAAGTGGGACATGGGCGGCGCCGGTACCGTTGTCGGGCTGATGCATGCCCTGGCCGCGCGCAAGGCCAAGATCAACGCCGTGGGCGTCTGCGGCCTGGTCGAGAACATGCCCTCGGGCACCGCCCAGCGGCCGGGCGACATCGTAACCTCCATGTCCGGTCAGACTATCGAGGTGCTCAACACCGACGCCGAAGGGCGCCTGGTCCTGGCCGACGCCCTCTGGTACACGCAGGAGAAGTTCAAGCCGAAGCTGGTCGTCGACCTGGCGACCCTGACCGGGGCCATCATCATCGCCCTGGGCAACGAGCACGCCGGCCTGTTCAGCAACGACGACAAGCTGTCCAACCAGCTCACCACCGCGGGCAAGTCGGTCGGCGAGCCGCTGTGGCGCATGCCCATCGGTCCGGAGTACGACAAGCAGATCGACTGCGATGCGGCCGACATGAAGAACATCGGCGGCGGGCGGGCCGGCGGCTCGATCACCGCCGCCCAGTTCCTGCAGCGCTTCATCAAGCAGGGCACGCCCTGGGCGCATCTGGATATCGCCGGCGTGGCCTGGTCGACCAAGGAGAAGGCGACGGTGCCGAAGGGCGGCACCGGCTTCGGCGTGCGTCTGCTGGACACCTTCGTCGCCGACAACTTCGAGAAGTAGCCGGGGCGCGGGCCGGGGAACCGGCCCGCTACCTTCGGCATGATCCCCAAGCGATGGTGCCCGAGCCATGACAGGCGTGCGCTTCTATCACATGACCCGCACCACGCTGGAGCAGGCCTTGCCGCAGATGCTGGAAAAGACCCTCGAGCGGGGCCAGCGCGCCGTGGTGAGGGCCGGCTCCGAAGCGCGGGTCGAAGCGCTCTCGTCGCGGCTCTGGACCTACCACGACCGGGCTTTCCTGCCGCACGGCACCGTCAAGGACGGCCGCGCCGCGCGCCAGCCGGTCTGGCTGACGGTGGAGGACGAGGCGCCGAATGGGGGCGAGGTCCTGTTCCTGACCGACGGCGCCACCTCCGACAAGATCGGTGACTATGCCCTCTGCGTCCTGCTGTTCGACGGTGGTGACGAGGAAGCGCTGGCCCAGGCCCGCAGCCAGTGGAAGGCTCTCAAGGAGGCGGGTCATGACGTCACCTACTGGCAGCAGGACGATGCGGGCCGCTGGAGCCAGAAGGCCTGAGGGCGGCCCGACCGGCAACCCGACACGCTTTACGAAAGTCACACTGCACGACTTGGCCGAAAGTTGTGGAACAACTTCATGATTATTTGATCACTTCCAATAGGCTACAATCGGACGCGTGCTGACAAATAGTTCCGGCTAAAGTGCGTCGAGATGGCCGACTTCGTCTATTCAGATTATTACTTAGCGGACCTTGGCGATCGCCGGACGCCGCCGGTCCATCAGCGGTTCCTCGAAATGCAGGCTTACCTCGACGGGGTCGTCCCGGAAGGCAGGTTGCCCGGGCGCCAGCACATCGACCCGCTGGATCTCCGCGAGTTCATGAGCCTCATCAACCTGGTCGACGTGGAGCGCGCGGACGGCGCGATCGCCTTCCGCTACCGACTGGTCGGCGAGGAGCAGACCCGCCGCTCGGGCCGCGAGATCACCGGGCTGCTGCTGAAGGACGCCTTGATCCCGGCCCTGCTGCCGCGTGTTCGCGCGAACATGAACAAGGTCCTGGTGACCCGCAAAGCGGTCTTCGACAGCTTTCCCATGCCGCACCCGGACCGCGAGTTCATGCTTACACAGCGGATGTACTATCCCTTGACCGGGGACGGCGAGACCATCTACATGCTGCTGACGCTGCACGGCTACGATCCCGATCCGGTGGCGAAGTTGCCTGAGAGCTAGAGGCCGGGCGCCGCAGGGCTCATGAAAGCGGGCCGGATTTTCTGCTTATTCTCCCGTGTGTTTCATGTGAGAATTTGTGCAGGCCCGTTGATTGTTTCGATTAATTGGAATCGAAGTGACGGATTTCGCTTTCTCGGATTTCCTTCTTGAGGACCTCGGCGGCGCGGAACCGCCCACGATCCATCCGCGATTTGCGGAAATGGCGCAGTATCTCGAGGCGGTGGCGCCGAAAGGGCGGCTGCCGGGACGCCAGCATATCGACCCCTGCGACTTCCCCCGCCTGCTGGGCCTGATCAACCTGGTCGACGTGGAACGCGCAGAGGGCAGGATGCGGTTTCGCTTTCGCCTGGTCGGCGAGGTTCAGACCCGGGCGGCCGGGCGCAACATCACCGGCCTGGTTGTGGAGGATGCCGTGGTGCCGGCGCTGGTCGCGCGCATCACCGGCAACATGAAGAAAGTGGTTGAAGACCAGGTGCCGGTCTACGACCGCTTTCCCATGCCGCATCCGGACCGCCAGTTCATCGATTCCCAGCGCATGTACTATCCCCTGGCCAGCGACGGCGTGACCGTCGACATGATCCTGATCCTCAACGGCTACGACACCATTCCGCTGGAAGCCACGGGCTAGGCGGCCGCGGGCCTCAGGCTTCTTCCAGGGCGGTCTGCAGTTCCAGCCAGTGGTCCTCGGCCTCTGCGATGGCCTGCTTGATCTGGCCGAACTTGATCTGCAGGTCCTGCAGTTTCGCCGTCGGGCCTTCGTAGACCTCCGGATCAGCGAGCTTCTTCTCCAGGTCGGCCTTCTGCCGGTTCAGCTTCTCCAGCTTGGCCTCGGCCTGCTTCGCCGCCTTGCGCAGGTCGGCAACGGCGGCGCGGGCCTCGGCGGCGGCGCGGCGCTTGTCCTTCTTCGAGACGACCTCGTCGCGCTGGGGTTTGTCCTCGCGCTGGCGCGTGCGCTCCTGCCGGCGCTGCTCCAGCAGCAGCTTGCGATAGTCGTCCATGTCACCGTCGAAAGACGACACCGTGCCGTCGGCGACCAGCCACAGGCGGTCGGCGGTCAGCTCGATCAGGTGGGTGTCGTGGCTGACCAGGATCACCGCGCCCTCGAAGGCGCTGAGCGCCTGGATCAGGGCCTGGCGCGAGTCGACGTCCAGGTGGTTGGTCGGCTCGTCCAGAATCAGCACGTGCGGCGCCTCGCGGCTCATGAGCGCAAAGAGAAGACGCGCTTTCTCACCGCCGGAGAGCTTGCCGACCTGGACCTCGGCGCGGTCCACGCCGAAGCCGAAGCGGCCGAGCTGGGCGCGCAGCTTGGTTTCGGTCTCCATGGGCATGAGCCGCTGCATATGGGCCAGGGGCGTCGCCTGGAGATCCAGCTCCTCGGCCTGGTCCTGGGCGAAGTAGCCGATCTTCAGCTTGCCGGAGCGGGTCATCCGCCCCTCCATGCACTTCAGCCGCCCGGCGAGAAGCTTGGAGAGGGTCGACTTGCCGTTGCCGTTGGCGCCCAGCAGGGCGACCCGGTCGTCCATGTCGAGGCGCAGGTTGAGGCGCGACAGGATCGGCTTGCCGGCCTCGTAGCCCACCGACGCGTTTTCCAGCGTGAGGATCGGCGGCGAGAGGTGGGAGGGGGCCGGGAAGTCGAAGGTGACGGTGCGGTCTTCCATCACCGCGGCGATGGGCTCCATGCGCGCCAGGGCTTTCAGGCGGGACTGCGCCTGGCGGGCCTTGGAGGCCTTGTAGCGGAAGCGGTCGACGAAGGCCTGGATGTGCCGGCGCTGGGCCTGCTGCTTGGCGTGCAGCGCGGCCTGGTGCTCCAGGTGCTCGCGGCGCAGCCGCTCGAAGCGGTCGTAGTTGCCCGTGTAGGCGGTGAGCTTGCGCTGGTCCAGATGGATGATGCGGTTCACCGCCCGGTTCAGCAGGCCGCGGTCGTGGGAGACCAGCAGCAGCGTACCGGGATAGCTCTTCAGGTAGCCCTCCAGCCAGAGCGCGGCTTCCAGGTCCAGGTGGTTGGTCGACTCGTCGAGCAGCAGCAGGTCCGGGGCCCGGAACAGCAGGGCGGCGAGGGCCACGCGCATGCGCCAGCCGCCGGAGAACTCGGCGCAGGGGCGCTGCTGGGCCGCCTCGTCGAAGCCCAGGCCGGCCAGGATGCGGGCGGCGCGCGCCGGCGCGGAATCCGCCCCGATGGTGGCCAGGCGCTCGTGCAGCTCAGCGATGCGGTGCGGATCGCTGGCGTGCTCGGCCTCGGCCAGCAGGGCGTTGCGTTCGCTATCCGCGGCCAGCACGGTGTCGATCAGGCTGGTCTGGCCGGAGGGGGCCTCCTGGGCGACCTTGCCGACCCGGGTCAGGCGGGGATAGGTGATGCTGCCCTGATCCGGGTGCAGTTCGCCGGAGATCAGTTTCAGGAGAGTGGTCTTGCCCGAGCCGTTGCGGCCGACCAGGCCCACCCGCTCGCCCTTGTTGACGGCGACGGTCGCGTGGTCGAACAGCGGTTCGCCCTGAACCCGGTAGACAAGATCGTTAATGTGCAGCATGAGGCCCGTTCAGCTCCGGCCACAGGTGGCGGCGGGCGGGTGATAGCACGGCGCGGCGGCGGGCGAAAGCGGCGGCGGGGCTGGTCTTGCGCGGGCGTTGCCCTGGCCCGGCAAAGGGTCTATAAGCCCGGCGCGGAACGCTAAAAGGGGCGGTAGAGCCGGGTTTTCCAGCCGGGAGCCGGCGGGGGCCGCCCGCGAACGAGCAATCTACCCGGTAACGAGCAATCTAGAGGAGAGCCGGAGTCCATGGCCACCGAACGTACCTTTTCGATCATCAAGCCGGACGCGACCAAGCGCAACATCACGGGCAAGATCATCGACCGCCTTGAGGAAGCCGGCCTGCGCGTCGTCGCCAGCAAGCGCATCCACATGACCCGGGAGCAGGCCGAGGGCTTCTACGCGGTGCACAAGGAGCGGCCCTTCTTCAACGACCTCTGCACCTTCATGACCTCCGGTCCGGTCGTGGTCCAGGTTCTGGAAGGCGACAACGCCATCGCCAAGAACCGCGAAGTCATGGGCGCCACCAACCCGGCCGACGCCGCGCCGGGCACCATCCGCGCCGACTTCGCCGAGTCCATCGAGGCCAACTCCGTGCACGGCTCCGACGGCCCGGACACGGCGGCCCAGGAGATCAAGTTCTTCTTCAGCGACGACGAGATCGTCGGCTAAGCGCCGAAAGGCCTTGCCGCCCCGCTGGGGCACGCAGAGATGCAGAAAAGGGCGGGACCTTGCGGGTCCCGCCCTTTTTCGCGCTGTCCGTCTAGTTCGGTGACGCGGAGCGCCGTTACAGCAGGAAAATCGCCATCAGGATCAGGGAAAGGACCACCAGGCCCGTGGAGATCGTGATGAAGCGCACGAAGCCCTTCCAGATCTGCTGATGTTCGCGAAGCAATTGATCGTCAGACATATGTGAAAGCCCTGCTCGTTACTTGCCAACTGCGACCGCCCCCGGAACCCCAGCGGAACGCGGGCTGGACGCGCGATTTGTTCGCTTGGGGTTCCTTCTAGCCTGAGACGCTGATGCGGGCAAGTCCCAGGGTGTCGCAAGGCGGCGCCCCGGAGCCTGCCACTCAGGCCTGCGCCGGGGGGTTGAAGATCCGGGCCGAGGGATCGAAATCCGCGGAAATCTCTGCCTTGCCGCCCTGGAAGCGCACCTTGCCCTCGGCCACCAGCCGCAGGCAGGCGGGGTAGAGCCGGTGCTCAGCTGTCAGCACCCGGGCGGCCAGGCTGTTCGGGTCGTCGCCGGGCAGCACCGGCACCGCGGCCTGGCCGATGATGGGGCCGCCGTCGACCTGCTCGTTTACGTAGTGCACGCTGCAGCCGTGCAGCCGCACCCCGGCCTCCAGGGCGCGCGCGTGGGTGTCGAGGCCGGGAAAGAGCGGCAGCAGGGAAGGGTGGATGTTGATCATGCGGCCCTGCCAGTGGCGCACGAAGCCGGCGCTGACGACCCGCATGAAGCCGGCCAGGCAGAGCAGTTCCACCCCTGCCGCCTCCAGCGCCGCCGTCACCGCGGCTTCGAAGGCCTCCCGGCTGTCGAAGGCCTTGTGGTCGATGGTCTCGGCCGCAGCCCCGGCTGCCCGTGCGTGGTCGAGGCCGCCGGCCCCCGGGCGGTTGGAGATCACCGTGACGATCTCAGCCGGGAATCCCGGTGTCGCGCAGGCCTCCAGCAGCGATTTCAGGTTGCTGCCGCGCCCGGAAATGAGGACGCCGACTTTCAAGCTCTTGTCCTCATTGAGGCCAGGTTGCCTCCAGGTTCTGGATGGTGACCTGGCCGCCCTCGCCGCGGTGGGCGGTGATGTGGCCGATGCCGAAGACCGTCTCGCCCGCCGCCTCGAAGGCGGCGCGCACGGCCTCGACCTGCTTGGGGTCGACCACCACGGCCATGCCGACGCCGCAGTTGAAGGTGCGCACCATTTCCTGCGGGACGATGCCGCCGAACTCCGCCAGCCAGCGGAAGACTTCCGGCACGGGCCAGGTGATGCCGTCCAGGACGACGCCCAGGCCTTCGGGAATGACCCGCGGCAGGTTCTCCAGGAAGCCGCCGCCGGTGATGTGGGCCAGGGCCTTCACGCCCCGCGCGCCGCCCTCGGCTGTCTCCAGCGCCGCCAGGCAGCTCTTCACATAGATACGGGTCGGCGCCAGCAGGGCCTCGCCGAGGCTCGTGCCGGGCGCGAAGGGCGCCGGCTGCTCGTAGTCGAGGCCCAGGGTTTCCACCACCCGGCGCACCAGGGAGAAGCCGTTGGAGTGGAGGCCGGAGGAGGCGAGGCCGAGGACCACGTCGCCGGCCGCCACGTTCGCGCCGGTCAGCACCTGATCGCGCTCCACCGCGCCGACGGCGAAACCGGCGAGGTCGTAGTCGCCGGCGGCGTAGAGCCCGGGCATCTCGGCTGTCTCGCCGCCGATCAGAGCGCAGCCGGCCTGGCGGCAGCCCTCGGCGATGCCTTCGACGATGGCGGTGCCGGCCGGAACCTCCAGGTGCCCTGTGGCGTAGTAGTCCAGGAAGAACAGGGGCTCGGCGCCCTGCACGACCAGGTCGTTCACGCACATGGCCACCAGGTCGATGCCCACGGTGTCGTGGCGGCCGGCGGCGATGGCGATCTTCAGCTTGGTGCCGACGCCGTCGTTGGCGGCCACCAGCAGCGGATCGCGGTACCCGGCCGCCTTCAGGTCGAAGAAGCCCCCGAAGCCCCCGAGGCCGGCGTCCGCCCCGCTGCGGGCGGTCGAGCGGGCCAGCGGCTTGATGGCCTCCACCAGCGCGTTGCCGGCATCGATGTCGACGCCCGCATCCTTGTAACTCAGCTGGTTGTCACGCGAATCCCGGCTTGTTATGGCGTCCTCCGGTCACATGGGGTATTTAAGACATGAGGCTTTTCGGCCCGCTTTGCCGGGCGAAGATAGAGAATCCGGGACGGTTTGCAATGTGGTTTCGCCGGCTGAGCGGCGTTCGAGTGCTGGCCCTGGCCCTTGTCGCCTGCGGGGGCCTGACCCTGGCCCTGGCGGGGCTTGTGCTGCTGGGGGCGGATAGCGCCCGCGCCCAGGGCGCCAGCGACATTTTCACGGTGCGCGACGTACCGGTGGACGAGACCGCCGGAACCGCGTCCGAGGCCCGCCAGGTGGCCCTGGCGGTGGGGCAGCGCCGGGCCTTCCGCCGGCTGCTGCGCCGTCTGGTGCCGGAGGACCAGGTGGACCTGGTGCCGGAGCCCGAGTCCAGCCTGCTGCAGTATTACGTGCTGGACTTTTCGGTGGCCAACGAGCGGACCTCGGCGGTGCGCTACCTGGCCGACCTGACCTTCCGCTTCAATGCGGAAGAGGTGCGCAAGCTGCTGCGCGGCAACAACGTCGCCTTCGCCGAAACCCGCAGCAAACCTGTGGTGGTGCTGCCGATCTTCGAAAGCCCGGAGACGGAGCCGACGCTGTGGCTCGACCCGAACCCCTGGCGCCAGAGCTGGGCGCAGCGCCCTGCCGACGACGGGCTGGTACCCATGGTGGTGCCGCTGGGCGACCTGGAAGACATCACGGCCATCGACGCGCAGCGCGCCCTGGCGGGCGACTCCGACGCCCTGCGGGAGATCGCCGGCCGCTGGGGGGCGGAGGACGTGCTGGTGGCCGAAGCCACTCTGAGCGGCGATCCGGCGACCGGCAGCGCGGTGCTGACGGTGGTGACCAACCGTTTCAGTGACGGCGCCAGAACCATCACCCTGCGCGACAGGCTGGTGCAGGTGACCGGCGAGCCCTACGAAGGCTTTCTGGCGCGGGGCGCAGATCGCATCGACAATGCCGTGCAGGAAGCCTGGAAGCAGCAGAACCTGCTGCAGTTCGGCAGCGAGCGCTCGATCCTGGTCTTTGTCCCGCTGGAGGGCCTCGACGACTGGCTGAACGTGCGCCGGCGCCTGCACGGCGTCGCCGCGATCCAGCAGACCGGGGTCAACACGCTGACCCGCTACGAGGCACAGCTGGAGATCACCTTCTTCGGCGACGAGCAGCGCCTGAGCCGGGCGCTGGCGCAGCGCGATCTCTTCCTGGCGCTGCGCCCGGACAGCAATTGGGAGCTGCTGCTGGCGGAGAAACGCGACAGGCTGATGTCCACGCCGCAGCCTGCCCCTGACGGACAGAGCATCTTCCCGGCACCCGCGCCGCAATGAACGATCAGGATTCGCAAGGGCAGGGGGCGCAAACTCAGGAGGGCCAGGGCCGTCTCCTGGCGCATGTGCCGACGGCCAGCCAGTTGCGCTTCTGGCTGATCCTTCTGGCGGTCACGCTGGTTTGCGTCTACCTGCTGCGCAGTGTGCTGCTGCCCTTCGTGGCCGGCATGGCTGTCGCCTATCTGCTGGACCCGATCTGCGATCGCCTGGAGAACTGGAAGCTGTCACGCACCTGGGCGACCTCCATCGTCACGGTGGTGTTTGTTCTGGTCTGCATCCTGGTGCTGCTGCTGGTGATTCCGGCGGTGGTCGGCCAGATCGCCACCCTGATCGAACGAGCGCCCGACTATCTGGCCGCCATCCAGCGCGAGGTCTCGGCTCTGGTCGAGATGCTGCGCGATCGCATAGATGCCGGCACCGAAGAGAAGATCAGAACGGTGCTGGGCGGTTCGGCCGACAAGATCTTCGCCTGGGTGACGGAGGTGCTGGGCGGCATCATTTCCGGCGGCGTCGCCTTCTTCAACTTCGTCGCCCTGATGGTGATCACGCCGGTGGTGGCCTTCTACCTGCTGCGCGACTGGGACCGCATGGTCGCCAAGGCCGACGACTGGCTGCCGCGCAAGCACCAGGAGACGATCCGCCGCCTGGCCCAGGAAGTGGACGAGACCCTGGCGGGTTTCCTGCGCGGCCAGGGCATGGTCTGCCTGTCGCTGGCCGTCTTCTATGCCCTCGGCCTGACCCTGGCCGGTCTCGACTTCGGCCTGGTGGTGGGGCTCATCGCCGGCTTCCTGTCGTTCATCCCCTACGTCGGCTCCCTGGTCGGGCTGGTGCTCTCCGTCGGCCTGGCGCTGGCGCAGTTCGACAGCTGGATCTCGGTGGGCATCGTCGCCGTCATCTTCTTCATCGGCCAGGCCGTCGAAGGCAACGTGCTGACCCCCAAGCTGGTCGGCGAGAAGGTCGGTCTGCATCCGGTCTGGGTCATGTTCGCGCTGCTCGCAGGCGGCGCGCTCTTCGGCTTCGTCGGCGTGCTGCTGGCGGTGCCCGTCGCCGCCATCGTCGGCGTGGGCGTGCGCTTCGCGCTGTCGCAGTACCGCCTCAGCAGCTACTACACCGGCCATGCCTCTGACCTTGACGGAAGCCCGCAGGAAGCGGCGCAGAGCGGCGGGCGGGACGCCACGCCGTGACCTCGCCCGCGCAACTTCCCCTCGACCTCGGCCACCGTCCGGCCCTGGCGCGCGAAGACTTCCTGGTCGCGCCGAGCAACGAGGTGGCGGTCGCCTGGATCGACCGCTGGCCGGACTGGCCGGCGAACGCGCTGGCCCTCTTCGGGCCGCCGGGCAGCGGCAAGACGCACCTCTGCCAGGTCTGGCGCCAGGCCTCCGGCGCCATCCAGATCGACGCCGAGATGCTGCGTCGGGACGAGCCGCCCGCCTATCTGGGTGAGGCCACGGCCTGCGTGGTGGAAGACATCGCCGGCTGCCTGGCCAAAGAGCCCGAGGTCGCGCGGCGCCTGCTGCACCTCTACAACATGATGCTGGAGCGGCGCGGCTTCCTGTTGCTGTCGGATCGCGAGGCACCGGCCCGCTGGGACTGCCCGCTGGCCGACCTGCGCTCGCGGCTGTCGGGCATGCAGGCCGTCGCCCTGGGGGAGCCGGACGACGCCCTGATCGAGGTCGTGCTGGTGAAGCTCTTCGCCGACCGCCAGCTTGCAGTCGGCGCCGAGGTGGTGCGCTTTCTCAGCGCGCGCATCGAGCGCTCCTTCGCGGCGGCGCGGCGCGTGGTGGAGGCCATCGACCGGACCGCGCTGGCCCGGCGGCGGCAGATCACCGTGCCGCTGGCGCGGGCTGTGTTGCAGGAAATCGACGCTTCGCAGGAAGCGGAAGACAAGACCTAGGGAGGTAAGGAATGGATCTGGGGATCAAGGGGCGCAAGGCGCTGGTCTGCGCGGCGAGCAAGGGCCTGGGGCGCGCCTGCGCCATGCAGCTCGCCATGGAGGGTGTCGACGTAACCATCGTGGCGCGCACGCCGGAGCCGCTGGAGAAGACCGCGGAGGAGATCCGCAGCGCCACGGGCGTCACCGTCAATGCCGTGGCCACGGACATCACCACGCCGGAGGGGCGCCGACTCGCGCTGGCCGCCTGTCCGCAGCCCGACATCCTGATCAACAATGCCGGCGGACCGCCGCCGGGTGACTTTCGCGACTGGGACCGTGACGACTGGATCAAGGCGCTGGACGCCAACATGCTGACGCCCATCGAACTGATCAAGGCGACGGTCGATGGCATGATGGAGCGCCGCTTCGGACGCATCGTCAACATCACCTCTGGCGCGGTGAAGGCGCCCATCGACATCCTGGGCCTGTCCAACGGCGCGCGCGCCGGCCTTACCGGCTTCGTGGCGGGTGTCGCGCGCAAGACGGTGATCAACAACGTCACCATCAACAACCTGCTGCCCGGCCCCTTCGATACCGACCGCCTGCGCCAGACGATCAAGGCGGTGGCCGACAAGACCGGCCGCACGCCGGAGGAGGTGGCGGAAGAGCGTGCAGCGGGCAACCCGGCCAAGCGCTTCGGGGACCCGGTGGAGTTCGGCGAGGCCTGCGCTTTCCTGTGCAGCGCGCACGCCGGCTACATCACCGGTCAGAATTTGCTGATCGACGGCGGCGCCTTCCCGGGGACACTGTAGCCGCCCAACTTTGTCACAGGCTGTGGCGAAAGTTGGATCAATTTTGACCATTCAGGGGCGCCGAGGGAGGACCGCGGCGCCCCTTTCCGTAGCACCGATCTCACCAACGCATTGAGTCAGCTTTGGAAGGATCGGATAATGTCGAAGAAAATCGTGTTGGCGCTTTCTGCGCTGTTTCTCCTGACCGCAACGCCGGCGCTCGCCGACGACTATCGCCACGACCGCGACAGCCGCTGGACCGGCGACTATCACCGCGGCGATGGCAAGCATCACAAACACAAAAAGCATCACCGGGCCAAGCGGCAGGACCACCGGGTGACCTGGCACGGCGACCGCCACTGGGTGCCGCCCGGCCATCGCAAGCACCATCACAAGGTTGTGGTGCACAGGCATCACCACGATTACAGGCGCGGGGGCCACAAGCATCGCCACGACTACCGGCGTCACCGTGACGACGACTGGGCGCTCTATGCGATCCTGGCCCTGCAGATCGTGGACGTGCTGAATGAGAGCCAGCGTGACCATGTCGTCTGGGCGCAGGAGCGCGCCTACAACGTGCCCCTGGG
>JBNKHC010000224.1:0-34499 GCA_050290145.1 Kiloniellaceae bacterium | reverse complement strand
TTTAGCCCCTCACGCCGCCACAGCCGCTCAATACGCCCGTCGCTGACAGACCAGCCGGCTTCGCGCAGCAGGGCCGCAATCCGCCGGTAGCCGTAACGCCCGTACTGCCGGGCCAGTTCCACCATGTCGGCGACCAGGCGTGCCTCGTCGTCCCGGCCGCGGGGGACATGGCGTTGGGTGGAACGGTACTGACCCAGGACCCGACAGGCGCGGCGCTCAGACACCCTATGCGCCTGCCGGACCCTGTCGATGCAGCATCGCCGGCGCGCGGGGCTCAGAAGTTTCCCTTGGCCGCCTCCGTCAGAATCAGCTTATCCAGCGTCAGGTCGGAGACCGCACGGCGCAGCCGCTCGTTCTCCTTCTGAAGGCGTTTAAGCTCGCGAAGTTGATCGGCGCCCATACCGCCATACTTCTTGCGCCAGCGGTAATAGGTCTGCTCGGTGATGCTGATCTCCCGGATCGCATCGATCCGCGTCATGCCCTGACCAACCAGAACCTCAACCTGTCGCAGCTTCGCGACGATCTCTTCTGGCCTGTGGTGTTTGTTTGCCATCTCTGGTCCTCCTCCTACTAACCATAAGGGTGGACCAATTCAGCTGGGGAGGATCAGCACGGCGAGCTGGCGGCGATCCTGGGGCTCTGTCAGGACAGCAAAAAGCCCGCCGCGGAGATCCGTGACGGGCTTGAGCAAGTAAAGTTGGTTGCGGGGGCGCGCAACGACCGACAGTTAAACCTTCCCCCGATCGCGATTTAGTCCAAATCCCGGGCAGGATTTGTTCAAGACCCTACGTTGGAACTATCCGTCTGAGATCTGTTGGGCGGGCGTGCATGCATTTTGTCCGATCGCCGGTAGGCTTCTGACTTTCCTATATTTCCTGGCCACGTCCGGTAAGACCGTAAGCTCAGGCTCCTGCTGACCTTTCGATCCAGTCAGTTTTGCTAGCGAAAGCGGAGAAGTCAGCGGTTTCCTGGTGAGGTCCGCTTTGTGCTAGGAGCGAACCTTGACGCTTTGGATCTTGCAGCTATCGTGGTCCGAATGAATGCGCGCTGGTTGGTAACACCCTATTTCTTTGAGGAGTATGATCCGGGGCTGTCTGGGGTCGTGCCTGATGGTGCGAACGTTCGGTTGAATGATCCCGGACAGGTTCTTGACCGTTCTCCCGAGAGCCTGTCCCGAACGCATGTCCCTATTGCTTCGTTTGTTGAGCAGGCCGTCTATGCCGGTGAGTTACCCGTGTCCGTAGCCGGTGATTGCGCCGCCAGTCTTCCGGTTATGGCCGGTTTGCAGGCAACGGGACTTAGCCCTGTTCTGATCTGGCTCGATGGGCACGGTGACTTCAATATCCCTGAAACCTCTCCGTCGGGATTTCTGGGCGGCATGCGCTTGGCGATGATGGTTGGACGAGGCAATCAAGCATTCGGCAAGAATGTTGGCCTTACCCCGGTACCGGAGCAGGACGTTTGGTTGGTTGGCGCCAGGGATCTCGACCCGCCCGAAAGTGAAAACCTGCGGAATTTTCGGGTCAACCGTATCGACGTTTCCGATCTGGGAGAATTTAGGGTCGACCGATCCGTTTACCTGCATATTGACAATGATGTTATCGATGCATCGGAAGTCCCGGCCAACAACTATCCGGTCATCGGGGGCCCTGGTCTCGTTGAGACAATGGCAGCATGTACACGCTTTGCCTCTCAGAATGATGCGCGCGCGGTATCATTGAGTGGCTGGAACAGTGCCCTGGATTCCGACGGGTGAACTTGTCTGGCCTGCAAGAGGCTGATGAAGGCTGTTACCGAGGCTTGTCGCAGGTGAGATCCAAAGCGGACGCCGGTGCGGTGATGTATAGTTAGTGCCGGATAACAGACTTGATCGGATACTGCAGGTTGGGTCTGCTTGGCGCCATCGACCGACGCCCCAAGAAGAGCATCCATATTACTCTGGCCTTAGCGCCCTGCGATGTTGCACGAGATGGTCTGCAATCGCTTCGTTCACATCGTTGGCATGGGTCAGCGGAGCCATGTGCCCAGCCCCCTCAACTTCAATCAATTGAGAGTTCGGTAGCAAATCATAGAGCAATGAGGTTATTTCGCATGTAGTCGCCCTGGTTCTTGTCCCCCTAACGAGCAGTGTCGGTATATCCAGCTGCGCATACACCTCTGTGGGGGTTGCCTCCGCAAACTCCGATGCCCAGAACTGTGCTACCGCAGGCATGGTGTCGATGATTGCTGCGCGCCGATCATCGGGCATGGCCTGCCACGCGTCGTTTCCGATCCAATAGGCTAGAAACTCATCTGCAATCTTAGCCGGCTCCCCTCGAGAGACCGCATCGATGTGCTTAGTTCCAAGTTGTTCGGCTTCCACCCAGGCCGGACTGTTGCAGACCCGAAGCAGGTGCATAAGTGTGGGTTCAATCAATGTCAGGCTTGCCAGAGACTTGGGACTGCGCGCTGCATAAGCAATTGCAGCGGCACCGCCGTGTGAATGCCCCACCAAGTGAGATGGTTGACCGTGCAACGCTGCAATGGCTTCGACAATGGCCGCATAGTCAGCAAGCAGGGGCCCTTCTTCGCTCGTCCAGGTAGACGATAGACCGTGCCCAAAAAAATCGGGTGCGCAACAAAGGAATTGCGCTTCGATAGCGGCGATCAGTGCTTTCCACGGGCGACAGCTGCTGCCGCCTCCGTGCAATAGAATGACGGGCTCGCCGGCACGCGCCATGGTCTAAGAAACAGTGCAGTTTGGAATCCAGAGCCGCCAGCCACTCCCCCAGGGACACGCCTTAAATTCAGTCACTTACGGGGAATCGAGACGCTCTGTATCACCCGGCGGCGTCCACAGGTGGCCTCCCCGGCCCGCCTTCTGCGGCTACGGCGCGCCCACGATAAGGGACGCCCTCGCCTTGACGACTAAAAACCAGAACCTGGCGCGCCGCGGCGCCATCTACCATATCCACCGCCACCTGCCCGCCCCGCCTCCCGGCATCGACGCGAAGGTGGCGCCAGCCAATCAGGTGAGGTCCGCGGACCTACGGAGGCTCTCGAAACCAGCGACCACATCCAGCAGCTCCTCGGTGATCGACTGTTGGCGACGGTGGCGGTACTCCGCGTTCATCTCCTCGAGGTGCTCTTTGATGTTCCGCTCCGCCGCCTGCATCGTGGAGAGGCGCGTGGCATGTTCACTGGCCAGGGATTCGGCGGCCGCACGATAAATCGTGACAAAGAGATGCTGGCGGATGAGTGCCGAGAAAAGGCGCTCGGCCTCCATGGAAAAGGTCGGCAAGGCGCGGCCGGCCCAGGGACGCTGCTCCAGGGTCTGCAGCCAATGAGGATCCAACGGCAGCAGCTGCGTCATGCGCGGCGAGGCCGTCGCCATCTCGCTGCGCACATTGTGGAACACCTGGACCCGAAGGCTGTCCTGTCCAAGGCGCCACTCGTCAATCTTGAGAAGAACGCGCTGGGCCGTCGTGGTCAGCCCGCTGACGGCCCCTGGCAGCGAGAGATATTCGTCTACAGCGATCCCTTCAGCCTCCAGACGTGCCGCCGCCCGCAATCCCACGACGAGCCAGCGGACCGGAGCCTCCGACGCGGCCGCGTGGCCGAGCTTGCCGCCTGCGAAACCGGCAATTTCCTCGTTGAACCGGCCGCAGAGGCCATGGTCCGAACCAAAGACGACCGCGATCCTCGGGCTGTCCGGCTGCGGGTCGTCCACTGCGAGCGCGCGCTGCCGCAGCACTACTTGAAGGCCGAGGTTGATCGTGTGGGTGTACTGGCGCAGCGCGAGCTCCGCGCGCTCGTACTGCCGAATGCTGACGGCCGAGAGGGACTTCATCGTGCGGACGATCGACTGCAGATCCTTCGTGGTAGAGATCCGCTTGCCGAGAGCCTCAAGCGTTTCCATGCCCGCCACCTCCCTCTCCAGCCCGATTGGCTACATCACGCCCCTGCCTAAGGGCGCCGGAGACAGCCTCGGCGAGAGTTTCGCGCTCCGCCGCCCCGAGGAGCTCACCGGCCAGTATATGCCCGCCCAAACCGGCAACGTCTTCAGACATCATCCGGCTCAGGCAGGCTTCGGCCTCGCCGATCTGCTCCAACGGCACATCGTCGAGCAGTCCCTGCGTAGCCGCGAACAAGACCGCAATCTGCTGCGGCACCGGCAGGGGAGCACTTTCCCGCTGCTTAAGGATCTCGCGGACCCGCCGGCCGCGTTCCAGGTTCGCCCGCGTCTCTTCATCCAGGCGGGTGCCGAAGCGCGAGAAGGTTTCCAGTTCCTCAAACTGCGCATAGGACAGGCGCAGGTCGCCGGCAACGCCACGGAAGGCCGGCAGCTGCGCCTTGCCGCCGACGCGCGACACTGACTTTCCGACATCGACGGCCGGCAGCTGGCCTTTCTGAAACAGCTCGGGTGACAGATAGATCTGGCCGTCGGTAATCGAAATCAGGTTTGTCGGGATATAGGCAGAGATGTTCTGTGCCTGTGTTTCGATGATGGGCAAAGCGGTCAACGAGCCGCCGCCCTTGTCCGCGCGCAGATGCGTAGCCCGCTCCAGCAGCCGGGAATGGATGAAGAAGATGTCGCCGGGATAGGCCTCGCGACCTGGCGGGCGCCGCAGCAGCAGGGATAGCTCTCGATAGGCACGGGCATGGCGCGTCAGGTCGTCGTAGACGATCAGCACATCGCGCCCCTGCTCCATGAAGTATTCGGCCATGGAGGTGGCGGCGTAGGGTGCAATGAACTGAAGGCCCGGCGGCGCCTCACCCGGCGCGGCCATGACAATGGTTTTTTCCATCGCACCCTGCGAGCGCAGCTGCGCAATGACGCGGGCGACCGCAGAGCCGCGCTGGCCGATGGCGCAGTAGATGCAGATTGTCTCGCTGTCGCGCTGGTTGATGATGGTATCGACAGCGATAGCCGTCTTTCCGGTTTGCCGGTCACCGAGTATCAACTCCCGCTGGCCGCGGCCGATCGGGATGGCGGCATCGATCGCCTTAATGCCGGTTTGCAGCGGCGCGGACACCGGCGCGCGGTCGATGATCGCCGGTGCCGGGCGCTCGATGGGCAGCCGCATCAAGGCCGCGATCGGGCCCTTCTCATCCAGCGGTTGACCGGCCGCATCAACCACGCGGCCCAGAAGGCCTTCGCCAACGGGGGTATCGACGATCCGCCGGGTGCGCCGCGCCTCGTCACCAATGCTCAGGTGTTTGCTCTCGCCCAGCAAAATGACGCCGATGGCATCGAAGCTCATGCTGGCAGCGATGCCGAGGAGTTCCTTGGGAAAGCGGATCAGTTCGTGATCGTTGACATCGGAGAAGCCCTCGACCCGGGCGACGCCCAGGGAAACTTCGGTGACGACCCCGATTTCTTGCGTCTCCACCCGCGCCCGGTAGCTTTCCAGAACCCGATCCAGGTCCTGGAAAGCCTGCTTTGCCAGGTCGTCCAGCGGAAGCTTGCCGGTCATTGCGCCGCCTGCTCCTCGCCCCGGCCGGTAATCTTGCCGATTTCCTCGGCCAAGAGGCGTTCCAGGGTGTCGAAATAGCCATCGACGTTCCAGGCAATCGTCTGACTGCCGGCCTTGACCTCGATGCCGCAGCCGATATCGTCGCTCAGACGGTAGTCGACCTCGGCACCGTCGGAGATCGTTTCGTGAATGGCCTTGGTGATCCGCCGCTTGTCGTTGGCGGATATCTCGAAGCGGCTGACGACGGTTACTCGGTTGCCGGTATCTATTGCGCCTTTCCCCGCCTTGCGCCGCACCTCCTTGTCGACTTCCTCCAGCTTCTCGATGAAGACCGAGATGACTTGGCTCTCAAGATCCGCATTGGCGAGTTCGGCTAAGGCCTGGCGGTTGAGCCGGTAGAACTGCTCGGCCGCCTGGCGGCGGATGTCGCGTAAGAATCTCTCTTCCTGCTCGGCGAGCTGGTGCAGCCATTCCTGGCGGCGATCTTCCACCTCTTCACGGGCCGCGCTCTCGAGAAATTTGCGCTCCTGATCGGCCCTTTCCTGGGCCTCGGCCAGGAGGCTCTCACGCCGGCTCTCGAGCTCCTCCTGCTTGTCCCGGTAATTCTGCGCTTCGGCCTCGGCATCCGCCTTGCTTGCCGCGGCTTCGCGCAGCCGCTCGGCGATGCGCTGTGCACGGCGCTGCATGGCGCGCGTGACCGGGCCATAGAGGAAATGCTGCAGCAGCCAGACCAGGACGAGGAAATTGACGATCTGCGCGGCGACTGTGATCCAGTCAATCTGCATGGACTATCCTGCAGTGTGTGTGAGAACGCTATCCCAAAACGGGTTGGCAAAGATCAGGATCATCGACACCACGAAACAGTAGATGGCCGTCGACTCGATCATGGCCAGACTGACAAAAAGAGTGCGCGTGATCGTGTTGGACTCGTCCGGCTGCTGAGCGATGGCGCTCAGCGCTTGGGCCGCCGTTCGCGCCTCGCCGATAGCGGGTCCGACCGAACCGATCGCAATAGTCAGCCCCGCCGTCAGGATCGAAACAGCGGCCACAATTCCAACGTTATCCATTCATTCCTCCTGACTGTGGTGACGTCCCGGCACCATCGGCTTCATCGTTCGACTTGATGCCGCCCGCCGAGCGGCCGCTATCGGCGCCCATGGCGGAGGCGATGTACACCATCGCCAGGACAGCAAAGATGTAGGCCTGGATCAATCCTGTGAGCAGGCCGAGCAGCTGTATGATGACCGGAAAGAAGAACGGCGTGATGCTGAGCAGGATGGCGACGATGACCGTGCCGCTCATGATGTTGCCGTAGAGACGGATGGCCAAGGCAATGGTACGCGACAGCTCGCCGATCAAATTGAACGGCAGCATGAAGACGGTCGGTTGTACGTACTTGGCGAGGTAGCCGAGAATGCCGCGCTCGGCGACACCATATAGCGGAACGGCAATCAGCACGCAAATAGCAAGCGCGGTCGTCGTCGACAGCGATCCGGTCGGCGCCTCGAAACCCGGAATGATCGTGAAGACGTTGGCGGTAGCGATGAAAAGAAACAGAGTTCCGATGAATGGTAGATAGCGACCGGGATCCTGCTGACTTACGGCGCGGATCTGGTCGCGCAGCCCGATGACCAGCACCTCGAGCAGGTTCTGCCACCGCGACAGCTCTTCCGTGTCGGAAAGCCGCCAAGTGATCAATCGCGCACCAAGGCTGAGCACTGCCATCACCACCCAGGTGAAGACAATGGTGGCGTTCAGGTTGAACGCTCCCCATTGCCAGAAGATCACCTGATCGGGCGAGATATGCATCGGTCTTCAGTCCTCCTGTGGCAACAGGTTCCGGCACAGGCGAGACAGCCTTGGCCAATTGGTCGCTACGAATCGGGCCACGATGAAGCCGAACAGACAGGCAACAATCCCTTGCCACCGTCCCTCGCTCACCAAGTAAAACCCGGCGAGCAGTAGCGTCACCCTGACGACCGCGGAAAAAAACAGCCAGAGGCCCGGGTGGCCGGCGGTCGGAATGCGGCGCACTGTAAACCACAAAGCAGCCAGATAAGCCGCACCTAATGCCACCCCGCCGGCAAAGCTGACAAGAAGGGAGGTCATCGCCATATCAGCGCCCTGCGGCCACGGCTTCTAAGCACCAGAAACTTCCATCCTTGTCTGCCCGATCTAGTCATGGCGGCTCTCCTTCCTGACCCAGTACCATGCGTTCAGGCAGCCTAAGGCAATTCCCACGAACAAAAAGGTCAGCGTCCAGGACACAGTACCGGCAAGGTGTGCATCCAACCACAACCCCAGGGCAATACCCAGGATGGTCGGCACCGCCACCGACCAGCCCACCAGCCCGAACATGCCGAGGCCGAACCAGACGGCCTTACGGCGCTCTGCCTGGGCCTTGAGCCTTCGCTCCGCCTTGCGCCCAATCTCTTCGGTCACCTCCTTGTTGTTCTCATTCAGCGGGTCGCTCATCACCATGACTTCCCGGGCCAGCTATTGCAGCTCGATGAAGCGGCGCACGATGCCCGCCTCAAGGCGCCCGAGCGCGCTGCGGGCCGACCGCTCGCGGTCGTCCAGTTCCAGGAAGGCTTCCTCTACCACTTGCCGCAGCGTCGCCAGGTCCTCCCCCGCCACTGCGTTGAGAGCCGCGACGAAGAGCATATGGCCCTGCTTGACCAAGGTGCCGTGATCGGTTCCGACAAAGCGTTCGCGCCCGTTGCTGTCGACGTAGGTGAGCACGCCGGGGACCAGCGCCGCGACAAAGTCGATGTGGCGCGGCAAGATGGCGAAAAAACCGTTCTCTGCCTCCGCCACCACCTTGACGACCTCTTCGTCCAGCAGGACTTCCGTGGGCAGCAGGATCTTCAAACGCATGGGGTTTCCTCAGTTCCCATCACCGGGTTTCTCCTCCAGGCCCTCGATTCCGCCGATCATGTAAAACGCCCGTTCCGGCAACTCGGCGAACTCATCGGTCAGGATCCTCTCGCAGCCGTCAAGCACATCCTTCAAGCCCACCAGGGCGCCAGGACGGCCGGTGAAAGCTTCGGTGGAAAAAAATGGCTGTGTCAAGAAGCGCTCCAGACGGCGGGCACGCGCGACCGTCTTGCGATCCTGTTCGGAGAGCTCTTCCTGGCCGAGCATCGCGATGATGTCTTTCAGTTCCTCGTATTCTGCCAGCGCGTGCCGGACTCGCCCCGCTATATCGTAGTGCCGCTTGCCGACGACCGCCGGCGTCAGCATCTTGGACGACGATTGCAGGGGATCGATCGCCGGATAAAGCCCCTGGCTGGCGCGCTTGCGCGACAGG
Source organism: Kiloniellaceae bacterium (assembly GCA_050290145.1). Taxonomy (GTDB): domain Bacteria; phylum Pseudomonadota; class Alphaproteobacteria; order Kiloniellales; family Kiloniellaceae; genus Pelagibius. The sequence goes on along the minus strand of JBNKHC010000224.1, from coordinate 25,733 downwards.
ACGATAGACGCCGAGAGGTGTGCGAAGGTGTGAGTGGCGGCCGGATCGGTGAAATCGTCGGCAGGGACGTAAACCGCCTGGATCGACGTGATGGCGGCACCCGGCGTGCTCGAGATGCGCTCCTCAAGCTCGGCGAGCTCTGTTCCCATCGTTGGCTGGTAGCCAACGCGCGAGGGAATGCGGCCGAGCAAGCCGGACACTTCGGAGCCGGCCTGGATGAACCTGAAAATGTTGTCAATCAGAAGCAGCACGTCCTGCTTTCGGTCATCACGGAAATACTCGGCAATCGTCATCGCCGTGTGGCCGACACGGAAGCGGGTGCCCGGCGATTCGTTCATCTGGCCGAAGACGAGCACTGTCCGGTCGATGACCCCGGTCTCCCGCATTTCGCGGTAGAGTTCCTCGGCTTCCCGACAGCGCTCGCCGATGCCGCAGAACAGGCTCACCCCTTCGTACTTACCGACCATGTTGTGGATCATCTCGGTAATCAGCACGGTCTTGCCCACTCCAGCGCCCCCGAAGAGTCCTGCCTTGCCGCCACGCTCCAAGGGCGCAAGCAGATCGATGGCCTTGATCCCGGTCTCGAAGATCTCCGAGCGCACCTCGCGATGTGAGAGGGGCAGCGGCAAGCGGTGAATGGAGCGGCGCTCCATCTCGACCAGGGGAGTCCCGCCGTCGATGGGCTCGCCGAACATGTTCAGCATCCGCCCCAGCAGGGCATCGCCGACCGGGGTCTCGATGGGCCCGCCGGTGTCGACGACCGCCATTCCCAAGGAAAGGTTGTGATCGGCATTGAGGGCCAGGCCGCGCACGGTTTCCCGTCCGATGAGCGATACCACCTCGATAACGACCTCCTGGTGGCGCCCGCTGCGCAGCATTCGGTCGATCGGCGGGACTCTCCCCAAAAAGCGCACATCGATGATGGCGCCCTGGATGGAAACAATCGTGCCCATCTCCGGGTCCGTGGCCTTGTCGGTTGCCGCAGCGTCCATGACCTGCTCGTGACCTCTTCGCGTGACGGCTTTTGCGATCCTGCAAACCCGTCCCAAGGATCGCAGGGACAACGACTTCACGCAATTCTAGTGCCATCAGGCCGCGGCCGGGCAAGTGGAGCCTGCCGCGGAGCCCTCCTGGCGCTCAGGCGCCAGCAGAACCAGGGCTGCGGAGCCACATACAAGGGCAGCCGGCGCCGCTGCTCAGCGCTCCAGCAGGTTGCCTGACATTCCGCGCTCTACCCTCACGCGAAGGGCCGAGGTCCGCATTGATCCTCGTCAAGCGGCGAGCGGATGGCCGCCCCGCCTGCGAGGGAGGCGCAGCGCCGCCCCTGTCATTCGCACGCGGTACGAAACCACTGGGCCGGCCGGCTTGCAGGGGCCTTCTCACCTCTACCACTAGAGACAGCAGGGCAGAGCCTATATCGTGTCCGGCAGCCGCCGGACACCCCTGCGACGAGGAACTTCGCCATGCCGCCCTCCCGTTTCAGTCGCCCTGCCGCCCGCCCGTAAGGATCGCTCTTGGAACAGACCAGTCAACAAAACCGCAGCATGCCGCCTCCCCAGGACATTGCGAACCATGAGAAGGTGGGACCGGCCTACCACGCCCTCCGGGTCGACGAGCTGCTGCGGGAAATGGGCGTCGATCCTGAACGGGGCTTGAGCGAGAAAGAGGTCGAAGGGCGGCGGCAGTCCTATGGCGCGAACCGCCTGGAGAGTGACGCCGGCAATCACCCGCTGCTCATTCTGGCCCGTCAGTTCACCAACCTGATGATCATCGTTCTGGTTGTCGCTGCGGTGGTTGCCGGCCTGATCGGCGAGGCCCTGGACGCCATCGCCATCCTGGTCATCGTGCTGCTCAACGGGGCTATTGGCTTTGTGCAGGAGTATCGGGCGGAACGTGCCCTGCAAGCCTTGCAGCAGCTGAGCGCCCCACACGTCGAAGTCCTGCGCGGCGGCGAGAGCAAGAACATCGCCGAGGTTGAACTGGTGCCGGGTGATATCGTCCGTCTAGAGGCTGGCAACGTTGTACCCGCCGACTTGCGCCTGATCCAGGCGGCGAATCTGATGATCGACGAGGCACCGCTGACCGGCGAGTCGCTGCCTGTCGCCAAGGACGCCGAGGCTGCGGTTTCAGCCGACACGCCCGTGACCGAACGCACCAACATGGCGCACAAAGGCACACTCGTGAACAGCGGCCACGCGCTCTGCGTCACGGTGGCCACTGGAGCGGGGACCGAGCTTGGCCTGATCGCCAAGCTGATGCGGGCGCGTAAGCGACCGATGACGCCGCTGCAGAAGCGTCTGGCGGTATTCGGGCGCAGGCTCTCGGTAACAATCCTGGTGATTTGCGCGATCGTATTCGTGGCTGGCCTGCTGCGCGGAGAGCCCCCTGTCCTCATGCTGCTGACCGCCGTCAGCCTGGCGGTGGCGGCGATCCCCGAGGCCCTGCCCGCCGTCGTCACGGTGGCGCTGGCGCTGGGCGCCAAACGCATGGCGCAGCGCAATGCCCTGGTGCGCCGCTTGCCCGCCGTCGAAACCCTGGGGTCGGTGACGATCATCTGCTGTGACAAGACCGGGACTCTGACCCAGAACTCCATGCGGGCTGAGCGCTTCTTCCTGCCCGAGACGGAAGTCACGCGCCTGGCATCGTCCGACGAGGCCGACGGCCCCCAGCGCGCACTGGCGCGCGCCATGGCGCTCAACAACGACGCCGAGGCCGACGCAGACAAGGCGATCCGGGGCGATCCGACGGAGGTCGCGATCCTGCAGGCCGCGCACGAGGCGGGTTTCTCGCGCCGCAGCCTGGAACAGGACTGGCCACGGGTCTCGGAAATCCCCTTCGAGGCCGAACGCCGCCGGATGACCACCGTGCACGCCGGGCCGGATGGCGGCATTGTCATTGTCAAGGGGGCGCCGGAAGCCGTCCTGCCCTTATGCCGGAGACAATTGGGGCGTGATGGAGAATCTGTCCTGAACAGCGAAGCCCTGGCTCGACTTGCCGAGGATGCTGCGAAAGAGGGATATCGCCTGCTGGCCTTCGCCGAGAAGCCCCTGGGATCGCTGCCGAAGGCGCCCTCGGCCGAGGAATTGGAGCGTGACCTGACCTTTCTCGGTCTTGTCGCGCTCGCCGACCCGCCACGCCCGCGGGTGAAAGAAGCCCTGGCCTCCTGCGGGACGGCCGGCATCACGGTGGCGATGATCACGGGCGACCACCCCGCAACGGCCAAGGCCATCGCCGCGCGCCTCGGCATCGCGAACGAAGACGACGCGGTGATGACCGGCGAGGAACTGCAGAAGCTCAGCGAAGAGCAGCGCCGCCGGGCTGTGCTCAAAACGCGTATCTACGCCCGGGTATCGCCGGAGCAGAAGTACGACATCGTCACGGCTCTACAGGGTCACCACCATTTCACCGCTATGACCGGCGACGGCGTCAACGATGCGCCGGCGCTAAAGCAGGCAGATATCGGCGTGGCCATGGGCCGGAAGGGCACCGACGTGGCCCGCGAGGCCGCTGATACCGTATTGCTCGACGACGATTTCGCCACCATCGTCGTAGCGGTGCGAGAGGGCCGGCGGATCTACGACAACATTCGCAAGTTCATCAAGTACACCATGACCAGCAACTCCGGCGAGATCTGGACGATCTTCCTGGCTCCCTTCCTGGGCCTGCCGCTGCCGCTGCTGCCGATCCAGATTCTCTGGATCAACTTGGTCACCGACGGCCTGCCGGGACTTGCATTCGGGGTCGAGCCGGAGGAGCGCGACATCATGAAACGGCCTCCGCGCCCTCCCGGCGAAAGCGTCTTCGCCCACGGCATGTGGCAACACATGATCTGGGTCGGGCTCTTGATCGGCGGGCTCTCCCTGGGCGCTCTGGCATGGGCTTACCATGGCGGGTCCGACAACTGGCAAACCGTGGCGTTCACCGTGCTGACCCTGTCCCAGCTCGTCCACGCACTGGCGATTCGTTCGGAGCACGACTCGATTTTCACCATTGGCTGGCTCAGCAATCCAGCCATGTTCGGCGCGGTCACCCTCACCCTGGGTCTGCAGATGGCGGTTGTTTACCTCGATCCGCTTCAGGCGATCTTCAAGACCACTGGCCTTAGCCTTACGGAACTGGCCGTATCCCTTGGTCTCCCCTGCGTAGTTCTGGCTGCCGTCGAGGCAGAGAAGTGGCTGGCACGACGTGGACTCATCTACCGGGAGTCCCGGCCGTCCGATGCGGTCCGCTCAGAAGGGCCACCCCTCTGAGCCCTTCAATGGCGTCGGTATCGGGGGAGGGTCAGAAGGTCGGCCGAAGTTTGCGCCTTGTCGCAAATTCACGCGGCGCAACAATGAGATAATTGGGAAGCACCGATGAAGCTGACTTTCCTGGGGACCCGCGGCTATATCGATGCGGCGTCGCGCCGTCACCGGCGCCACAGCTCGCTGCTGGTCAGCTACCACGGCCGGCGAGTCATGGTCGACTGCGGCGCCGATTGGCTGGGCAAGCTCGTCGGGGTCTCGCCCCATGCGATCTTCGTCACCCATGCCCACCCCGACCATGCCTGGGGCCTGATAGAAGGCGCCGACTGCCCTATCTAAGCGACGCAGGAAGCCTGGGGCGGCATGGCCGGCTTTCGCATTTCCCGGGCGTGCCGCCTGAAGCCGCGAGAGGCCGTAAAGGTGGAGGGAATACGCTTCGAGGCCTTTGCGGTGGTGCATTCGCTGCGCGCGCCGGCGGTCGGCTACCGCATCTCGGCCGGCCGCGTCAGCGTTTTCTACGTGCCCGATGTCGTCGACGTGCATCAGCGTTCCGAGGCGCTGGCCGGGATCCGCCTGTTCATCGGCGACGGGGCTTCGCTGACACGCCCGCTGGTGCGCCGGCAGGGGGATAAGCTGTTCGGCCACACCACGGTCCGCGCCCAGCTCGGCTGGTGTGCGGAGACTGGCGTCACGCGGGCGGTCTTCACCCACTGCGGCAGCGGGATCGTCACAGGCGACGAGCGCGTCCTCGGCGCGGAGCTCCGCGCCCTGGGGCGTGAGCGCGGGGTCGACGCGAGGATCGCCCATGACGGCCTCGAAATGGTCCTCCGCTGACCCAGTTCCTGTTGACCGAGGTCAACGACCGCCGCGATGCGCGCTGGCAGCTAGCGGCGGGGCAGCGTCCCATTGCACTGCCACACAGCTGTCCCCATATGAGCCGCATGGGATTTCAAGAGAATTGGCGGCGCAAGGGGCCCGAGACGTCGAACGACAAGGAAATTCAGGGCATCGACGCGCGCTACTGGCACGCCCTGGACGACGGACGCCTGCAATGCGACCTCTGCCCGCGCTTCTGCCGCCTGCGCGATGGCCAGCGCGGGCTCTGTTTCGTGCGAGCACGCGCCGGGGACCGCCTGGTCCTCACGACCTATGGACGGTCCAGCGGTTATTGCATCGACCCGATCGAGAAGAAGCCGCTCAATCACTTCTTGCCGGGCACGCCGGTGCTCTCCTTCGGCACGGCCGGCTGCAACCTGAGCTGCAAGTTCTGCCAGAACTGGGATATCAGCAAATCGCGGGACTTCGACACCCTTGCCGATCAGGCAGACCCGGAGGCCATCGCCCGCGCCGCCAAGGACCTCGGCTGCAGCAGCGTCGCCTTCACATACAACGACCCAGTAATCTTCCTTGAGTACGCGGTCGACACCGCTACCGCCTGTCGGGCGACCGGCGTGAAGACCGTTGCGGTCACCGCCGGCTACCTCTGCGCGGAGCCGCGCAGCGAGTTCTTTTGCCACATCGACGCCGCTAATATCGACCTGAAGGCTTTCACCGACGGCTTCTACCGCAAGATCTGCGGCGCCAGCCTGGCCCCGGTTCTGGAGACCTTGGAATACGTGAAGCAGGAAACCGAGGTCTGGCTTGAGCTCACCACCCTACTGATTCCGGGCGAGAACGACTCGACCGCCGAGCTGGACCAGATGACCCGCTGGGTCGCCGAGAAGCTCGGGCCCGATGTCCCGCTGCATTTCTCCGCCTTCCATCCGGACTGGAAGATGCGCGAGCACGCGCCAACTCCGCGGAGCACGCTCCTGCGCGCGCGCGAGATCGCCATGAAGAACGGCCTGCGCCACGTCTATGTCGGCAACGTCCACGACAAAGCGGCAGACAGCACCTACTGTCACGGCTGCGGCGAGTTGCTCATCGGGCGCGACTGGTACATGCTCTCGGAATGGAATCTGACCGCCGACGGGACCTGCAAGCACTGCGGAACAGCCTGCGCCGGCATCTTTGACGGCCCGCCGGGCGACTGGGGAGCACAGCGCCGGCCAGTTCACCTCGCCGACTTCGCCGCGATCTGACAACCACGCTCGACACGGCGCCTTCCAGCGAACTGACCTAGCTCAAAGCCGGGATCTGCTTCAGCCTTTAGCCTTTCCGGGCCTTGGGCGGCATGACACCCGCCTGGGCAGAGAGTCCAACGTTCGGTCATGCCCAGCGGTCGCCCATGCATCGTATCGGTTTTCTCATCAATCCGATCGCCGGAATGGGGGGACGTGTGGGCCTGAAAGGCACAGATGACGTCGTCGAAGAGGCTGTCAGACGAGGCGCCGAGCCAATGGCCCATCTTCGAGCTGCCGAAACCCTGGCGGAAATAAAGAGACTTTCTGCAAAGACTTCGCCGCCGCCCGAGATCCGCTGGATCACCTGTTCCGGTGCCATGGGCGCCGAAGCGCTGGCATCCGCCGGTTTCGACGCCAGTGACATCGTGTACGAGCCCCCCAGCACCTCGAGCGCCGAGGACACGCGCACTGCGGTACGCCGGTTCTTGGAAGCCTCGGTCGAGCTGGTGCTTTTTTGCGGCGGCGACGGCACGGCGCGAGACGTCTGCAGTGTCACCGGGCAGCAAACGCCCATTCTCGGCATCCCGTCGGGGGTCAAGATGTACTCGGGCGTGTTCGGCACATCCCCACGCCGAACGGCGGAAGTCCTCCTAAGGTTCTTGGGCGGCCGCGTGACCCTGGCGCAGGCGGACGTGCTGGACCTCGATGAAGAGCGCTATCGCCGCGGCGAGTGGGCCGTCCGGCTCTACCACTCGGCCCTCACCCCCTATGAGCCCGTCTATACCCAGTCCGCGAAGCTCCTAATCTCCGAAGCCTCGGATACGGCGGCCAAGGAGGAAATCGGTGAATTCCTGCGGGAGGAGATCGACGCCGACCCGAGCCGACTCTATCTGCTCGGTCCCGGCAGCACGGTTCAGACGGTGGCCCGGCATCTTGGCGTGGAGAAGACGCTTCTGGGCATCGATGCGCTGTTCGGCGGCAAGATCGTCGGCAAGGACCTGAACGAGCAAGGGATTCTGGAACTACTCGACCAGCACCCCGCCTGCGGGCTGGTCCTCAGCCCCATCGGCGCCCAGGGCTTCGTTCTGGGCCGCGGGAACCTGCAGCTCAGCGCCGCGGTGCTGCGCCGCATCGCTCCCGACAACATTGTCGTGGTCGCCACACCGGCGAAGTTGGCCCGCACACCACTGTTGCGCTTTGATACCGGTGAGGCGACGCTTGATGCAGAGTTTGCCCGAAAGGGATTCGTTTCCGTTGTGGTCGGCTATGCCCGCCGCCGCATGGTGAAGGTAGCGACCTAGCGTGCTTGGCAAAGCGGCGATACTCGAGAGAAGTCCACTATGACCTATCTTCCCCATACCGAGGCCGAGCGCCAGAGCATGCTCAAGGCCATCGGTGTCACGAGCATCGACGATCTCTTCCATGACATCCCGGCCCAGTGGCGCTTCCCGGAACTGAGTCTGCCCGCCCCGCTCAGCGAGATGGAGGTCGAGCGGGAAGTGGCGGCACTGGCTGACCGCAACCAGACATTCGATCCGCGCCTATGCTTCCTCGGCGCCGGAACCTACAACCACTTTCGGCCGGCGACCGTCGACTATGTGCTGCAGCGTGGCGAATTCTATTCTGCCTACACGCCCTACCAGCCCGAGCTTAGCCAGGGAATGCTGCAGGCCATGTTCGAGTACCAGAGCATGATCTGCCGGCTGACCGGTATGGAGGTGAGCAACGCCAGCCACTACGACGGCGCGGCAGCCTTGGCCGAGGGTGTGCTGCTGGCCCTGGACGCCGGCAAGGGAAAGCGAAACAAGGTCATCCTGTCGCCAGCCGTGCATCCGCGCTATCGCGCCGTGGTCAAAACCTATCTGCGTGGAACCGACGCGCAGGTGGCGGGCGACGGCGATCCGGCGGCGCCGCTCGCCGAGCTGAAAGCGCTGCTTGACGCGGAGACGGCGGCACTGGTGATCCAAAACCCGAACTTCCTCGGCCACTTCGAGGAGGTGCAAGGGCTGGCCGAGGCCGTGCATGCGGCCGGGGCGCTGCTGATCGCCGCCGTCGACCCGCTTTCCTTGGGACTGTTCCAGCCGCCCGGGGCCTACAGCGCCGATGTGGTGGCGGCAGAGGGACAGCCGCTCGGCATCCCGCCGTCCTTCGGCGGACCGCACCTGGGCATTTTCGCCACCAGGGGCGACTATCTCCGCCGCCTCGTCGGGCGCCTGGTGGGCGAGACAATAGACAGCGAGGCGCGGCGCGGCTACGTCCTGACCCTCGGCACGCGCGAGCAGCATATCCGCCGCGCCAGGGCCACCAGCAACATCTGCACCAACTCGGCGCTGACCGCCCTGGCCGCCGCAACCTATTTGGCGACCCTCGGCAAGCAGGGTCTGCGGCGCGTCGCCGAGCACTGCTACCACAAAAGTCACTATGCCGCCGGGCGGCTTGCCGAGATCCCCGGCTTGGCCGTCAACCCGCAGGCGCCGGACGCAGCCTTCTTCAAGGAGTTCGTTGTTGCCCTGCCAAGGCCGGTCGCAGAGGTGAATGCAGTCTTGCGCCAGGAGTTCGGACTGCTCGGCGGCTACGATCTCGGGAGCGACAATCCGGCGCTTGAGAACCACATGCTGGTCGCGGTTACGGAAGTGAACACCCGGGCGGCTATCGACAGGCTCGCCGAAGGTCTCCGGCAAGCTGTCGCGTAATTCGGTCTGGAAAAGTGCGCATGGCAAAGACAGCAGAGAACGGCAAGACGAAAGCAGCGCTTGAACCGACCCTCTATGAACAAAGCGTTGCGGGCCGCCTGGGCACTAGCCTTCCGGAGCTGGACGTGCCGGAAAGAGACCTGCCGGCGGCGCTTCTGCGTGACGACAACGGCCTACCGGAACTGTCCGAGCTCGACGTCGTGCGACACTACCTGCGCCTGTCGCAGGCGAACTTCGGGGTCGACAGCGGCTTCTACCCGCTCGGCTCCTGCACCATGAAGTACAACCCGAAAATCAACGAAAAGCTGGCCCGGCTGCCGGGCATTGCCGGGACTCACCCCCTGCAGCCGGGCAACACCGTGCAGGGCAACCTCGCCCTGATGCACGACCTGCAGGATTGGCTGAAGGAAATCGGCGGCTTCGCCGCCGTCTCCCTGCAACCGGCCGCCGGCGCGCAGGGCGAGCTGACCGGCCTGTTGATGATGCGCGCCTATCACGAAGACCGCGGCGATGGCGGGCGCCGGCAGGTGCTGGTGCCGGACTCAGCGCACGGCACCAACCCCGCCTCAACGCATATGGCCGGCTTGACGGCCCTGGAGATTCCCTCCGACGCGCGCGGCAATATAGATCTTGAAGCCCTGCGCGCGGCTTGTGACGAGAGCGTTGTCGGCCTCATGCTGACGAACCCCAACACGCTGGGGCTGTTCGAGGAACAGCTCGAAGAGGTCATCGGCCTGGTGCATGGCTGCGGCGGTCTGGTTTACGGTGACGGAGCCAACATGAATGCCCTGACCGCTGTCCTGCAACCGGCGGCCTGCGGCATCGACGTGATGCACTATAACTTACACAAGACTTTCTCCACGCCGCACGGTGGCGGCGGCCCGGGCGCCGGACCCATCGGCGCGAATGCGGCCCTTGCCTGCTATCTGCCGGGACCGGTCGTCGCCAAACGCCACAGTGATGGCTATGACGACAGCGACTTCGAGTTGGTTATGCCGGAAAAGTCGATCGGTCCGATGTGCAGCGCCTTCGGCAACGTCGGCATGTTTGTGCGCGCCTATACTTACCTGCTGCTTCATGGCGCCGAAGGACTGCGGCAGAACGCCCGCCACGCAGTCCTCAACGCCAACTACCTGCGTGTCGGGCTGCGCGGTCACTTCAACGTTCCCTATGACCGCATCAATATGCACGAATTCGTCTGCCAAGGGCGCATCGAGGGCAGCGAGGTGCGGGCGCTCGATATCAGCAAGCGGCTGATGGACTACGGCTTCCACCCGCCGACCAACTACTTCCCCTTAATCGTCCCCGAAGCCCTGATGATCGAGCCCACGGAAAGCGAGAGCAAGGATACGCTGGATTCCTTCCTTACGGCCATGAAGGCGATTGCCGAGGAAGCGCAGAGCCAGCCGGAGCTGCTGCACGAGGCGCCGCACAGCACCCCCGTCAGACGCTTGGACGAAGTGCGGGCGGCACGGCAGCCTATCCTCTGCGATCCTTTCACTGCCCGGGACAAGGAGGCATAGCCCCAAAATGCGGAAAATTCTCGTCACCGGCGCCTTGGGGCAGATCGGCTCCGCACTGGTCCCCGCCCTGCAGCAGCGCTACGGCGCCAATCATGTTATCGCTTCCGACATCCGGATGGTGCCGCCGGGCCGCGCCGAAAGCGCCGGCCACTACGAGCACATCGACTGCACCCAGCCGCAGCAGATCCTGGAGGTCGCGCGCCGCTACGATGTGGGGACGATCTACCACCTGGCCGCCCTGCTTTCCGCGGTGGCCGAGGAGAAGCCGCAGATCGCCTGGAACCTGAACATGGGCGGCCTGTATCACGTGCTGGAAGTGGCCCGGCAGTACGACTGCGCGGTCTTCTTCCCGAGCTCCATCGGTGCCTTCGGGCCGACGACCCCGCGCGATGACACGCCTCAGGTGACGATCCAGCGTCCGACGACAATGTATGGGGTCACCAAGGTGGCCGGGGAATTGTTGTCCGATTTCTATGCGCTGCGTTTCAACGTGGACGCACGGGGGCTTCGCTTACCAGGCCTTGTCTCCTACACCGAACTGCCCGGCGGCGGCACCACGGACTATGCCGTGGACATCTTTTACCAAGCCATACGCTATCAGCATTTCAGCTGCTTTCTGCGCGGTGACACCCGTCTCGACATGATGTACATGCCCGATGCCATTCGGGCGATGATCGAGCTCATGGAAGCTGATGCGGATCACCTGACACACCGCAACGCCTATAACGTGACGGCCATGAGCATCACGCCCGAAGAGCTCGCTGCGGAAATCCGCAAGCACATTCCTGCCTTCGTGATCGACTATGACGTGGATCCGGAACGCCAGGCGATCGCCGATTCCTGGCCGCGATCCCTGGATGACTCAGCGGCGCGGGCGGACTGGGGCTGGGCGCCCGAGTTCGATCTGCCGGCGATGACGCAAGACATGCTCGACAGGCTGCGCAAGAAGCTCAAGACCGCTAAGTGAGCCTGGCCAAAGGGGAGAAAAAGAGACGATGCCCTATGACAAGCTGGAAAATCTGCTGACACCGGCGCTGCGCGAGATGGAACTACAAGGCACCCGCAAAGGGCACGAGGCCGTGATCTGCGGGGTCATCGCCCCCAGCGGTGACAAAGGGCCGCGATTTCTGCTCGAGGGCGAAGGCGACAAGCCCTTCCTGCGGGCAAACTCAAACGGCTACCTGGGGCTTTCGTTCGAGCAGAAGATGATCGAAGCGGAAGAGGCCGCCGCCCGCGCCTGCGGCACCGGGCCGGGCGCCGTGCGTTTCATCAGCGGCACCTGGCGCCCCCATGTAGAGCTCGAACGCCGCCTCGCGCAGTTCCACAGACGGGAGGCAGGGATGATCTTCAGCTCGGCCTATGCCGCCGTGATGGGCATCCTGCCGCCGCTCATCAACGAAGACACGGCCGTCATCAGCGACGAGCTCAATCACAACTGCATCATCAATGCCATCCGCCTGGCGCGGCCGAAAGAACGGCACATCTATCCGCATCTGGACATGACGGCGCTGGAAGAACGCCTGGTGGCCGCCAGCAAGAGCTGCCGGCGCGCAATTGTCGTCACCGACGGCATTTTCAGCATGCGCGGCGACCATGCACCGCTCGACGTCATCATGGCACTGGCCCGCAAGTACGACGGCGACTTCGCGGAAAACATCATTGTGGTAGTCGATGATTCGCACGGCGTCGGCGCCTTCGGGGTGAACGGGCGCGGCGTCGAGCAATACACCGGCTCGGGGCCCGCGGACCTGCTCGTCGCCACCCTTGGTAAGGCGCTCGGCGTCAACGGCGGCTACGTCGTGGCCAGCGAAACGGTAATCGCCTACCTGCGCGAAACCTCGCCCTTCTACATCTATTCGAACCCGATCACGCCGGCCGAGGCCGCCGCCGCGAAAACCGCCATCGATGTTCTCGATAGCCCGCATGGTCTGAACCTGCTGGATCACCTGCGGACCATGACCGCGCGCTTCGAACTCGGCTTGAAGAGCCTGGACCTTGAGACGATCCCCGGTGAGCATCCGGTGGTACCTTTGATGGTGCGTGATACGGCCCGCACCTCGGCTCTGGTAGCGCACCTCCGCGCGCATGGAATACTTGCCACGGGCCTCAACTATCCGGTCGTCCCGAAAGGCGAGGAGGAGATCCGCTTCCAGATCTCCGCCGATCACACGGCGGCAGATGTGGACGAAATGCTGGATGTGCTCAGCTGCTTTCCTGCCTGAGGCGGCCCAAGCGTCGGCGCGGGCTATTCCCCGCTGAACTCCGTCAAGAGCTGCAGCAAACTGTCGGCGTCCTCTTCCGAGAGGGGAATTCGTACGACGACTTTGCGACCGGTCTCGTCGACCTCCATCTGTCCCTCAATAGCCAGGGCATGGGCCTTTTCTGCGGTCAAGAGTCGCAACGGCCCCACCAAGCGGCCGAAATAGAAGGGCCCGGGCCCATCCATGACAACGAGATTTTCTTCTGCCATAGCCAAGGGTCTCCACAGCTATTCCCTGTCCCCCCGACGGGCTGTGTCCTCAATGCCGCCAAGAGCTATCGCGGCGCGGGCTTAGCGCAGCCTGCCGAGCGGCATGAGGGCGAGCGGTACTTCGTTTGTCTCCAGGCCGATAATCCGCTGCACCTCCCGGTCGCGGAAGGCACCCACCATGGTGGTGCCCAACCCCAGGGCATAGGCCTGCAGGTAGATATTCTGGCCGGCGTGGCCGACCTCGATGTGAACGTAACGCTCGCCGCGTGCTCCATATTTCCCGGTGGTCCGGGCGTAGACGGCGGCTAGGAGCAGCACAGAGGCCGCGTCCGCAATCCAATCCTGCCCCAGTGCCGCCTCGGCCAGGGCGGCACGCCGGTCACCGTCCGCGAGGTGACTGAGCGCATGCTCATGCGGGCGGTAGCGATACAGGCCAGGCGCAAGGCCAACCACGTCACCGGTCAGCAGAAACACCTCCAGAGGATAGAGCGCGCCGGCCGAGGGCGCCGTGCGCAGCCCGCCGAATCCGCTCTCTGTAATGCCCTGGGCGGCCCAGAGAAGCTGCGCCACCTCGGCCAGGGTGAGGTTCTGCCCCGTGAACGCACGCACGGAACGGCGGGCATGAAGCGCCGCTTCCAGCGAAAGCGCACCGATTAGCTGCGGATCCGGTAGCTGCAATTTCTCCTGCGTCTCCAGTTCCATGGCTCTTGCTCCGGTCGCTCTCAGCGGTCGCAACAGGGCGGTGGTCACCAGCCAAGACAAGCAACTTATGGCCCAACGCCGATTCGGCGAAACGGGCAGGCCGGCCCGGCGCGGCCGGCAGAGTTGTAACGTTGCCGCCTGGCGTCTGCCCCTTTGCATCACGTCGATGCTCCACTTTGGGCCTGCATTCTCTTATATCGCCAAGCGCCCGGCGCCGGCATGACACAGATCAAACGCCCGGCTCAACCTAAGTCGCAGGGAGAAAGCCGCTTGAGCCAGCGAAGCGAGTTCCGCATTGTGCAGGCGCAATGAGGCAGCTGGCGCTACGGAATGAGCATCCCCACGCTGATCACCTTCCTTGTCTACCTGGTCGGCATGCTGGGGCTCGGCTTCGCCGCCTACCGGATGACCCGCTCTCTGTCCGACTATCTTCTCGGCGGCCGCCGCCTGGGGCCGGTCGTGGCAGCCCTGAGCGCCGGCGCCTCCGACATGAGCGGCTGGCTGCTCTTGGGCCTGCCCGGCGCGATCTATGCCGCTGGCCTGAACCAGCTGTGGATTGCCGTTGGGCTGGTGATCGGCGCCTACCTCAACTGGCGGTTCATCGCCGCCCGGCTGCGGCGCTATACCGAGCTAGCGCGGGATTCGCTCACCCTGCCCGACTATCTGGAGAACCGCTTCCACGACAGCAGCCAAACCCTGAAAGTCACCTCCTCGGTGGTGATTCTGTTCTTTTTCACCGTTTACGTGGCAGCCGGTCTGGTCGGCGGAGCGGTCCTCTTCGAGAAATCCTTCGGGCTCGACTACCATACGGCCTTGCTGGTCGCGACCGGTGTGATCGTCGCCTATACCTTTCTCGGCGGGTTCCTGGCGGTCAGCTGGACCGACATGGTGCAGGGAACCCTCATGTTCGCCGCCCTGCTGGTGGTGCCGGCGGTTGCCCTTGTCGAGCTGGGCGGCTGGGATGCGACGGTCGGCCGCATCGCGCGGCTCGATGCCACCTATCTCGACGTCTTCTCCGGCCTTTCAACCCTGTCGCTGGTTTCGCTCATGGCCTGGGGACTGGGCTACTTCGGGCAACCGCACATCCTGGTGCGCTTCATGGCGGTCCGCTCCTCCAAAGACGTGCCAACGGCACGCTTCGTTGCCATGACCTGGATGACGCTATCGCTGCTGGGTGCAGTGTTGACCGGCTTCGTCGCGATCGCCGCCTTCGCCGCGAGGCCGCTGGCCAACCCGGAAATGGCCTTCATCGGATTGACCCAGGTCCTGTTCAATCCCTGGCTCGCCGGCATACTGCTCGCCGCCGTCCTGTCCGCCATCATGAGCACGGTCGATTCCCAGCTCCTGGTCTGCGCCAGCGCCCTTGCCGAGGATCTCTATCGCGGCCTCCTGCGCCGCAACGCCGGCGAGAGGGAGCTGGTCTGGATCAGCCGCAGCGCCGTCATCGGCGTCGCCCTGGCCGCCTTGATCATCGCCCTGAATCCGGAAAGCCGCGTCCTGGAACTGGTCGCCTATGCCTGGGCCGGTTTCGGCGCCGGATTTGGTCCGGCAGTGATACTGTCGCTGCTGTGGCGCCGCACGACGCGCAACGGCACGCTGGCGGGCATGATGGCCGGGGCGGTTGTGGTCGTGATATGGGCCCGTCTCGAAGGCGGCCTCTTCGATGTCTACGAGATCCTGCCCGGTTTCCTCGCCGGCCTTGCCTTCAACATCGCCGTCAGCCTGGCCGGCCGGCCGCCGAACCCGGACATCAGCAGGGAATTCGACCGGGTCTGACAAGAGATGCATCTAGCAGCACAGACCGCCCGGCCAGTTCATTTCTCTTTTGCCGAGGGCTTCTGCCCGACAAACTCGCCGGCACGTTTCAGCAGGTCGATGACCTCGTCGTCACTGACTTGGTGAAAGTCGGTGTAGAACATGCTGATACCGCCAAAGAATTCCGGTGTCGACAGGCAAACGATCTCGTCGGTTTCGGCGCGCAAGGTGTCGATGGTCTCCGGCGGCGCGACAGGTACGGCCAGCACAACGCGTTGCGCACCCGCCTTGCGCACAGCTTTGAGGGCGGCACGTACCGTCGCGCCGGTTGCGATACCGTCGTCGACCACAACCGCTGTGCGCCCCCGGACAGCCACACGCTCGCGCTCGCCGAGGTAGAGGCGCCGACGGCGCTCAATTTCCTGCAGCTGCTTGTCGGCCTCTTCTCTGATGAAGTCTTCGCTCAGACGAAAGGTCTCCACAATTTCCGAATTCTCGACAATCTGCGGATCGTCACCGTCAACCACTGCGGCGGCGGCAAGTTCCCGTTGCCATGGCACGCCGATCTTGCGGACCATGATCAGGTCGATTGGCGCCGACAAGGCCTTGGCCACCTCAAAAGCCACGGGGAGACCGCCGCGCGGCAGCGCCAATACCACCAGCGACTCATCCGTCAGATGCAGCAATCGTGACGACAGTTTTTCCCCAGCTTCGGTGCGGTTGCGAAATCTCATGACGATCAGCGCTGTGCCCTGGAGCTGAGGTGATCACCGAACCAGCGGCGGGCCAGATCGATCACCTGATCGAGCGTTCCCGGCTCCTCGAAGAGATGGGTCGCCCCGGGGACGACCTGCAAGGCCTTCTTGCAGGTCAGTTTAGCAAGCGCTGCCTCATTGAGCTGCAAGACCTGATGATCCAGGCCGCCGACAATGAGCAATGTCGGTGCCGCCACCTCGGCGAGGGCCGCGCCGGCGAGATCGGGCCGCCCACCGCGCGAGACCACGGCGCCGATCGGCGTGCCTGTCCGGGCCGCCGCCACCAAGGCCGCGCCGGCCCCGGTGCTGGCCCCGAAATAGCCGATCGCCAGGTCGCGCGTCTCGGCGTCGTTACGGATCCACTCGGTGGCTTCGAGCAGACGCTTGGCGAGCAGCGGAATATCGAAGACCTTGGCACGGTCGGCGGCCTCCTCCTCCGTCAGGAGATCGAACAGGAAGGTAGCCAGGCCTTCCTGCTGCAGCGCCGAGGCCACGTAGGTGTTGCGCGGACTGAAGCGACTGCTGCCGCTGCCGTGCGCGAAGAGCACAACGCCCTCAGCACCCTCCGGCACGCTCAAAATTCCCTGCGTGCCGGCCGGCGGCAGGGTCACGTTGCGAGCATGCGGCAGTTTGGCAGTACCAGACATGCGCAGTCCCCCTGGGCTTGCCGAAGAGAAACAGACATCCGCTATCTGATCCTGGTTTATCCGCTGTTTGCCGATTGCCGGGCATTGACGCAAATCAAGCCAGCGGCGATCCTTGCCTCGTGCCAAGTCCGGCAGCAGAGCCGCAAAGCCACCATGCAAAACTCTCACCAGGTAACCCCTTTCGACGCGCCGGATGGGGGGATTGCAGAAAAGGTCGATTTCCTCCGAAGCCCGGCCGCCTATCCTGAGGCGACCGCCCGGGTCGACGTGGTGGAAACCCACATGTCATGGATTTTTCTGACCGACCGCTTTGCCTATAAGCTAAAAAAGCCTGTCCGCTATGAATTCCTCGACTTCCGCAGTCTGAGGAACCGTCGGCGCAACTGCGAGCAGGAAGTCGTGCTCAACCGGCGCCTGGCGCCCGCGGTGTACCTTGGCGTCGTGCCGCTGACTGTCGATAGGAAGAAAGGCTTGCACCTCGGCGGAACGGGGACGACCGTCGACTGGCTGGTCAAAATGCAACGCCTGCCGCGCGAGCGCATGCTAGACCAGGTCATTGCGGAGGGACGGATCGACAGCGAGCTGCTGCGCCGCCTGGGACAGTTTCTGGCCGCCTTTTACCGCGACGCCGAGCCGATCCCAATGGCCGCCGAGGCCTATCGCCGCCGCTTTGCCGCGGACATCTCGGAGAACCAGCGCCACCTGAATGACGTGGCTTACGGTCTGCCTCGCGACATCATCGACAACTGCTGCAATGCCCAGACCCACTTCATCGTTTCGCGCCCTGACATGCTTGGTCGACGCGCCGAAGATAACCACATAGTCGAAGCGCATGGCGACCTGCGTCCCGAGCACATCTGCCTGGGCGACATACCGCAGATCATCGATTGTCTGGAGTTCAAGCGCGATTTCCGGCTCATGGACCCGGTCGATGAGCTTTCGTTTCTGGCGCTGGAGTGCGAGTACAAGGGCGCACCTGCCGTCGGCGGTCTGATGCTGGAGGTCTATCGCGAGGTCACTGGAGATTTCCCGGCCAAGGAGCTCATCGATTTCTACAAGAGCTACCGGGCCTGCCTGCGGGCCAAGCTGGCGGTCTGGCACCTGCGCGACGACGGCCAGCCGCAGCCGCAGAAATGGCTGGCGCGTGCCCGAAGCTATCTGGAAATCGCCCGCGGCTACGCTGAGACGCTTGACTAGCTTTCCAGGAGGTCGACGATCGAGCCGCCCTCGTGAATACGTTTGATCGCTGCGGCAAATAGCGGCGCCGTCTCGACGAAGGTTACCTTCTCACGGGCCAAGACGGGGTCCAATCTGAAGGCGGGAACGCTATCGGTGATCACGATGCTGTCCAACGCCGGGTCCTGCAGGGTCCGCCTGGCATCCCCAACGAAGAGCCCGTGAGCCGCAGCGGCAAAGACCCTGGTCGCGCCGCGTTCGCGACAGGCGGTCGCGGCTCGGACCATGGTGGTGCCGCTGGCGATCAGGTCGTCGATGATGATGGCAGTGCGGTCTGCAACCTCGCCAACCACGGTACCACCGCTGACCACGTCCCAACTGCGGTATTTCTCGATGAAGGCCGAGGTCACATCCCGGTCCAAGGCCCGGATCAGCGCCTCCCGGAAACGATTGGCGCGCTTCACCCCGCCAGCGTCGGGCGACACCACGACGACCTCCTGCCCGGCGAGCAAAGCAGCGAAGTGGTCGGCAAATAGCTTGGCGCAGTCCAGGTGGTCGGTGGGGCAGCGGAAGCTGTTCTGGAAGGCGGCCAGATTGTGCGCCTCCAGCGTGACCACGTGGTCGGTCCCAAGCGCTTCGAACAGCGTGGCGACATAGCGGCTGGTCACAGGGTCGCGCGGCTTGGTCCGGCGATCCTTGCGGGCATAAGCCAGATAGGGAATGACTGCCGTCACCCGGCGGGCGGAGGCATCCTTGAGAGCAGCGATGAAGAATAGAAGACGGCAGAGCTTGTCGTTGGGCGACTCGAGGCCATCGCCATGTAGCGAGTGAAGCACGAAAACATCCCGCCCCCGGACATTGACCAGGGGACGAACCTTGTGCTCCCCGTCCACGAAATTCCGCTCCTCATGCGCGCTCAGTGCCAAGCCGAGCTCGACACTGACCTTTTCGGCCAAGGCGCGGCTCGATTCCATGGCGAAAAGCATCGGTTCATCGCGTGTCAACGGGTGCAATACCTCTTTGGAAAGCAGGACCGGGCAGATTCTCCGCTGAACATTTGACCGAGAATCGACCTAGGAAAGGGTGCAAGCATTGATCTCCATCAACACCGCGCGAGACTCCAGGTTGATCGGGCAGCACGCAACCCAGATACGCTGCCATTTTGACATGACTCAATGCTGTTTTAGTGATCCTAGACCAAGCTCTGTAGCTCAATCTGCGATCTAGAGGGGGCGGACGACCCGCGAGTGGCTGCACCACAGGGCCGCAGCACTCCCAAGATGGCCGCGTTGGTGAAATTGCGAACTCGAGAGCATGGCGGCTGGCGAGGTACGAAATGCGATTGCTGTTGTGCATATCTGCGATTCTTCTTGCGGTTCTGCCCGGAGCAGGTCATGGGGCCGACGACTACGCTGAGCCGCGGGCGGAGATGATGCGGTTCATCGAGGCAGTCGGCTGGGGTAGCGACACCGCCGTAGGGCGAGAGCAGGTCGATCCGCGCGTCCTGGCGGCAATGGGCATTGTCCCGCGCCACGAGTTTGTTCCCGAGGATCTTCGCGGAAGCGCCTATGCCAACCAACCGCTGCCAATCGGCTACGGACAGACCATTTCGCAGCCTCTGGTCGTCGCCTTGATGACCGACCTGCTGCTGCTGGAGCCGGACCAAACTGTGCTGGAGGTTGGCACAGGATCAGGTTACCACGCAGCCGTTCTCGCCGGTCTCGTCAGTCGCGTCCACACGATCGAGATCATACCGCAGCTGGCCGAGACAGCAGCCGCGCGACTCTCCTGGTTAGGCTACGACAACGTCGAAGTGCGCAGCGGTGATGGCTACTACGGATGGGAAGCGGCCGCTCCTTTCGATCGGATTCTTGTCACGGCAGCTGCGAGCCACGTGCCGCCGCCGCTCATCGAACAGCTCAAACCCGGTGGCCGCATGGTCATTCCGGTCGGCGGTCCCTTCACCTTGCAGCACCTCGTGCTGGTCGAAAAAGACGTCGAGGGCGGCATCCGCAGCCGGCAGCTACTGCCGGTGCGCTTTGTCCCCCTGACTCGGGCCGAGTGAAACCGCCGCTTCTCGCCATCGCCGTCTTGTCAGCGGGGGTGCTCGCCTCCGAGGTCTTGCTGACCCGGCTCTTCTCGATCGTTCAGGTGCACCATTTCGCCTACATGGTCATCAGCATCGCGCTGCTCGGCTATGGTGCCAGCGGGACCTTTCTGGCGCTGTTTCGCGAAAGGCTCATATCGCACTTCACAACAGCCTTTGCCCTTAGCGCGTCGCTGTTCGGCATCTCCCTGATCGCCAGCTTCGCCCTGGCTGAACGCCTGCCCTTTAAACCCGGGGCGCTGATCTGGGATCCGCATCAGCTGGTCTACCTAGCCCTGCTCTACGCGCTCTTCACCGTGCCGTTCTTCTGCGCGGCCAATTGCGTCGGCCTCGCTTTCGCCTGCTTTCCCGGCCGCGTCGGCCGCATCTACCGCTATGACCTTATGGGTGCCGGCGTTGGGGCCGTCGGCGTAGTGGCCCTGCTCTTCGTGCTTTTTCCATCACCGTCACTGCGCCTCGTCGCCGCGCTCGGCCCCCTTGCCGGCGCATTGGCCCTTGCCTACCGTTCCGGCCGGTACCGGCTTTGGCCGGCTGCGACTCTGGTCTTAATCGCCCTGGGCCTGGCGTTCGCCCTGCCGGGCGCGTGGACGGAATTGCGGCTTTCGGAATACAAGAGCCTGAGCCAGACGCGCCTCGTGCCCAATACCGAAATCGTCGCCGAGCGCTCAAGCCCCCTCGGCCTGGTCACGGTCGTGCGCAGCCCGACCATTCCCTTCCGTCACGCGCCCGGCGTAAGCCTGGCCAACACCCAGGAACCGCCCGAGCAGCTGGGCATCTTCGTCGACGGCGAAGGGCCGATGGCGATCACCCGCTTCGACGGCCGGCACGCGCCCCTGAGCTATCTCGACAGCACAACGATGGCCTTGCCATACCACCTAGTCGAGCGCCCCACTGTCCTGGTTCTTGGCGCCGGTGGCGGCGCCGATGTACTCTTGGCGCTCTATCACCGGGCAGTCCGAATCGACGCCGTGGAACTCGATCCCAACGTGATCCGCATGGCGGCCAAGGACTTCGCCCCCTTTGCCGGCGGCCTCTATGCGCGCAGCGAGGTTCACTTGCACGCGGCAGAGGCGCGCGGGTTCGTCGCCGGCAGCGGCGCACGCTATGACGTCATTCAGATTCCCTTGCTGGACGCCTTCGCAGCTTCTGCAACGGGAACCTTGAGCCTCAACGAAAGCACGCTCTACACCGTCGAAGCCTTCCAGACATATCTGCAGCACCTGGAGCCGCGGGGTCTTCTCGCCATCACCCGCTGGCTCAAGTTGCCGCCGCGTGACAGCCTCAAGCTCTTCGCGACGGCGCGCGCGGCCTTGAAGCGGATGGGCGTGCGTGAACCCGAGCACCACCTCGCTCTACTGCGAAGCTGGAGTACCACCACGCTTGTCGTCAAAAGGAACCGCCTCAGCACTCAGGACATCTCCCGCATTCGTCGCTTTGCTGATGAGCGCTCGTTCGACCTTGCCTATCTGCCCGGCATGGCGCCAGGCGAGGCCAACCAATACAACGTGCTAAAGGAACCATTCTTCTTTTCCGGAGCATCGGCTCTGGCAAGCGAGGAGCGCGGGGCTTTTCTCCGGAGCTATAAGTTCGACCTGCACCCGGCAACGGATGATCGTCCTTACTTCTTCGACTTTTTCCGTTGGCGGGTGCTGCCCGAACTGCTTGAGCTGCGCGCCTACGGTGGCGCCGGGCTGCTGGACTGGGGGTATTTGATCCTCTTTGCCACCTTGCTGCAGGCCGGAGTTCTCAGCGCCGCGCTCATTCTGCTGCCGCTGTGGCTGTGGCAGCGAGCCCCGGCCCCCAGACAGGACCGCTGGCGGATCTTCGCCTACTTCCTGGCCATCGGCGTTGCTTTCTTCTTTGTCGAGGTTGCTTCAATCCAGCGTTTCATGCTGTTTCTGAGCCACCCGCTCTATGCGGTAGCCGTGGTGCTCGCGGCCTTTCTGGTCTTCGCCGGCTTGGGCAGCGGCGTCGCACCCCGGCTGGCTGGCTGGCTCCGATGCGCGCGTCGGCCTCTGCGCCGCTTCTCCGCACTGGAGGTGGCCACAGTGGCGATCGCTGCTTTGGCGATCCTTTACCTCGCGGTACTGCCACCGCTGTTTCGCTGGCTGATGCCGCTGCACGACGCGGGCAAGATCGCCGTCGCCATCGTCCTCATCGCCCCGCTGGCGTTCTGGATGGGGATGCCCTTCCCCCTGGGGCTGGAGCGCGTCTCACAGCGGCTGCCCACACTGGTCCCCTGGGCCTGGGGTATCAACGGCTGCGCCTCGGTCCTGAGCGCCGTTCTAGCCACGCTGCTTGCCATGAATTTCGGCTTTACCGTAGTGGTTTTGCTGGCCATCGCCGCCTACGCAGCTGCAGCCATAATCTTGCACGCCCCCTTCAGGGGCGACCAAACCTGAGCCAAGGCGCCTGCCACAGGCCGGGCCAACATAGAATGCGAAGCCTTTTCGAGCTGTCTTCATTCGGATTCTTTGCGGGATGCGCTGTGTCCGGCAAGGTTCGAAATCTCAAGCTTTTTTTACCTTTCGACGAAGCTCAAGTCGGGGTCACGAAGCGAATTCCGTGGCCGTCTCGAGCATGTCCGCCGTCAACGAATGAGCCAACATTACCGGTCAGAGACCCGTTTGAGTAGCTAACCTGGACCGAGGGGGCTCTTCGGCTTGCCGCGTCAAGCGGATTGTGGCACATTCCTGTCCACGCGCTTTGTAAGTATTTGATTTTAATGAATAAACTTGGCGCCGTGGAATCCAGGTCCCCAGCCACTCCCCCAGGAAGCTTCTGCAAAACCAGTCGTTACAGGGTGCGGAGCTCTGTACCGCAGAGGCGGACCACACGGTTGTCCACACGACGGTCGTTTCGAGGCCCTTCCTGAGGCTTGTCCAGGTCTCCCTGCAGTCAATCAACGAGCCACGGTCGACTTCGCATCGAAAGCCGACATACCAGCCTCCCTAGAGCCATGTCTGTTGTGTGCCAGATCCGGTCATTCTTGCACTGTTCCAAGTGCATAGATTCCTTGGCGTTTGGTCGCTAGTCTCTTGGGCAAGGGAGATAGCGCTTGGAACGCAGGCTCGCCACCATACTCGCCGCCGACGTGGTCGGTTACACGCGCCTCATGGGTGCCGATGAGGCCGGCACGCTCGAGCGCCTCAAAGCTCTGCGTAAGGAGCTGGTGCAACCGAAGATCACCGAGCGCAAGGGACGCATCGTGAAGCTCCTGGGCGACGGGCTGCTTGCTGAGTTTTCGAGTGTTGTCGAAGCCGTCCAATGCGCCATCGATATCCAGAAAGAGCTAACCGAGCGCGAGCATAGTGTCTCCGAAGATCTTCGTATTCGCCTGCGCATTGGCATCAATCTGGGTGACATAATTCTTGAGGGACTATCTGACATCTACGGCGATGGCGTCAACGTGGCCGCGAGATTGGAATCCTTGGCTTACCCCGAAGGGATATGCGTTTCTGGCGATGTGTTCCGCTATGTCAAGGGCAAGGTGAAGGCGGAATTTGAGGATTTGGGAGAAAAAGAGCTAAAGAATGTTTCTGAGCCGGTTCGCGTTTACCGGATTACGGCCTTTGGCGTTGACCTTCCTTCCGGCCAGTCGAAGACAGAAGCTTTACCCTTGCCCGACAAGCCATCCATCGCTGTTCTTCCTTTCGACAATATGTCCGGTGATCAAGAGCAGGAGTATTTCTCTGACGGATTGGCGGAGGATATCATCACTGCGCTGTCCCATTTCCGGGAGCTTCTTGTCGTAGCCCGAAATACAAGCTTTAGCTTCAAGGGAAAGAGCGCAACTATTGATCAGATTTCGAAAAAGTTGAATGTCCGTTACGTATTGGAAGGCAGCGTTCGAAAAGCCGGTAACCGGGTTCGGGTAACTGCTCAGCTTATCGACGGCCGTTCCAATGAACATATCTGGGCCGAGCGGTTTGACCGGGATCTCGACGATCTTTTTAAGGTACAAGACGAAATCACGAACTCTATTGTCACAGCTGTCGCACCGAAAACCTTGCGTGCCGAAGTCAGCCGCGCGCAAGCGAAGACGGTCGATGACCTCAGTGCGCGGGAACGCGTTATGCGCGCTCGTTGGCACATAAACAAACTCACAAAAGCCGATAACAAGATGGCATACAGATACTTGGATGAAGCCATTTCGGCGTCACCCGAGTTAGCAGATGCCCATAGCACCATGGCGGAATGCCTGCTCAACGATGTTCTTCATCTGTGGCGCGACGACACCGATGTGGCAATTAGTGAAGCTCTGGCAGCTGCGCGGCGCGCGGTGTCCCTGGATCCAGAGGATGCCAATGGGCTCGCTGTGCTGGGGACGATCTTGCTTTTTGCCAGACGGTTTGATGATGCGAGGGATTACCTAGAGCGTTCGGTGCGATTGAATCCCAATCTTGCAAATGCCTATGGACTGATGGCTGCTTGGTACGGTTGCTGTGGTGAATACGAAAAGTCGTGTGAGGCAGCGGATAAGGCGCTGGAAATCAGCCCGCTTGATTCTTCCAGGCCCCTTTGGCTGGCCGGCCGCGGCATCGCAGCCTATGTCCACGGGGACTATGAGCGTGTCATCGATACCTGCCATCGGCTGCTCAGAGATCATCCCGGGTTTGCCTCAGCGCTGCGTCAGCTGGCGGCAAGCTTGGCCATGCTGGGTCGGGATGAAGAGGCGAAAGAAGCGACCAAAACGCTCCTCGAACGCATGCCAGGCTTAACCGTTTCAAAAGTGCATCACATCGTGCCGATCCGTGATCGCGAGGCGCACGAGCGATGGCTCGAAGGCCTTCGTAAGGCCGGCCTGCCGGAGTGAAGGGTGTAGTGTGACAATTGCCCCCTTTGGGTCACGAGGCGAAGCCCATGACTCTCTCAAGCATGTCTGCTTTCAGAGTTCTGACCGACATTGTCGGTCAGATCCCCGGGTGAGTCAGAGCCCCGGACAAGAAGGGCTCCGGGGCTTGCCGCCTTAACCGGATTGTGACACATTCCTGTCCACGTGCTTTGCAAACAATTGATTTAGATAGATAAATTTGGCGACTTGGAATCCAGATCCCCCAGCCACTCCTCCAGGACAGTACCGCTAAATCAGTCGCTTGCAGGGCGCGGACACGCTTCGTTGCATAGGGCTGTAGTACCACTGGGCTGTCGGCAACCCGGCCGCCCCGGCGCCCCTCTTGTGGCTGGGCCGCGCCCGCAGCCCTCTGCATCGGATAGGGCTTATTGAGTGGCCGGCTCCTCATTCCCGTCCGGCAGCATGGCCGCGGAAGCCTCCAGGAACTTCACGCGGCAGCGCAGGCCGGCCGGCAGACTATGGTCTTCGTTGCCCAGTTCCAACCTCACTCCGAAGGTCCGGCTGGCCGCATCGAAGACCTGGTCGACCACCAGGACCTTGGCGAGATGCTTGCCGCCGATGGGCGCCTCCGGGTACACCTCGGCGACACCGCCGACCCTTACCTGCCCATAATGTTTAATTGGAACAAAGACTTCCACGTAGAGTGGGTTGATCTCCGCGATGCGGGCGATGGAAGCCTGCTCGTGCGCGTACTCGCCGGGAGTCATGGCCACATCCATGACGACACCGGCCACCGGCGTGTG
>JBNKHC010000223.1:0-2611 GCA_050290145.1 Kiloniellaceae bacterium | reverse complement strand
TTCTGGCCCTCCGGCAGGGCGCCGGGCAGCGCCTCGCTGGCGAACTCATTGCCGAAACCGGAGAGATAACTGAGCGGCATGGCGGACTCCCAATAATGCGGCAGCGGCTTGCTGGCGACGGCCCCCTTGTGATAGTTACGTTTGTAACTATCAAGAACCCCTCCCGAGAGGCAACCAGAAGCTCTATGGACCTGCGACTCGAACGCTTCCTGCCCTATCGACTGAACAGGGCCACGGCGGTGGCCAGCAAGCAGTTTTCCCGCATCTACCGCGACGAATTCGGCCTGACGGTGCCGGAATGGCGGGTGCTGGCGACCCTGAACGCGCTGGGCACCGCCAGCGCCAAGGAAATCGGCCGGGATTCCGCCATGCACAAGACCAAGATCAGCCGCGCCGTGGCCTCCCTGCAGCAGCGCCGCTGGGTGACGCGAGAGACCGACGACCTCGACCGCCGTATCGAGCACCTCTCCCTCACCGCCGCCGGCCAGAGCGCCTTCCGCCGCCTGGCCCCCAAAATGCTGGCCTTCGAGGAGCAGATCATGGCGCGGCTCTCCCCCCAAGAATGCGCCCAGATGCTGCAAGGCCTCGCCCTGCTGGAAAAGGCGCTGGGGATTCCGGCTTTCGAGGACACCGAAGAAAAGGTAGTCTGACACCACGATGAAAATTCGGGCCGGTTTCTCCCTGGGCTATGACTGTCCGCAGCCGACGCCGATGCTGCTGGTCCTCAAGGTCCACCCGTCGCGACAGCCTGACCTCCTGACTTCCGACAACCTGACCTTCGACCCGCCGATCGAGGCTGCGGACTACACCGACAGCTTCGGCAACATCTGCACGCGGATCGTGGCCCCCGCCGGCGTCACCACCATCTCGAGCGCCTTCGAGATCCACGACAGCGGCGAGCCCGACGAAGTTGCCGAGGACGCCAAGCAGCACGAGATCATGGAATTGCCGGACGAGGTGCTGCAGTACCTGCTCGGCAGCCGCTACTGCGACACCGACCGGCTGGCGAACCTCGCCGGCACCCTGTTCAACGACACGCCGCCGGGCTGGGCGCGGGTGCAGGCCATCTGCGACTACGTGCACCAGCACATCGTCTTCAACTACATGAAGGCGGATTCCTGGCGCACCGCCTATGGCGGCTACAGCGAACGAACCGGTGTCTGCCGCGACTTCGCGCACCTCGCCATCACGCTCTGCCGCTGCATGAACATCCCGGCGCGCTACTGCACCGGCTACCTCGGCGACATCGGCGTGCCGCCCGACGGGGAGCCCATGGATTTCAGCGCCTGGTTCGAGGTCTACCTCGGCGGACGCTGGTACACGGTCGACGCCCGCCACAACAAGCCGCGCATCGGCCGCATCCTCATGGCCCGCGGGCGCGACGCCACCGACGTCGCCCTCGCCACCATCTTCGGCCCCGCCCTCATCGCCCGCTTCGAGGTGGTGACGGAAGAGGTGCCGGAGCCTTGAAGCCTAGACGCCCAGAAAACGGTCTTGCAAAGTCGCGTCACCGGCCAGCTCCGCAGCGCTGCCCGCCCACACCGAGGCACCCTTTTCCAGAATCACGCAGGCGTCGGTGAGCGGCAGCAGGTCCTTCAGGTTCTTGTCGACGATGAGGATGGCCTGGCCCCTGCCCTTCACGTCGCGGATCGCCGCCCAGATCTCCTGCCGGATCACCGGGGCCAGGCCCTCGGTGGCCTCGTCGAGGATCAGAAGCTTCGGGTTGGTCATGAGGGCGCGGCCGATGGCCAGCATCTGCTGCTCGCCACCCGAGAGCGTGCGGGCGATCTGACCGGCGCGCTCCCCCAGGCGCGGAAAGAGCCTGGCGACAGTCTCCAGGTCCCAGCCCTCGCCTCTGGCCGTGGCGACCAGGTTCTCGCGCACGGTGAGGTTGGGGAAACAGCGCCGCCCCTCCGGTACCAGGCCGACGCCGAGACGCGCGACGCGGAAGGACTGCAGCCCCGCGATCTCCCGCCCCAGGAAGCGGACGCTGCCGCGCTTCGGCGGGGTCAGGCCGCAGATCGAGCGGATGGTCGTCGTCTTGCCCATGCCGTTGCGGCCGAGCAGCGCCACCATCTGCCCCTCGCGCACCGCCAGATCGACGCCGAAGAGCGCCTGAGAGGCGCCGTAGAAGGTCTCAATACCCCTTACCTCTAACATGGCGCACCCTCGTGCAGGTGGTCGCCGAGATAGGCCTCGCGCACCTCGGCGGAGGCGCGGATCTCCTCCACCGTGCCGCTGGCGATGATGCGCCCGTAGACCAGCACCGAGATGCGGTCGGCGAGCGCGAAGACCGCGTCCATGTCGTGCTCGACCAGCAAGATGCCGGCCTCGTTTCGCAGCGTGCCGAGGAAGGCTGTCAGCTCCCTGGTGCCCTCGGGGCCGAGGCCCGCCATCGGCTCGTCGAGCAGCAGCAGCTTGGGCCTAAGCGCCAGGGCCATGGCGACCTCCAGCAGGCGGCGTTCGCCGTGGGACAGCGCGCTCACCGGATCGTCGGCGCGCAGGGTCAGCCGCACCCGGTCCAGCACGCCCAGGGCTTCCGCGCGCAGGGACTCGTCGCGGCGCACCGGGCGCCAGAAGCCCCAGGCTCCGGATTGGCGCGCCTGCACCG
>JBNKHC010000222.1:0-14225 GCA_050290145.1 Kiloniellaceae bacterium | reverse complement strand
AAAGCCTGTGCCCGGGCAATGGCATGGGAATTGCTCCCTGCGCAGTTTCAGGCTCCACCCAACCGGAAGTGGGAGACACAGACAGATGCTTTCGTTGAAGACCCTGCGCAGCGCCGCCACCCGCTGGTCCCTGGCCGCCGCCCTGGCGCTGGCCGCCGTCCAGGCTCCGGTCCCGGCTTCGGCCGACGACATCGGCATAAAATTCACCCTGGACTGGAAGTTCCAGGGCCCGACCGCGGCCTTCCTGGTCGCCGCCGCCAAGGGCTTCTATGCCGAGGAGGGCCTGGACGTCTCGATCGACAGCGGCAACGGCTCGGCCGGCGCCGTCACCCGCGTGGCCAGCGGCGCCTACCAGATGGGCTTCGCCGACATCAATGCCCTGGTGGACTTCAACGCCAAGAACCCCGGCCAGTCGGTAAAGGCCGTGATGATGGCCTACGACGCGCCGCCCTTCTCCCTCTTCACCCTGAAGAAGAACAACATCGAGAGCGCCGAGGACCTGGTCGGGCGCAAGCTGGGCGCACCGGTCTTTGATGCCTCCTACAAGCTGTTTCCCGCCTTCGCCCACGAAACCGGCATCGACGAGGCCAAGGTGGAGCGTGTCAATATGGACCCGGCCCTGCGCGAGACCATGCTGGTCCAGGGCCAGGTCGACTTCATCTCCGGCCACTTCTTCTCCTCCATGCTGGATTTGAAGTCGAAGGGGGTGAAGGAGGAGGACATCAAGTACTTCCTCTATTCCGACTACGGCATGGACTTCTACGGCAACGCCGTGATCGCCTCGGGGGCCTTCATCGCCGAGCACCCGGCCGCCGTGGCCGCCTTCAACCGCGCCACCCTGCGCGGCTGGAAGGACATCATCGCCGACCCCGAGAGCGCCATCGAGATCGTCGCCAAGTACGATTCCCTGATCGACAAGGCCCTGGAGCTGGAGCGCCTGCAGCTGGCCCTGAAGGTCAACGTGCTGACCCCCCACGTGAAGGAGCACGGCATCGGCGACGTGGTCGAATCCCGGCTGAAGAGTTCCATCGCCCAGCTCGCCCTGGCCTACGGCCTGGAGACGACACCGGAGCCCGCGGCCATCTGGACCTCGGAGTTCCTGCCGCCGGCCGAGGAGCGTATGCTCGCCAAGTGATGGCTGAACCCCTTCGCGCCTACCCCTTGCGGCCGTCGTCGTGACGGCCTTTGTCGAACTGAGCGGCGTCACCATGAGCTATGGCGGCGCCGCCGGCGCCCTGCCGGCCGTCGCCGACGCGACGCTCCACATCGAGCGGGGCGAGTTCGTTGCCCTGGTCGGGCCCTCCGGCTGCGGCAAGTCATCCCTGCTGAAAATCGTCTCCGGCCTCGTCAAGGCCGACAGCGGCCACGCCCGCATCGACGGCCGGGAGATCACCGGCTCGCCGGATTCGGGTGGCGGGGCCTCGGTCGGCATGGCCTTCCAGAACGCCACCATGCTGCCCTGGCGCTCGACGCTGGAAAACGTGCTGCTGCCGCTGGAGGTGAGCCGCGACCACCGCGCCACCTTCCGGCGCCGGAAAGCCGAGCATATCGAGACCGCACGCAGCCTCTTGAAGGTGGTCGGCCTGGAGGGCTACGAGGACCACGCCCCCTATGAGCTTTCCGGCGGCATGCAGCAGCGCGCCTCGCTGTGCCGGGCGCTGATCCATGAGCCCGAGCTGCTGCTGCTCGACGAGCCCTTCGCCGCCCTGGACGCCTTCACCCGCGAGGAGCTGTGGGAGGTACTGCAGCAGCTCTGGCTGCAGCGCAGGTTCACGGTGATCCTGGTGACCCACGACCTGCGCGAGGCGGTCTATCTGGCCGACCGGGTCTACGTCATGAGCAAGCGCCCGGGGCGCATCGTCTACGAGCGTCCGGTCACCCTGACACGCCCGCGCACGCTGGACTCGACCTTCGACGAGGACTTCGTCGGCCTGGTGCACGTCCTGCGCGACCACATCAGCGAGGTGCGGGCGGCATGATCTCTCCGGTCAAGCTGGCGCCCTGGGTCGCCACCGTCGGGCTGTTCATCCTCTGGGAGGCCGCCTGCCACCTTTTCGCCATCCCCGAGTTCGTGCTGCCGGCGCCCAGCAAGACGATCGCGGCGCTGATCGAATACGGACCAGCGATCTGGCACAACGCCTTCTACACCTTCTGGGTCACCTTGCTGGGCTTCGCCCTGGCCGTGGTCTTCGGCCTGGCGCTGGGCATCGTCACCGGCGCCTCGGCGCTGGTCTACTCGGCCGTCTATCCGCTGCTGGTCGGCTTCAACAGCATCCCCAAGGTGGCCATCGTGCCGGTGCTGGTGGTGTGGTTCGGCATCGGCACCATCCCGGCGGTCCTCACCGCCTTCACCATCTCCTTCTTTCCCATCGTGGTGAACGTCGCCACCGGCCTGGCCACGCTGGAGCCGGAACTGCGCGACGTGCTGCGCGCCCTGGGCGCGCGCAAGCTGGACATCCTCTTGAAGGTCGGCGTGCCGCGCTCCATGCCCTATTTCTTCGCCTCGCTGAAGGTGGCCGTCACCCTGGCCTTCGTCGGCACGGTGATTTCCGAGACCGTGGCCGGCAACGCCGGCATGGGGCACCTCATGCTGACCGCCGCCTCCAGCTTCCGCGTGCCCCTGGTCTTCGCCGGCCTGCTGGTCATCGCCGTGATGGGCGTCGGCATGTACGCGATCTTCGCCCTGGCCGAGCGGCGGCTGGTCGGCTGGGCCTTCCGCGGCGCCGAGCACGCCTGAGCGCGCCACCGGTCTCGAGAACGGCCCGCCGGAGAGTCCCGGTTTTCTGCCGCCGCGGGGTCGCGGCTTGCAGCCCCGCCCGCAAGGTGCTTCTTATCGCCCCGGAACAAGCCGGGAGGGAGGCGGCGGGTGACGGAAGCTGGACACAACGAGACCTATGGCGCCATGGCCGTCGCCCGGCGGATCGCGGCGCTGCGCGAGGTCGTCGCCGGCTGGAAGCGGACCGGGGAGCGGGTCGGCGTGGTGCCCACCATGGGCGCGCTGCACGCCGGACACATGGCGCTGGTCGAGGCGGCGCGGCGCGACTGCGACCGGATCATTGCCACCATCTTCGTCAACCCCAAGCAGTTCAACCGCCCCGACGACCTCAGCAGCTATCCGCGCGACGAGGCCAGCGACGCCGCCAAGCTGGTTGAAGCAGGTGTCGACCTGCTCTTCGCCCCGCCGGTGGAAGAGGTCTATCCTGAGGGCTTTCAGACCAAGGTCTCGGTCCCCCTTCTCTCCGACTGTCTCTGCGGCCTGACCCGGCCCGGCCACATGGACGGGGTGGCCACGGTGGTCGCCAAGCTGTTTCTCATGACCGCCGCCGACAGGGCCTATTTCGGCGAGAAGGACTACCAGCAGCTGCTCGTCGTGCGCCGCATGGCGCGCGACCTGGACATCCCGGTGGAGGTCGTGCCGGTGCCCACGGTGCGCGACGCCGGCGGCCTGGCGCTGTCCTCGCGCAACGCCCTGCTGTCCGCCGCCCAGCGCACCCAGGCCGCCGTCATCCACCGCAGCCTCTCGGCCATGGCCGGCAGGCTGGCGGCCGGCGAAGCGGTCGACGGAGTGCTGGACTGGGGCCGCGCCGAGCTGGCGGCCGGCGGCGTCGACAAGCTCGACTATCTGGAACTGCGCGCCGACGACAGCCTTGAGGAGTTGGTCAGCCTCGACCGCCCGGCGCGCCTCTTCGTCGCCGGCTGGATGGGCGCGGTGCGCCTGATCGACAATGTCGCAGTCACCGCAAAGACCTAGACTGGCGGCGGCCTGCTGCGCGACCATGGGGCTTCAGTCAGTTTACGGATAGGGATCCATGGGCTTTGCCCTGAACGCCGCCGGCGGCCTCGGCATCTTCCTCCTGGCCATGGCGATGATGACCGAAGGTCTGAAGGTCTTCGGCGGCGAGCGCCTGAAACGCTCTCTGGAGCGCTGGACCTCCTCGCCGCTGCGCGGCGTGGCGGCGGGCGCCTTCATCACGGCGCTGGTGCAGTCCTCCAGCGCCGTCACGGTGGCCACCATCGGCTTCGTCAACGCCGGGGTGCTGTCGCTGCAGCACTCGCTGGGCCTCATCTTCGGGGCCAACGTCGGCACCACCATGACCGGCTGGCTGGTCAGCCTGGTCGGCTTCAACTTCAAGATCGAGGCCTTCGCCCTGCCGATCATCGCCCTGGGCGTCGCCCTGCGCGTGACCCTGCAGGAAAAGCGCCTGCGCGGGCTGGGCGAGGCGCTGACCGGCTTCGGCCTGTTCTTTCTCGGCCTGTCGATCCTGAAGGACAGCTTTTCGGAGGTCGCCGCAACCTTCGGCACCGCGACGCTGGCCACGACCGCCGGCGCCGGCGCGGGAGCCATCGCCCTCTTCGCCCTGATCGGCCTGGTCGCCACGGTGCTGACCCAGTCGTCCAGCGCGGCCATCGCCCTGATCATCACCGCCGCCAGCCAGTCGGTGCTGGGCCTGGGCGCGGCCGCGGCAGCCGTCATCGGCGCCAACGTCGGCACCACCTCGACCGCCGCCTTCGCCGTGATCGGCGCCACCCCCAACGCCAAGCGGGTGGCCGCCGGGCATATTCTCTTCAACGCCGGCACCGGCCTGATCGCACTGGCCATCCTGCCGGCGCTGCTGTGGGGCGTCGAGGCGCTGGGCGAGCTGCTGGGCCTGGCACGCCAGCCGGCCATCGTGCTGGCCCTGTTCCACACCGTCTTCAACCTGCTGGGCGTCGCGCTGATGCTGCCCTTCACCGCCCGCCTCGGCCGCTTCCTGTCGCGCCACTTCACCACCGCCGAGGAGGACATCAGCCGGCCCCGGCACCTGGACCGCACCGTCGCCGCGACGCCGGCCTTCGCCGTGCCGGCCCTGGAACAGGAACTGCGGCGCATGCTGGACCTGGTGTGCAGCACCGGCCTGGCGGCCATCGCCGGGCAGAAGGACCGCGCGCGCGTCATCGAGCGCCGGGCGGAGGCCATCGCCCAGCTGGGCCGGGCCGTGGCCGCCTTCGCCGTCGACGTGCGCATGGAGGGCATGTCGCGCACGGTCGCCGAGCACCTGGCGCGCCTGCTGCGCATCGCCCGCTACCTGGACGAGGCCGCGACCCTGGTATCGCGGACCCACAGCCTCAGCGTCGAGAGCCACCGCATCTCCGACGACGCTACCCAGGCCAGCGTGCTGACGCTGCTGACCTCGGCCCAGAGCTGCCTTATGGTCTGCGCCGAGGCCGGCTACGAGAACGACTGGCGCGAACGTCTCGACGAAGACCACCTCGACTTCGAAGCTCACTACCAGGAAGCCAAGGCGGTGGTGCTGCGGGCCGCCGCGGTCCATCTGCTATCCATCGAACAGGCCGACAACCTGCTGGATGCCATGAGCAGCACAAGGCGTATGGTCGATCAGTTGGTCAAGGCCGCGCTGATGCTGCGGGACGAGATCGAGGCCCGGGCACAGGAGAACGGCGAAGTGGCCGAAGCGCCCGCCGAGGAGGAGCTGCGGCAAAGCGGCCGCTGACGCGGCCTGCAAAGCGCATCAGCGCCTCCCCTTGTGCCTCTCCTTGTGCCTCTCCTTGTCCTTTTCCTTGTGCTTTTCCTTGCCTTCCAGGGCGCGGACCAGCCGGCGCAGGATCACGCCGCGCGCCTTGTCGTCGGCCGCCTGCTCCAGGCGCTCGCGCAGGTCCAGGGAGAACTCCGCCAGCTCGTTGTGCCAGTCGCGCCCGCGCAGGGATTCGCGCGGCAGGCGGTGC
Source organism: Kiloniellaceae bacterium (assembly GCA_050290145.1). Lineage (GTDB taxonomy): Bacteria > Pseudomonadota > Alphaproteobacteria > Kiloniellales > Kiloniellaceae > Pelagibius. The sequence continues at coordinate 8,501 of JBNKHC010000222.1, read as the reverse complement.
GGCACCGGGCGGAACTGCACCTTGCCGTCGCCGGCCAGCAGGTCGACCACGTCGTCGAGCTGCGGCACGATGATGCGCTCCGACGGGACGCCTTCCTTCTCCAGGCCATCGCGCAGCGCCTCCAGCGATTCCTCCTCGCCGTGGGTGAGGAAGATCGCCGACTTCACCGGCAGGCGTTCCTTCAACCACTCCAGCAGCTGATCCCCGTCGGCATGGCCGGAGTAGACGTCGATCTGGCGGATCGTCGCCTTCACGCGCAGGTCCTCGCCCTGAATCTTGACGGCGGTGACGCCGCGCGCCAGCAGGGAGCCCAGCGTGCCCGGCGCCTGGTAACCGACCAGCAGGATGGTGGCGTCGCCGCGCCAGAGGTTTTGCTTCAGGTGATGGCGGATGCGCCCGGCATCGCACATGCCGCTGCCCGCCATGATGATGGCGCCGCCGGTGAAACGGGCGATCATCTTGCTCTGCTCTACCGACTCGGTGAAGCGGATGTTGGGGCGGCGGAAGAGGTTCGGGACCTGGGCGATATCCTCCAGCGCGTCGGCGTTCTTCTCGAAGGCACTGGTCGCCTTGATGGCCAGCGGCGAGTCGAGGAAGACCGGCACCTTGGGCAGCTCGCCGCTGTCGAACAGCAGCGTCAGGTCCAAGAGCAGCTCCTGCGTGCGCTCCACGGCGAAGACCGGGATCAGCAGGTTGCCGCCGCGCTGCAGCGCCGCCTTGACCTCGTGGGCCAGGATCGCCCGGCGCCGTTCGGGGGTGGCGTCTTCGCGCTTTCGGCCCCCGTAAGTCGATTCGCAGCAGACGTAGTCGAAGTTGTCCGGCGCCTCGGGATCGGGGTGGAACAGCTTGTGCTCGGGCCCGATGTCGCCGGAAAACAGCAGGCGGCAGACCCGGCGGTCGCGCTGGCCGGTGGCGATCTCCACCTCGATGGAGGCCGCGCCGAGGATATGCCCGGCGTTCCAGTAGCGCACCCGCACCCCTTCGCCGACTTCGCGCCAGGTCTCGTAGGCGATCTTGGAAAAGGCCTTCAAAGCCACGTCGACGTCTTCGCGGGTGTACATGGGTTCGACCGGCGCCTTGCCGCGCTGCACGTTGCGGCGGTTGAGGCGCTCGACCTCGCTCTCCTGGATGTAGGCACTGTCGGGCAGCATGTAGGTCAGCAGGTCGAAGGTGCCCTCGGTGGCGAAGATCGGGCCGTTGAAGCCCTGCTTCACCAGCTTGGGGATGAGCCCCGAGTGGTCGACATGGGCGTGGGTCACGAGCAAGAAGTCGATCTCCGAGGGATCGAAGGGGAAGGTGCCGTAGTTCAGCTCCTTCAGGGTCTTCGATCCCTGGAACATGCCGCAGTCCACCAGGAACTGGCAGCGGTCGGTCTGCAGCCAGTAGCAGGAGCCGGTCACCGTGCCGGCGGCTCCGCAGAATTTCAGCAACATCGGTCGATCCCGTCAGGCCGGAAATGCTTGCCCTTCTGGCATAGCCCCGCGACCGTTCCGAGTCAAAGCAACAAGCCCGGCGCCTTTGCCGGCGCCATCCGCGTCACAGCGAAAGCTGGGCGCGCACAAGCTGCGCCGCCGGCAGCAGTTCCTTTTCCGAGAAGGCGCCGGCCAGTCCGTAGCCTGTCTCGCCGCTGGTCCAGGTGACGACGCCGGTGTCCTCGGCGCGTGCGTAGCGCAGCCCCGTCTCCTCGGCCGCCGGAAGCTTGTTGCGCACGTAGAGCACCAGCCGCCGGCCCTGCCCGTTCTCGTACATCAGCACAGCCGCCGGCGTGGCGTCGGCGACCACCAGGCGCCCGCCCACCAGCTCGAAGCCCAGGTCGCCGAGGCGCGGAATGCGGAAGCTCATGTTCATGCGGTTGGACAGCCAGGCCGAGAGGTGGTCGGACTCGCTGGCCGCCACCTCGACGGGATGGCGCTTCTCCGGCGCATAGACCACGTAGGCCGCCGTCGACCTCTCGGCGAGGTCGGCCAGGGCGAGCTGCTCCGGCGAACCGCCTTGCTGAACGAACCATGTAAGGCCCGCGCCCAGTATCATCCCGGCCACGGCCGCTGCCGCGGGCAGGGCAAAGCGCGGCCGCCGGTCCAGCACCGCGGCGACCTGGGCCGAGGGGATCGGCTCGTCCAGGACGCCGTCGAAAGCGCCCTTCAGGGCCGCATTGATGCGCCGGACGTCGGCCACCTCGGCGGCTGCGGCGGGGTGGCTCCGCAGATAGACCTCGACCTCGGCGGCACGCTCCGGCGTCAGCTTGGCGTCGGCATAGGCGTGCAGGTCGTCGGTGGTGATCGCAGTGGGTTTCTTCGTCATGGCCGTTCTCACTTAACGCGGCGAATGGCGGGGCCGGAGGCCGCCATGCCGAGTTGCTCGCGCAGCTTCGCGCGCCCGCGGTGCAGGCGCGACATCAAGGTGCCTATGGGGATCCCCAATACCCGCGCCGCCTCCGCGTAGCTCAGCTCGTTCACGCCGACCAGCAGCACCGCCTCGCGCTGGTCGGCCGGCAGGCGGTCGATCTGCTCCAGCACCGCCCGCGCGGTCAGATGATGCTCCTGGCTGGCGCCCTGGGCCGGCGGCCTTTGAAGCTCGTCGAGCGGCAGGTGCGGGTTGCGCTGGCTGCGGTGGCGTTGGGTGTCGATGAAAAGGTTGTGCATGATGGTAAAGAGCCAGGGGCGCAGGCGCCGGTTCGGCTGCCACAGATGGAAGCGGTTCAGCGCCCGCTCGAGGCAGCCCTGCACCAGGTCGTCGGCGGCGTGGGGATCGCGCGTCAGGCTGCGCGCGTAGCGCCTGAGGTGCGGAATCTCCGCGATCAGCAGGGTCCGGTTCCTGAACATGGCCTCGGGCGTCCTCTCCGGGGGCAGCCGACAGGTGAAGCGGCCGCCCCTGGAGGAGGCGGACCTCAGCTGAATATACGCAAAAAAGGCCGGAACTATTTCAGGATCGCGCCGGAAGCCCGGAAACCCGCGGATTCCGGGCTATTCGGCGGTAATGAAGTTGGGCTCCGGCAGCTCGGCCCCGCCGCCGCCCTGGGCCTCGACCTCGTCGACCAGGGCGATCCAGACCTCCAGGTCGAAGTGGGCCGGCTTGTCGCCGAAGCAGTCCTGCTTCACCTCGGCGAAGAGGCTGCGGGCCTGGTCCAGGCGCGCCTGCCGGCCGTCCCAGGTGGTATTGCCGTGCAGGAGGTCCTCCGTCGCCGCGGAGAGCAGCGCCACCAGGGCGCCGTCGTAGGGGTGCATCAGCGGCATGACCCGCGGCACCGAGACGGGCCAGTCGGCGGGAATCGCCGGGGCGTCGTGCTGCCAGGCCCAGATGGCACGCAGCAGGCGCCAGTCCTTGTCCGCTGCGGCGTAGTCGCCGGCGCTGTGGCAGAGCCGCGCGCGCATGTAGTGGTAGGGCACCTCCACCAGGCGATCCAGGGCCGCGAGGTCGATGGCGGAGCCCAGCAGGTGGATGGCGCCGGTCACGCCCTCGCGGTCCTCCGCCGCGGTGGGGCGGCGCTGCAGCAGCTCACCCGCGGCATCGCGCGGCCGCGAGCGGGCGAGGCGCGCCCAGAGATAGCGCTCCAGCGAGACTTCCCAGTTGCGCCGCCCCTGGGTCTCGTAATGTGTCACCCGCCGCAGGGTCGGATCGGCCAGGGGGTTCAGCTCGAAGCCCTGCCAGTCTACCTGCCAGCCGACGTAGTTGCTGTGCGGACTGGGCTGGCGGTCGCCGGTGGTCATCCAGACCTGGTCGCGCCAGGGGCGGCGCTGCGGGTCGGCCAGCACGATGCTGCCGAGCTGGCCGTAGACCTTGCGCGGCACCCGCCCGAAGGCGCGCTCGGCGGCCAGCGGGTCGGGCGGATGGGGCAGCTGCCGGCGGATCTTCTCCAGGCTGCCGTCGCGGCTGGAAGCCAGCCAGTCGATGGCCCAGCCGACGTCGATGCGCTGCTGCCCGGCGTCGGCTTTCAGCGCCGCAGAGATAGAATCGAAGCGCGCGTGGGTCTCCAGCCACTTGCCGAAGGTCGGCGTGAAGTGGTTGTCGTCCTCGTCGAAGAGGCGCTCCATCATGTCGTGGTGCAGGAAGTGGTTGGTCTGGGCCACCGCCTCGCCCTCGTGCTTGGTGACACGCACCCGCTCGCCGTTGACCTCGATGCGGCGCACCTTGCCGGTCTTGGCGTCGGAGACGAAGAAGGTCCAGGCGGCGAAGTGGCGGGTGTCCTCGGCGATATCGACAGCGTCGTCGACGCTGCCCGCCTCGCGCAGCATGCGCTGCTGCACGAAAGGCGCGATATCGCCCTTGTCGAACAGGAAGCCGCTTTCCACCTCGGTGGTCGACATCTGGTGCAGGGAGACGGCGATGCCGGCGTCGTTGAGGCCGCTGATGCCGCCCGGGTAGATCAGCCCGGCGGTGCCGAAGGCCGCGTACTTGTGCCAGGCGGCATTGCCCCCGGTCTCGTCGAGCAGGGAGAGCACCGGCGCCTTGTTCCAGTTGTAGAGGTCGGCGTCCAGGTTGCGCGCGTGGAGGTGCAGCCCCCCGGCGGCCAGCGGCGCCGGCACGGCAAAGCCGGTGCAGGCGAAGTCGATGCGGTTGTTGGGCCCGCCCAGGGCCTGCAGCACCCGGGCCACGTCCTTCTGCTTGACCTGGTCCTGCTGCGCGGACTCCAGGTAGTTGCGGGCCTGCGGATCGCTGAGGCGGGAGAGCACCAGGGCCAGAACGCCCGGGGCCTTGGCGGCGCGCAGCCCGGGAATGGAAAAGGCGTGCAGCACGCCGTCGACGACGTTGCCGACCTCGATGGCGATGAGTGCGTCGCGCACCTCCAGGTCGGAGAATTTCGGATCGGGCCGGGCGTCGCGGTAGCCGGCGGCCAGGCCGTCCACGGCGTTACGGAACTCCTTGCTGGAATGGGCCAGCACCCGGTCGCTGTAGGCGCGGTAGAGGGCGGAGGCCACCTGGCTGAAGAGGTCGCTCTCCAGGTTCACGCCGCGGGCGATGGTGGAGACGATCTCCGGAAAGGCGCCGGTCTCTATCTCCGGCGCCAGCAGGCGGCCGTGGTCGTAGGCCATGTCGGGAAAGCTGCCGCGCTGCTTGAGGTAGAAGAAGGGCTGCCCGCCGATCTTGAGGCGACGCAGGCTGCTCTCGGCGCGGCCTTCTCCGGGCCCCAGGGTCACCGCGGCCTTGTCGAGGCCCTCGATCACGTCGCTCATCGACCTTTTCCCCTTTTCCCTCCGTTACGACCGCCCCCTGCGGCAGGCCAAGATAGCAAAGAGCGCAGATCGCGGCCCCGCGCCGTGGGGGAAATCACAGTTAGAACACATCGCGGCGCGATGCGCGCCCCGGATCGCGGCTGAGAGGCCGGGCAATCGAGGCACTGGCAAAACCCGGCCTCCTGCGCTAAATCCAAGGACCGAATTCACTGTCAGGAAGAGCCTTACCTTATGACCCACGTCCCCCACGAGCTTCACGAAGAGTTCCCCGAGGCCGGCGATGCTCTGCACAAGCTGAAGATGGAAAATCCTCATTTCGCCAAGCTGGCCGATGAATACCATGAGGTTAACCGGGAAATTCACCGCATCGAGGCCGACGTGGAAGCCGCGTCCGACGCCCGCGCCGAGGATCTGAAGAAGCGCCGTCTGGCCCTGAAAGACGAGATCGCCGGGATCCTTCGCGCCGCGGTCTGACCGCTTGGCTGTCCGGGGCGCACGCGCCTAGAAGCGGTCGATCACCGTAAACCCCAGGGTGTCGAAGCGGTCCATGGCGGCAAGCACGTCGCCGGCCTCCTCCAGGGCGACCGTCCGCGTCACCAGGCGCCCGGGGTCGAGCCGGCCCGCCGCCACCAGCCGCAGCATCCCCGGAAAATCGAAGGCGGGCATCCCCTTGCTGCCGTAGATCTGCAGTTCGCCGCCGATCACATCGTCGATCGGAACCTGCAGCCTGCCGCCGGTCTGGCCGTTGGTCATGCCGATCTGCAGGTGGCGGCCGCGCTTGGCGAGGCTGTGAATCGCATTCTCGCAGGTCTGCTGGATGCCGAGGGCGTCGACCGCGACCTGGGCGCCGCCGCCCGTCAGCTCCTTAACCGCCGCCGCCGGATCGTCCACCTCGGCCGCGTTGACGGTGGCCACCGCGCCGAGCTCCCTCGCAAGGGCAAGCTTGTCGGCGCCGATGTCCACGGCGATGGGCTGAGCGCCGAGGCAGGCGGCGATCTCGATCGCCGAAAGGCCGACCCCGCCGCAGCCGTAGACCACGACCCATTCGCCGGGGCCGAGGCGCACCCGGTCGGTCAGTCCGTGGAAAGCCGTCATGAAGCGGCATCCCATGCCGGCACCGGCCAGGAAGCTCACCGCCTCCGGCAGGCTCACCAGGTTGAAATCGGCTTTGTCCACCGCGACGTACTCGGCAAAACCGCCCCACGAGCGGAAGCCCGGCATCACCGGGTCGTCGCAGAGATGCGGCAGGCCGCCGTGGCAGCGCGGGCAGACACCGTCGCCGCCACTGAACGGCACGATCACGCGCTCGCCGGGCACGAAGCGGGTGACCTCCGGTCCGACGGCTTCGACGACGCCGCACATCTCGTGCCCCAGAACATGCGGCAGCGTCAGGAAGCCCGGCCAGTGCTCGGCCCAGGCATGCCAGTCGCTGCGGCAGATGCCGTTGGCCGCCACCTTGATGACGGCACCGGCCTTGCCGGGCTCGGGATCGGCCACCTGCCGCACCACGAGGGGGGCCTTGTAGGCCTCGAGGACTGCTGCCTTCATAGTCCGTTGCGCTCCAGGACAGGTGAGAGAAAAATCATTCGGGGTGGCCGCTCATCTCGAGATGCAGCGCCGACCCCTCGTAGGGATGGGCGCGGGCGACCGCCTCGTCCAGTTCGACACCGAGCCCGGGGCTCTCGGGCGGGATGACGTAGCCCGCCTCCCAGCGAATCGGCTGCTTCAGCAGTTCGGCGTGAAAGCCGCCCCAGGTCTGGATCGATTCCAGGATCAGGAAATTCGGGCTGCAGGCACTGATCTGGATGTTCGCCGCGCCGACGACGGGCCCGCAATAGAGGTGCGGCGCGATCTGGGCGTAGAAGGTCTCGGCCATGCCGGCGATTTTCTTGGCCTCCAGCAGACCGCCGACACGGCCCAGATTCATCTGCAGGATGGCCGCCGCCTGCGCCTGCAGCAGGGCCGCGAACTCGTACTTGGTGGTCAGCCGCTCGCCGCTCGCCACCGGGATCGAGGTCGCGCGGGCGACCTGCCCCATGGCGGCGGGCACCTCCGGTGGCGTCGGCTCCTCGAACCACAGGGGATCATAGGGCTCCAGTCGGCGCGCCAGGCGGATTGCGCCGGCCGGCGTCATCTGGCCGTGGGTGCCGAACAACAGGTCGCAGGACGAGCCGACGGCTTCGCGCAGACGCTTCATAAACTCTTCGCAGCGGTCGAGCGCTTCCAGGGAAAGCTGGCGCGGGTCGAAGGCGCTGTAGGGCCCGGCCGGATCGAACTTCACCGCGGTGAAGCCCTGTTTCACGTACTCGCTCGCCCGCTGCGCCGCCAGATCGGGGTCGCTGTAGACGCGCTCGTCCTCGCCGGGTTCCGGATAAAGGTAGGTGTAGCTGCGCAGGCGCTCGTGCACCCTGCCGCCGAGCAGGTCATAGACCGGCCTGCCGAGTTCCTTGCCAACGATGTCCCAGCAGGCCATTTCGATGCCGCTCAACACGCCCAGCAGGGAAGGATCCGGGCGCTGGCTGTAGCCGCTGCTGTAGATGCGCCGCCACAGGCTTTCGATGCCGAAAGGGTCGGCGCCGATGACGACGCGCTCACAGACGTCGGCGATCATCGCTTCCACCGCCCGGGGATGGAACGGCAGGGAGTAGACTTCGCCGATGCCCGTTACCCCGCCGTCGGTGGTGAGCTTCACGAAGACCCAGTAGCGCCCGCCGAAATGCGGCGGCGGCGTGCCGACGACAAATACCTCAAAGGCGTTGATCTTCAAGCGCGGCTCCCCCCGGCGATCGGCGGTCCCAGGCAACCCGGCGGCAAGGCGGCGGCAGGACAGCGGAATGAGTTCAAGCTAAGGACCGGCCAATTACGCGACCGGGCGGCGGCGGCCGTCAAGCCGGGAAACGCCACGCAGGCTTACCGCCCTGAGGCCAGAAGGGCCCGGTCGGCCGCCAGCTCTGCCGGCTCCGCCGGCAAAAGCAGTTCTCCCGCCCCCACCGTCGTCTCGTAGAACTGGCCCACCAGCACCATGTCGACCACCTCGCCCCCTTGCGAAAGCGGCAGGTGCAGGCGTTTGGTCCAGTGGAACTCCTTCTCGGCCCAGCGGAAGTTCCCCTCGGAATAGACCGGCGCGGCGCGGCTGACCACCAGGGCGTAGAGGCGCCGGGCAAATGCCAGGGTCGTTCCGCTGGTCAGTTCCTCGATGGTCATGCCGGTGTAGTCGAAGCCGTGCGCAGCGACGATCTCCGTGCCGACCAGGCGGTAGCGGATGTCGCGGCCGCCGTCGCCGACATCCGAAAGGATCAGGTTCTTCAGCAGCCGCGGCATGGCGGCCGG
>JBNKHC010000221.1:0-10128 GCA_050290145.1 Kiloniellaceae bacterium | reverse complement strand
TTGGCGAACTTGGCATAGCCGGCCTTCTCGGGCACCGGGAAGGCCACGGCGGTGATGATCTCGTCCTCCGCCAGGGCCGTCTCGAACATGCCGGTGAAGAACTCGTCGGCCGGGATCTGGCGCTTGGTGGTGTGCACCGTGGCGCCCAGGCCGACGAGGCCCGCCGGATAGTCCGCCGCCGGGTCGTTGTTGGCGATGGAGCCGCCGATGGTGCCACGGTTGCGCACCTGGGCGTCACCGATGCCGTCGGCCAGGACGGCGAGGGCCGGGATCTTGGCCTTCACCGTCGCGTCATTGGCGACCGTGGCATGGGTGGTCATGGCGCCGATGACGATGTTGCCGCCTTCCTCCTTGATGCCCTTGAGCGCCGCGATGGCCCCCAGGTCGACCACGTCGGAGGGGCTGGCGAGACGCTGCTTCATGGTTGGGATCAGCGTCTGGCCACCGGCCAGGAGCTTGCCGTCGTCGGCACCGCTGAGCGCGGCCACGGCGTCGTCCACGGAAGCGGGGCGATGATGATTGAATTCGTACATTTTCCGGTTCTCCCCTTATTCCGCGGCCTGAGCATGCTGGTTGGCGAGGCGCCAGACCTTCTCCGGCGTCGCCGGCATGTCCATGGACAGGATGCCCAGTGCGTTGGTGATGGCGTTGATGGTCGCCGCCGGCGCCGCGATGGCGCCCGCTTCACCGCAGCCTTTGACCCCCAAGGGATTGTGGGTGCAGGCGGTCTGGGTCATGCCGACCCGGAAGGACGGCAGGTTGTCGGCCCGCGGCATGCAGTAGTCCATGTAGGAGCCGGTCAGGAGCTGGCCGCTGGCGTCGTCGTAGATCGCAGCTTCCAGCATCGCCTGGCCGACGCCCTGGGCGATGCCGCCGTGGACCTGGCCTTCGACCACCATGGGGTTGATGACGTTGCCGAAGTCGTCCACCGCGACCCAGTCGACGATCTCTGTGACGCCGGTCGCGGGGTCGATCTCCACCTCGGCGATGTGCACGCCGGAGGGATAGGTGAAGTTCAGCGGATCGTAGAACGCGGTCTCGTCGAGGCCGGGCTCCAGATCCTCCGGGTAGTTGTGCGGCACATAGGCGGTGAAGGCGATCTCGGCGATCGACTTCTCCTTGTCGGTGCCGGCGACCCGGAAAGTGCCGTTGTCGAACTCCACGTCGTCGACCGAGGCTTCCATCAGGTGGGCCGCGATCTTCTTCGACTTCTCGATGATCTTGTCGCAGGCCTTGGCGATGGCCGAGCCGCCGACCGCCAGGGAGCGCGAGCCGTAGGTGCCCATGCCCATGGGGATGGAGCCGGTATCGCCGTGCACGATCTCGACGTTGTCCAGAGGCACGCCGAGGGTGTCGGCGACCAGCTGCGAGAAGGTGGTCTCGTGGCCCTGGCCGTGGCTGTGGGCGCCGGTGAAGATCGACACCGTGCCGGTGGCGTTGAAGCGCACCTGGGCCGATTCCCAAAGGCCGACGCCGGCGCCGAGCGAGCCGACCACCGCCGAGGGGGCGATGCCGCAGGCCTCGATGTAGGCCGAGAAGCCGATGCCGCGCAGCTTGCCATTGGCCTCGGAGGCCGCCTTGCGGGCCGGGAAGCCATCGTAGTCGATCATCTCCAGAGCCTTGGTCATGGAGGCGTCGTAGTCGCCGATGTCGTACTGCAGGGCTACCGGCGTCTGATAGGGGAACTGCTCCGGCTTGATGAAGTTGCGCCGGCGGATTTCCGCCGGGTCGATGTTCATCTCGCGGGCCGCCACTTCCACCAGGCGCTCGACCACGTAGGTCGCCTCCGGCCGCCCGGCGCCGCGATAGGCGTCGACCGGCGCGGTGTTGGTGAAGGCCGCCTTCACGTTGGCGTAGATCACCGGCGTGGTGTACTGGCCGGCCAGCAGGGTGGCGTAGAGGTAGGTCGGCACCGAGGTGGCGAAGCTGGAGAGATAGGCTCCCATGTTCGCCGTGGTCTCGACCTTCATGCCCAGGAACTTACCGTTCTCGTCCATGGCCAGCTGGGCATGGGTGATGTGGTCGCGGCCGTGGGCGTCGGAGGTGAAGGCCTCCGAGCGGTCGGCCGTCCACTTCACCGGCGCCTTTACCTTCTTGGCCGCCCAGGTGCAGACGGTCTCCTCCGCGTAGCAGAAGATCTTGGAGCCGAAGCCGCCGCCGACGTCCGGGGCGATGACCCTTAGCTTGTTCTCGGACAGGCCGAGCACGAAGGCGCAGAGGATCAGCTTCAGAAGGTGTGGGTTCTGGCTGGTCGAGTACAGCGTGTAGCTGTCGGTGCCGCCGTCGTATTCGCCGATGGCCGCGCGCGGTTCCATGGCGTTGGGGATCAGGCGGTTGTTGACCAGATCGATCTTGGTGACGTGGGCCGCCTTGGCGAAGGCGGCATCAATCTCGGCCTCGTCGCCCAGCACCCAGTCGTAGCACAGGTTGCCCGGCGCTTCGTCATGGACCTGCGGGGCGCCGGAGGTCAGCGCCTTCCCCAGGCTGGCCGCGGCGGGCAGCTCCTCGTAGTCGACCTCGACCAGCTCGCCGGCTTCCTTGGCCTGGGCGTAGGTGTCGGCGATGACCACGGCGACATGGTCGCCGACATAGCGCACCTTGTCGCGGGCCAGCGGAAAGTGCGGCGGCGCCTTGTGCGGGTCGCCGTTGCGGTCGGTTACGACCCAGCCGCAGGGCAGGGAGCCGACGTTGTCGGCGGCCATGTCGGCGCCCGTAAAGACGGCGCGCACGCCGGGGCTCTTTTCGGCCGCGGCGGTGTTGACGCCCTTGATGGCGGCGTGGGCGTGCGGGGAGCGCACGAAGTAGGCGTAGACCTGGCCCGGACGGTTGATGTCGTCGGTGTAGCGGCCCTGGCCGGTGAGGAAACGGAAGTCTTCCTTGCGCTTGACGCTGGCGCCAATTCCGGTGTCTGACATGATCCTACCCCTTCATGTTGGCGGCGGCCGTCTGAATGGCCTTGACGATGTTGTGGTAGCCGGTGCAACGGCAGATGTTGCCTTCCAGCCACTCGCGGATCTCGCCTTCGTCGGGGTTGGGGTTTTTCTGCAGCAGGTCGACGGCCGACATAACCATGCCCGGGGTGCAGAAGCCGCACTGCAGTCCGTGGTTCTCGCGGAAAGCCTCCTGCATGGGATGCAGCTGGCCGTCCTTGGCGAGTCCCTCGATGGTCGTCACTTCCGCGCCTTCGGCCTGAACCGCCAGCATGGTGCAGCTTTTCACCGACTCACCGTTGACGTGGACCACGCAGGCGCCGCACTGGCTGGTGTCGCAGCCGACGTGCGTTCCCGTGAGAGACAGGTTCTCTCGCAGAAACTGGACGAGCAGGGTGCGACCTTCGACGTCGCCTGTCACCGCCCGCCCATTGACCGTCATGGAAACTCTGGGCATGAAGTATCTCCCTTCCTTGACCTCCGAACGAAATGTCCGGTTTTTTTTGTTATTTGCGACCGCGCGGTATCCGAGAGGCACCAGGCGGTATGAATTCCTCGAACGGTGAAGTCTGTTGCCGTGCGCGAGTCACGTCAAGGGGCGCGGCCTGCAGGCTTCATGAAATTTTGATCACATAGACGAATTCGCTCAAAGGACGAAGATGGCTATCAGAATCAGCACGGCGACAAGCAGTCCGGTGACCCAGACGCCCAGCGAGGCGCCGGCCCCCACGTCGGCGTCGGAGGGCTCGGGCGTCGGCTCCGGGGCCGCCGCGGCGGCGGCGGGCTGCGGAGCGGCCGCCGGGGCTACCGGCGCAGCGGCTGGGGCCGCTTCGGCCGGCGCGCCGCCGACCGTTTCCGCGAAGCGGGCGAAGAAGTCGTCAGCCATCTTCTTGGCGGTGCCGTCGATCAGGCGCGAGCCGATCTGCGCCAGCTTGCCGCCGACCTGGGCATCGACGTCGTAGTTCAGCAGAGTGGCGGCCCCGTCCTCCTCCAGGCTCACCTTCGCTCCGCCCTTGGCGAAGCCGGCGGCGCCGCCCTTGCCCTCGCCGGAGATGGTGTAGCCCTTGGGCGGGTCCAGGTCGCTCAGGGTGACTTCGCCGGCAAAGCGCGCGGAAACTGGGCCGACCTTGGCGCGTACCTTGGCGGTGAAGGAGGTGTCGGAGGTCTTTTCGATCTCCTCGACACCCGGGATGCAGAGACGCAGTACCTCGACGTCGTTCAGAGCCTCCCACACGGTTTCGCGCGGTGCCTCGATGCGGTATTGGCCGGTCATCTGCATGGTTTCGTGATCTTCCCTTTCCCTGCGGCGCCGCAGGCGCGGCGGCTGTCCGGATTGGCAACTGTGAAGGGCGGGAAAGGAGGCATCTGCCTCTCCCGTCCGCTCGTTTCGTTCAGAATTGACGTTCCGCGCCCGCGGATCAAGTCCCCCCTTGGTCCAATAGGACCGGGACCCTGCGCCCGCCCTCTTGAGATCTGGCCTCTAGCCGCCGAGGAAGAGGCGCCCGACCTCCGGGTCCTCCAGCAGCACGTCGCCCATGTCCGCCATGGCCAGCTCGCCGGAAACCAGCACATAGCCGATGTCGGCGAACTCCAGGCCCTTCTTGGCGTTCTGCTCCACCATGATGATGGTCTTGCCCTCGCCCCTCTGCAGGTCCTCCAGGATCTCGAAGACCATGTCGATGAAGCGCGGCTCCAGGCCGATGGAGGGTTCGTCCACCAGCAGCACTTCCGGGTCCATCACCAGGGCGCGGGAGATCTCCAGCAGCCGGCGCTCGCCGCCGGACAGCACCTTGGCCGCGTGCTTGCGGCGCTCGGCCAGGCGCGGGTACTTCTCGAAGATCTCCTCGGCCTTTTCCTTGGCCTGGGTCGGCTTGTCCATCAGGTAGCCGCCCATCCAGAGGTTCTCTTCCACGGTCATCCCGGGGAAGACCGACTTGTCCTGCAGGATGTAGGCGACCCCGGCCGAGCGCAGCTTGTCTTTGGGCGACAGCTTGGTCACGTTCTTGCCGTTGACGTTGATCGCACCCCCGAAGATGTTGGTGAAGCCGAAAATCGAGTGCAGGACCGTCGATTTGCCGGCGCCGTTCGGTCCGATGAGGCAGAGCGACTGGCCCTTGCCGACCTGCAGGTTGAAGTCGTGCAGGATCTGCATTTTGCCGTAGCCGGCGCGCAGCCCATCGATCTTCACGAAGTCGTCGTTCTGGGCCAGCTCCGCCAGGCGGCTGGGCGGGATGCCTTCCTTGGCCAGCTGGGAAGCCTGGCGGTTGACGTCCTCGACCGAGATGACGGTCTCGACGCCACCTCGGCCATAGCCGCGAATCTGCTTGCTCTGTCCTTGGTCGCTCATCAGTGCGCCCCCAGATAGGCGTCGATGACGCGCTGGTCGTTTTGGATCTCGTCCGGATCGCCTTCGGCCAACATCTCGCCGTGGGCCAGGCAGTAGATGTGCTCGGCCAGGTTCATGATGACCCGCATGTTGTGCTCGATGACAAAAAGCGTGATACCGAATTCCTCGTTGGCCCGCTTCAGCCGGTCGATCAGCCCGTTGATCAGCGTCGGGTTGATGCCCGCTGTCGGCTCGTCGAGCAGCAGCACCTTGGGATCGTTCATCAGCGCCATGGCGAACTCCAGCAGCTTCTGCTGACCGAAGGAGAGGTCGCCCGACATGAGAAAGCGCTTCTGGTACAGCCCGACAAACTCCAGCAAGGCCTCGGCCTTGTCCTTCTGTTCGCCCGAGTAGCCCTTGAACATGTCGACGAAGCCCTGGTTACGATGGGGCACCGAGATCAGCATGTTCCGCACACAGTCCATCTTGCCGTAGATGCGGGTCTGCTGGAAGGTACGCAGCAGGCCCAGGCGGGCGATCTGCGGCACCTTGAGATTGGAAATCTCCCGGCCCTCGAACTTGATGGAGCCGCCATCGATCGGATGGTAGCCGACGATGGAGTTGAACAGCGTCGTCTTGCCGGAGCCGTTGGGGCCGATCAGGCCGGTGATCTTGCCCTCCGGCACGCTGATCGAGACCTCGTGGTTGGCGCGCACGCCGCCGAAGGACTTCGAGACGTTCTCGACTTTGATCATCTCGGCGTTCATCGGCCGGCCTCCGTGGCGCCGCCGCCGGATGCGGACATGCGCTGATCGACCGTAATGCCGAAGCGCTCCGGCCACTTGCGTTGCATCCAACCCATGATGCCTTCCTGGAAGAACACCACGTTGACGACGATCAGCAGGCCCAGGGCCACCCACTGCCAGCCCAGCAGGTAGGTCCAAGTGACCTCCTTGACGACATGGAAAAGGGTTGCGCCGATGACCGGCCCCCAGAGGGTGCCCTTGCCGCCCAGCAGCGCCATCACGACCATGAAGATGCCGAAGGTGGCGGCCGGGAAGGCGACCTCGAGGGGCTCCACGAAGCCGGTCAGGTTGCCGAAGATGGCGCCTGACATGCCCAGGAAGAAGGCCGCCGACGACCAGGCCACCAGCTTGTGGCGCAGCGTGTGGATCCCCATCGCCTCGGCCTTTTCCTCGTCGTCGCGGATGGCGTTGACCGCCAGCCCGAAGCGGGTGGAATAGAGCCAGCGCACGAAGATGAAGGAGAGGGCCGCCAGCAGGAAGAAAATGATGTAGAAGACCACGGATCTTTCGTGCGGCAGGCCTGGATAGACAGGCATGGCGATGCCGCTGCCGCCGCCGATCCATTCCCAGGTGCCGGCCAGCTCACGCGCCGAGAGGGCGATGCCGAGGGTGCCGATGGCGAAGTAGGGGCCGCGCAGGCCAAAGACGATGCGCCCCAGCACGATGGCGAAGAAGGCGCAGCCTACGGCGGCGGCGCCCATGCCGACGGCGAGGCTGGAGAAGTAATCGAAGTAGCCGAGCTGCAGCTGCTCGCCGCCGCGCGCCGAGGTATAGGCGCCCACGTCGGTGAACATGCCGACTTGCACGACAGCGCAGATGTACATGCCGGCACCGAAGAAGAAGATGTTGCCCAGGGAGTTGTACCCCATCTGCCCACCGGCGATGTCCCACGTCACGGCGAAGAGGATCATCAGCCAGAGGAAGGCGATCTGCGTCGTGTAGGCGGGGAAGATGAAAGGCGCCACCAGGGCCGCGGCGATGATCACCGCATAGACGTACCAGGGCGTCGTGTCCCGGTTGATCTCGATCCTGCTGTGCTGGCCGCTGTAGCCGGTATCCACGTCGGGAGAGCCGGTGCCGGAGGGAAGTGTGTTGTCGCTGCTCATGGCCTACTGAACCACTTGTCTGTGCCGCGCCATCTGCATCTGTCGCCAGATCAGGACGAGCAGCAGCAGGATCAGCGGCGTCGCCTGCTGGAACTCCGCGCCGAGCACGAAGCCGGAGTACTGCTCGGCCATGCCCAGGCCGAGGCCGGTGACGATCACGCCGGGGATGTTGCCCAGTCCCGCCGCCGTGACGATGACGAAGGCGCGGATGGAGTGGGGGATGCCATAGAACGGCTGGATCACCCAGATCATCGAAACCAGCACGCCGGCGGCCCCGCAGATGGCGGCGTTCAGCGCGTAGGTGAAGGCGTAGACCCGCTCGGTATCGATTCCCATGATCTTCGCCGCGCGGGGGTCCTGCGCCGTCGCGCGGATCGCCTGGCCCATGCGGCTGGTCTTCATGAAGGTGATGACCGCCGCAGCAAGTCCGATGGAGAGGAAGAAGGAGATGATCTTGATCTCGGCGACGGTGACCAGCCCGCCGAAGAGGGCGTGGGAGGTGAAGCCTGATTCCGCGGTGCGCACCTCCGGTCCATAAGCCAGGTTCAGTGCCTGCTGCAGCACCAGGGCGATACCGAAGGTGGCGAGCAGCGAGGTGAAGAGGTCGCGCGTGATGACGTAGCGGATGATCAACAGGTAGATCGCCCAGCCGAAAGCGAACATGATCGCGAAGACGATCGGGATGGAGACGATGGGATGAATGCCGTAGGTGCTGAGGTGCCAGGCCAGGTAGCCGCCCATGATCACGAATTCGCCCTGGGCCAGGTTCTTGACGTTCATGACGCCCCAGACGAGGGCCAGGCCGTAGGCGGCGAGCACGAAGATAGCCCCGACGAAAATTCCGTCGAGCAGAAGCTGGACGTTGAGCGCCGGGGCTAGCGTCAACAGGTCGATATTGTCGAACATATCTGTCCTTCGCCCGAGAATGCCCGAAGGCGGTAAAAGCTAAAGCCCCCGCCCGAAATCATCCGGGCGGGGGCAATCGGGCGAACCCTCAGTACATGGCCTCGCGCGGCCAGACCAAGGGGTCGGAGGCGTACTTGGACGGGGCGACAACCTTGTACTCGCCGCCCTGAATCTGCCGCAGCACCATCGGCTTGGCGATGTTGTTGCCGGCTTCGGAGAACTTGATCGGCCCGTAGAAGGTTTCCGAATTCGTCGCCGCGATGGCGTCGCGCACCTTGTCGGTGTCCAAGGAATTCGCGGCCTCGAAGGCCTCCTTCCACACGATCACCGCGGCCGAAGCCTGGGCCGCCTGGTAAGGCACGTTCGAGTAACCTTCGAAGGAGGACTTGAAGAGCTTGTCGTAGTCAGCCGCGGAGCCGAAGTACTTGTCGGAGTAGCTCAGCGTTTCGGCCCACTGGGTCGGGCAGAGGTAGCCGTCGGCAGCCGCGCCGAACTGCTGAACGATCTTGGCGCCCTCGCAGTGCGTCATGGCGACCATCGGCACCTGGACCTGCAGTTCCTGCATCTGACGGGCCGCGGTGACGGCGCCCTTGTTGTGACCGGAGATCACCAGCAGGTCGGGCTTCAGGGCCTTGACCTTGGTCAGCGTCGCGGAGATGTCGGAAAGGTCGGCCGGCATCTTGTCGTCGATGACGGTCTTCATGCCGAACTTCTTCATGTCCTCGACCACACCGGCGCGCACGTCGAGCGAGAAGGCATCGTTCTCGAAGACCATGGCGACGCGGACGTCGGAAGGCTTCTTGCCGTTCTTCTCGGCGATCTCGGCGGCCAGGCTCACCGCGCTGGCGAGATACTGCTCAGAGGTCGACAGCACCGCGAAGAGGTACTTGTAGCCCTTGTTGAAAAGGGCGCGTGAGGCGCCTTCGGCCTCGATCATCGGCACCTGGTACTTCTCGGTCACCGGCGCCGCGGCGATCGTGGTCGCCGAGCTGTAGGGACCAAGGATGTACTGCACGCCGTCCTGCTCGATCAGGCGTTCCAGCAGCTGAGCGGTACGGGCCGGGGTCGATTCGTCGTCGTAGTACTGGACCTTCAGCTTGTAGCTCTTGCCACCGACTTTGACGCCGCCCATCTCGTTGATCTTTTTGACCGCGAGATCGTAGCCGTTCTGGGTGTCGACGCCGTTGGAGGAGTACTTGCCGGTCAGCGAAATCGCCGAGCCGAGAACGATGGTATCGCCTTCAACCTTGGCGCTGGCCGGGCCGGCAGCGATAAGGCCGGCGGCAGCGCCGGCCAGGACGAGACCGGAGACAGTCCGGGCCCCAATAGTTTTCCGAGCCTTCAAAGGCGCATTGGTGAACTTCATAGATGGCCTCCCTTATTCCAAGCAGATTTTCCGCTTAGTTCATTTCTGCAACTTCATCCGTGCAGTTGGCATGAATAATAGAGGGGTGGCGGTCGGACGCAAGTCCTGCAAATCGGCACGAACTCTGGAGAGGCCTGAAAAATAGCCCGGAATCCGAGGATTTGCCCCAATGCCGGGGCGCCGGGCGGCAGTTCCTTGTCGGGGCCGGATCATTGGTGCAGGAACGACCTGGCGACGAAGCTGGCGGAGACCGGCTCCGTCACGAAGGGAAACAGGGGATCTGCGGCTCGCGACGCGAATCGCCCCGGAGGCTATCGGCCACGGCGGCGGTGAGGACTGCGCCCGGGCCGGGTATGCGCCCTGTGGCGGGCCCGCTGGCCACCACCGGGGCCAAAATCAGAATTTCCGTCCGGATACCCCCGGTCGGCCACGCCTATCCGGCGATATATCCCGGTAAGATTAACCTGTGGTAGGCGACCCTCATCCTAGCGCCGGCCATGGGGTCAGATTACAGGAAGGCGGTGACCGCGTAGCCGAGGAAGAGCACGGCGATCCACAAGGCGGCGGCGCCAATCGCCCAGTCACGGGCGAGCAGGCCGTCGCGGGCGCTCTCCGCCACGTCTTCGTCGTCCGGTTTCGGGGCGAGGAGGCCGCGCGTGGGCGGCCGCAGCAGTCCGCGCAGGTCGCC
>JBNKHC010000220.1:0-3437 GCA_050290145.1 Kiloniellaceae bacterium | reverse complement strand
CCCTAGTAGTGGACCTTCCGCTCGATGAAGCGGAATTGGATGACCGTAAGGGTGATGACGATCGCCATTAGGATGACCGACTGGGCGGCGGAGCTGCCGAGATCCTGCCCGACGAAGCCATCGGCATAGACCTTGTAGACGAGAATTTCCGTCGCCTTGCCGGGGCCGCCCTTGGTGATGGTGTGGATGATACCGAAGGTTTCGAAGAAGGCGTAGACGATGTTGACGACGATGAGAAAGAAGGTCGTCGGCGACAGCAACGGAAAGACGATGGACCAGAATCGGCGCAGCGGTCCCGCGCCGTCGATGGCCGCCGCCTCGATCAGCGAGCGGGGGATCGCCTGCAGGCCGGCCAGGAAGAACAGGAAATTATAGCTGACCTGCTTCCAGGCCGCCGCGATGACCACCAGGAACATGGCCTGGCCGCCGTTGAGCACATGGTTCCAGTCGTAGCCCCCGACCTTCAGGTAGTAGGCCACCAGCCCGATCGAGGGATTGAACAGGAAAAGCCAAAGCACGCCGGCGATTGCCGGGGCCACGGCGTAGGGCCAGATCAACAGCGTCTTGTAGCCCGACGCGAACTTCACGACGCGGTCGGCCATGACCGCGAGCAGCAGGGCGACACACAGGGAGAGCGCCGTCACCGCCGCGCTGAAGAAGGCGGTGGTCCAGAAGGTCTGGAGATAGAGCGGATCGGAGAAGAGAAAGGAAAAATTCTCGAACCAGACGAACTCGGTGCTGAGGCCGAACGGATCCTCGATCAGCAGCGATTGATAGAGCGCCTGCGAGGCTGGCCAGAGGAAAAAGACCGCGGTGATGACCAACTGCGGCAGCACAAGCAGGTAAGGCAGCGGCGAGGGCCGGAAGACGACGCGCTTTTCCATGCTGAATTGAAACCCGGTCAGGTGCCGTGGGATTAGGCTGCAGGCGCCGGACCAGGGGACCGGCGCCTGCGCACTGCCTAAGATCGACCTATTTGTTGGCCCGCTCGAAGCGCCGCAGCAACACGTTGCCGCGCTCGACCGCGGAATCAAGCGCTGCCTGTGCCGACTTCTTGCCGGCCCAGACCTCCTCCAGCTCTTCGTCGATGATACCGCGAATCTGATCGAAGCTGCCGAGACGCAGGCCCTTGGAGTTCGCCGTCGGCGCCTTGGCGGTCATCTGGATGAGCGCCGTTTCGGTGCCCGGATTCTTCTCGTAAAAGCCCTGCTCCTTGGTCAGGTCGTATGCGGCCAAGGTGATCGGCAGGTAGCCGGTCTGCTGGTGCCAGTCCGCCTGCACCTCCGCTTTGGACAGGAAGGAGAAGAACTTGGCGGCGCCCTTGTACTCCTCGTCGGGGTGGCCGCTCAACACCCAGAGGCTGGCGCCGCCGATGATGGTGTTCTGCGGCGCGCCAGCCACATCGTCCCAGTAGGGCAGGTTGGAGACGCCGAAATCGAAGGCCGCTTCCGCCTTCACCCCGGCATAACCGGCAGAGGATTCAGTGAACATGGCGCATTCACCGCTGCGGAAGCGCGCACCGCCCTCGTTGCGGCGGCCGGCGTAGATGAACTTGCCTTCCTTGGCCCACTGGCCGAGCTGCTGGATGTGCTTCACCTGGGTCGGGCCGTTGAAGCTCAGTTCGGTGTCAGTGCCCTCAAAGCCGTTGGCTTTGGTGGCGAAGGGCACGTTGTGCCAGGCGCTAAAGTTCTCCAGGTGCACCCAGGACTGCCAGGCGGTAGTGAAGGGGCACTCCGAGCCGGAAGCCTTCAGGGCGTCGAGCGCCTTGCCGAACTCGCCCCAAGTCCTGGGCGGCGCGGCGGGGTCGAGGCCAGCCTTCTTGAAGGCGTCCTTGTTGAAGTACAGCACCGGGGTGGAGCTGTTGTAGGGCATGGACAGCATATTGCCTTCGGGATCGGTGTAATAGCCCGTGACCGTGGGCAGGTAGACCGAAGGGTCGAAGGTCTCGCCGCCGGCTTCCATCACTTCGTAAACCGGCTTCACCGCCCCCTTGGCCGCCATCATGGTCGCCGTGCCGACCTCAAACACCTGCAGGATGTGCGGCTGCTGCTTGGCGCGGAAGGCGGCGATGCCCGCGTTCAACGTCTCGGAGTAGTTGCCCTTGTAAACTGCAACCACCTTGTAGTCGTTCTGAGACGCATTGAAGTCTTCAACCTGCTTGGCGAGGATGTCGCCCAGGCGACCGGTGAAAGCGTGCCACCACTGGATTTCCGTCGCCGCCGACGCCGGCTGGGCCAGGCTGCACGCCACGGCCGCGGCTGCGGCAAAGGCAGCAAGATTACGATTCAAACGCATAAGAGGTTCTCCCTAGTTCGTGCGACTCGGATCCCCCAGAGGGGCCGCGCCATGCGGCGCAAAGCTAACGGCCCGTCGCGATGCTCTTTTGATTGTTTTGCTACGACTATATGACAATGGGACTGTTCGCCTAATAACAATTTGAGGAATCCGGGGAGTTATCCACCGGCAAGGCCGCGCAAGCTTCGGATAGAGCCGAAATCCCTTCACCCGCTACAAAAGCGCTGAGAAGGACTATTGTCGGCAGGAGAAAGAGCGATGGACATGCAGAAAGCCAAGAGCGCCGCGAGCACCCAGGCCAAGGCTACCGCCAGGCAGCTGGACCTGGTGCGCCGGGCTTGCGACCTGATCGACGCGCAGGAGGGCGAGCGCCTGACCCTGGCGGAGATCGCCCACGCGCTGGACGTGAGCCCCTGGCATCTGCAGCGTCTCTTCAAGCGCGTCATAGGCGTCAGCCCGCGCGACTACGCCGACGCCAGGCGCAACGCCGCCTTCCGCGAACAGTTGAAGAACGGCGAATCCATCGCCCAGGCCACCTACGGTGCCGGCTACGGCTCCTCCAGCCGCGTCTACGAGCGCGCCGAGCGCATGCTGGGCATGACCCCGGCCTCCTACGCCAAGGGCGGCAAGGGCGCGGTCATCGTCTACGACATCGTCGACTCGCCGCTGGGCCGCCTGCTGGTGGCCGCCACCGCCAAGGGGCTCTGCTTCCTCAGCCTGGGCGACGACGACGCGGCGCTGGTCGAGGAGCTGGAGCACGAGTTCCCCCAGGCCGAGAGCATCACCCGCGACCAGCATTCCATCGCCCAATCGGTTTCCCTGGTCATCGACTTCCTGGAAGGCAAGATCCCCCACGCGGAGCTGCCCCTCGACGTGCGCGCCACCGCCTTCCAGCGCCGGGTGTGGAACGAACTGATCGCCATCCCCTGCGGCGAGACCCGCACCTATTCGGAGATCGCCGAGATCCTGGGGGCGCCGCGCGCCCAGCGCGCCGTCGGCCGGGCCTGCGCCACCAACCCGGTCTCCCTGGTCATCCCCTGCCATCGCGCCCTGCGCGAGGACGGCGGCCTGGGCGGCTATCGCTGGGGCGTGGAGCGCAAGGCGGCCCTCCTGGAAGGCGAGGCCGAGCACCCGGAATAAGG
>JBNKHC010000219.1:0-12058 GCA_050290145.1 Kiloniellaceae bacterium | reverse complement strand
ACGGCCTTCTGGGCCATCCGCGAAGGCATCGTCGAGGCGCAGAAGTTCGAGGGCGGTTCCATCAAGCACGACGTCTCCGTAGCGGTGTCCAAGACACCGGAGTTCATCGCCCGCGCAACGGCGCTGGTGAAGGACATGGTGCCCGGCATCCGCCCGGTGGCCTTCGGCCACGTCGGTGACGGCAATATCCATTTCAACCTCTCGCAGCCGGAAGACGCCGAACGCGAGGCCTACCTCGCCCGCTGGGAAGAGGTGAACGAGGCGGTGCACGAGCTGGTGGTGGAGATGGGCGGCTCGATCTCCGCCGAGCATGGCATCGGCTACATGAAGCGGGAGGAAAACGCGCGCTTCAAGTCCGAGGTCGAGCTTGACCTCATGCGCGCCGTCAAGCAGGCGCTCGACCCCGAGGGCCTGATGAACCCCGGAAAGGTGATCAAGCCCTAACGGCCCGGTCTCGCCCCCGCCTTTGCCCCGCTCCTTGCCGTCGTCGCCAGCACGATGCCCGTCACGATCGCGGCGATGCCGACAGCGTGGAAGCCCTGCAGACGCTCGCCCAGGAAGACGAAAGCCAGCAGCGCGGCGAAGACCGGCACCAGGTGCATAAAGAGGCCGCCCTTGTTGGGGCCCAGCACCTCGATGCCGCGGTTGAAGCAGAGGAAGGCCAGCAACGAGGCGAAGACCACCACATAGGCGACGGCCAGCAGCGAGTCCTGGGTCACCGGCATCACGCGCACGAAGGCGTGCTCCCAGAGATAGACCGGCAGCAGCATGGCGATCGCCAGGGCCATGGTCGCCGCCATGAGCGACTGCGGGTGCAGCGCGGCGGGCCGGCGCTTCACCAGGACCGTGTACATCGACCAGAAGAAAACGGCGGCCAGCATGATGAAGTCGCCCTTGTTGACGCTGAGACTGCGCAACAGGGCGAGGTCGCCGCGCAGGATCACCGCCGTGACGCCGGCCAGGGAGACGGCAATGGCCAGCAGGATGCGCGGCGATATCGGCTCCCTGTAGAGCGCCCAGGACAGCAGCGGCACCAGCACCGGGCAGATGGCGACCAGCAGGGCCGCGTTGGTCGCCGTGGTGTAGTTCACCGAGAGATAGAGCGAGGTGTGGAAGGCCGCCATGCCGAAGAAGGCGAGCGCCGCCAGGGTCTTCCAATGGCGGCGGATCTCCGGCAGGTCGCGCCTCACCCTCGGCCAGGCGAAGGGCAGCAGAATGGCCAGCGCCAGCACCCAGCGCCAGAAGCTGAGGCCCACCGGCGGCACCTCGGCATGCACCGCGCGGCCGATGAAAATGTTGCCGCCCCAGCAGGCCGAGGAGATCGTCAGCAGCAAGGCTGCGACCAGCGGCGAAGCGCCCCCGGCCGTTGAACGGTTCTGCGGTGAGGAAACCTGATCGGAAGACAAAGCGGCGGATCAGTCCCGATCGAGTTTTTGGGCGTCGAGCTTATTGGCGTCGAGCTTCTTGCCGGTAAGCTCGCGCTCTGCCTTGTTCCGCTCAGCCTCGGCTTTCTTCCGCGCACCCTTGGTGCGGCCGAACCTGGTGCGGTTGGCGGCCGCCTGCGCTTCCTTCTCGGCGCGGGCGCGGCGCTTCTTGGCCTGCCGCAGATTGATGATCTCGCTCATGCGCCGATGTTAGGGCAAGTATTCCGGCCTGTCAGCAGCCGAGCTACTTCCGCTGCAGCAAGGCCTGGCGTTGTTCCGGGCTGGGCATCTCGGGGAAGGACGGCAAAGCGGGGTCGGCCGGGTCCCACTTCGGCGCCCGGCTGGCATAGACCGAAGCCTGCGGGGTCACCCTGTCGGGGTCGTCGAGGCTGGACGCGCGGACGAAAACGAGCCCCGAGCCGCTGTCACCGGTCGAGAACAAAGGCGACCCGCAGGTGGAACAGAAGTGGCGGCGGACAAGGGTGCCGCTGTCGGCCGGCCGCTCGTAGACGGCGGGCCTGCCGTGCAGTGTGAAGTCCGCTTCGGCACAGACCGCATGGGTACAGTGACCGGTGCCGCTGGACCGCCGGCAGTCAGCACAATGACAATGAACCGCCGCCTTGGGCGCGTCGGAGATCTCGTAGCGCACCGCGCCGCAGAGGCAACCGCCGGTGAGCGGGTCTTGCCGGCCGTCGGCCATCCTCGCTCACCCTTCCTGGCCGGTCATCGCCTGGCGTTCGGCCTCCGTCGGCATCTCGGCGAAGGACGGCAGCGAGGGGTCCACCGGATCCCACCGCGGAGCGCGGCTCGCGTAGACCACGGCGCCGGGCGTGACCGCATCCAGGTCATCCAGGCTGGAGGCGCGCACGAAGGTAAATCCGGGCATGCCGCTGTTGGTGGAAAAGACCGCGGAGCCGCAGGTCTGACAGAACCGCCGGCTGACCACATTGCCGCTGTCCGCCGGCCGGTCGTAGGCGCGCACCTCGCCAGTCATGGCGAAGCTTTCTTCCGGCACCATGACATGAGTGCCATGGGCGGTGCCGCTGGTGCGCCGGCAATCCTCGCAATAGCAGTGGCCGGTCAGGATCGGTTCGGCCGCGATCTCGTAGTGCACGGCGCCGCAGAGGCAGCCCCCGGTCAGCGGTTTCGCAGGCGTTTCGGTCATATCGCACTCCCCTTGTTCGTTGCCCCCGGGAAGCGCCGCCGTCCCGGAACAGAGGAAGGGTATAGGGCCATTGACTAGTGACTTGCAAGTGACAATTGACTGACCGAAGATGACAGCCCGCGGGATTGATGGAATACAGGAGGCTATGGCCCGGACCCCAAGACGCGAATCGCGCTCCAACTGCCCGATCGCCGCGACGCTCGACATCCTGGGCGACCGCTGGAGCCTGGTCATTGTGCGCGACATGATGATCGGCAAGAAGCGCTTCGCGGAGTTCCTCGACTCTCCCGAGGCCATCACCACTTCGGTGCTGAGCGACCGCCTGGCGGGCCTGGAAGCGGCCGGCCTGGTCGAGCGCAAGCCGTACCAGAAGCGCCCGCCGCGCTACGAATACCTGCTGACCGATAAGGGCCAGGCCCTGCTGCCGGTGCTGCAGGAGATCTGCCGCTGGGCCAACAAGACGGTGCCCGGCACCTGGACGCCGCCCGATTCCTTCATGAAGAAAAAGCTCTAGCTGGCGGCCAACGAGGCTCCGTCCACCACGAGTTGCGGCAAGCCGGCTTCCGCCCTATGTTCGCCGGCGTCATGCGCGCCTCCTACGACACCATCGGGGTCAATTATTCCGATCTCAGAAAACCCGATCCCCGGATCGAAAGGGTGATCGCAGAGGCTTTGGGACCGGCAAGAACCGTCCTCAATGTCGGCGCCGGCACGGGCTCCTACGAACCCGCAGGCAGAGAGGTCACGGCGCTCGAGCCCTCGGCGGAAATGATCCGGCAGCGCCGGCACGCCGCGGCGCAGGTCGTTCAGGGCTATGCCGAGGACCTGCCCTTCGGCAACAAGACTTTCGATGCGGCCATGGCGGTGCTGACGGTGCACCACTGGACCGACAAGGCAAAGGGCATGGCCGAGATGCGCCGCGTGACGCGGGGCCCGATCGTCATCCTGACCTTCGATCCGGCGCATCCGGGCTTCTGGCTGGCGGACTACCTGCCCGGGCTCGCGGCGCTGGACGACACGCAGATGCCGCAGATGACCGACTACGCTCGATGGCTTGGGCCGGTCGAGATTGCCACCGTGCCGGTGCCGCACGACTGTGTCGACGGGTTCCTCTATGCCTATTGGCGGCGGCCCGCGGCCTATCTCGACTCCCGCATCCGGGCTTCTGGCTGGCGGACTACATCCCCGAGCTCGCGGCCCTGGACGACGCGCAGATGCCCCGCATGACGGACTACGAGGCCTGGCTCGGGCCGGTCGGGATTTCCGCCGTGCCGGTGCCGCACGACTGTATCGACGGGTTTCTCTACGCCTATTGGCGCCGGCCCGCGGCCTATCTCGATCCCAAGATCCGCGCTGCCATGTCTTCCTTCTGGGCGCTGGGCGACGTGACCGAGGCCTTGGAAAAGCTGGCAAGCGACCTCGAAAGCGGCGCCTGGAAGCAGCGTTACGGCGACCTGCTGGAGCTCGACGCCTACGACGCCGGCTACCGCCTCGTGACGACTGTCACACCGTAGCGGCCGCCTTCAGCGCCGCGTTCTCCGCGCGCAGCCGCTGCAGTTCCTCGCGCAGCGGCGCCAGGGCGGGCTCCAACTCTTCCAGGGTGAAGCGCTGCGGCAGGTGCTGAGGACAGTTCCAGTCCAGCGCCGCCACCGTAATGACGATGGCCCGCTCCGGCTTGGCGCTGTAGCCGCGGTCGTGCAACCCGGCGACCAGTTCGGGGTCCTCCTCGATGTCGACGATGCGCGCATGGCCCCAGACCTTCAGGCGCCGCCGGTTGGGGTAGTCGACCAGGATCAGCGAGACCCGCGCGTCGGCGCGCAGGTTGCCGACGCTCATGTACTGGCGATTGCCGCGGAAGTCGGCGTAGGCCAGCGTCTTCTCGTCCAGCACCTTGAGGAAACCCTCGGGCCCGCCGCGGAACTGCACGTAGGGCCAGCCGTTCTCGCCCACCGTCGCCTGGAAGAAGCCGTCGCGGCGGGTAATGAAATCCGCCTCCGCCGGTCCGATCGCGTCGGCCGGCGCCGCCTCGGGGCTGAGGAACTTCGCGTAGCTTCCGGCCGTGCCCTGGCGTTCCTGCTCGGCCAGCACGGCGGGGGTGAAGGCGATCTCGGCGAAAGCGCGGGCCATGGCGATCTCCTTTCCGGGGGTCCTTTGGGGGGCTCTCTTGCTCCCCCTCAAAATGGCACTCGACCACACCTGAAAGAATAGCGAGTGCAAAGAACTCACTATTTCATATAATGCAATAATGGATCGTTTCCGCGAGCTCACCACCTTCGTCGCCGTGGCCGAAACCGGCGCCTTCAACGCCGCCGCCCGGCGTCTCAAGATGTCGCCGCCGGCGGTGACCCGCCTGGTCACGGCGCTGGAAACGCGCCTGGGCGTGCAGCTCTTCACCCGTACCACGCGGCAGGTGGCGCTGACCGAGGCCGGCGCGCGGCTGCGCGAGGACGCGCAGCGGATCCTGGCCGAACTGGAAGAGGCGGAGACCGCGGCGCAGGGCGCCACCACGGCGCCCAGCGGGCACCTGCGCCTGACCGCGCCGGTGCTCTTCGGCCAGCAAATCCTGGCACCCATCCTGCGCGACTACCTGGACGCCTTTCCGGCGGTGAGCGCCGAAGCGCTGTTCATCGACCGCAACGTCAACCTGCTGGACGAAGGCCTGGACGTTGCCCTGCGCATCGGCGAGTTGCCCGACTCCTCCTTTTCCGCGCGCCGCGTCGGCCGCCTGCGTCGCATCGTGGTGGCGGCACCGGCCTACCTGGAACGCCACGGTATCCCTGAGACGCCGGAGGCCCTGCGCGACCACCGACTGATGCTCTCCACCAGCGTCAGCGAAGTGCTGAGCTGGACCTTCACCAAGGGGGGAAAGCGGCGCAGCCTGCGCGTCGCCCCCAGGCTCAGCGTGAACGGCCTGCAGACGGTGATCGACGCTGCCGTGGCGGGCTGGGGCATCACCCGCGTGCTCTCCTACCAGGTGAGTGACGCCCTGGTCGAGGGTCGCCTTGTCGAACTGCTGGGCGACTTCGAGGACGAGGAGATTCCGATCCACCTGCTGCATGCCGAGGGGCGCCGCGCCGCGGCCAAGACCCGCAGTTTCATCGACTTCGCCGCCGCGCGCCTGCGCGGCGAAGCCGGCCGCCTGCTGGCGCGCGCCTAGTTCAGTCCGGCAGCGGCAATGTGAAGAGCCGGCCGCAGCCGGGCAGAGCCGCATCATTGCCGGCCAGGCGCAGCATGTGCCAGGCCAGCGCCTGGTTGCTGGTGATCACCGGCTTGCCGAGGTGGGTCTCCGCCGCTTCGATGATCCCGGCGGCGCGCAAATTGGTGCAGGCGGCGAAGACGCCGTCGCAGTCCGCCGCCTCGCCCACGCTCACAATCGCCTCCAGGATGCTTTCCGGCGACATACGCGCCACGACGTCTTCCGCCGCCACCTCGAAGGAGCCGAAGGCCACCGTCTGAAAGCCCGATGCCGCCAGGTTGTCGCGCATGGCCGAAGAGACTTCCGCCACGTAGGGCGTGACGAAGCCAAGACGCCGCACGCCCAGCGCCGTGAGCGCCGCCTTGGCCGCGGTCAGCGGATTGGTAACGGCAACGCCGGGGCGCACCTCGCGGACGATCTCCGCCACCCGCTCCTCGCCGATGACCGTAGCCCCGGAGGTACAGGCGTAGGCGACAACGTCGAAGGGCGCCCCCTGGGGCAGCAAGCGCACCGCCGCCGGCAGCGCCGCCTCCATCTCCGCCAGGCTTTCCGATGTCACCTCGTGGCCGCTCGGCACCCGGGTGTAGTGCAGGTAAAGGCCGCCCGCCCCCAGCGGCGCGGACAGCAGCCGGGGGAACTCGCCCTCGATGACCTCGTCGGCCTGCAGGATGATGAGGCCGAAGCGCGCCTGGGCCGCGACGTCATCGGGCACCCGTCGGAACGGAAGGCGGAAGCTCACTTCATCAAGCCGGCGGCGGGTCCCGTCATCGTCGGCCCCGTCGTGGCGCCTCAGCAAATCCATGCCCTGCTCTCCTACCGTAAGGCGCGCCTTGCTACGTCCTGTGGTTGTCATAAGACGCCCGCCGCAATCCCGGCGCAAGATCTACCTGGATTGCCACATCTAGGAACCGTATCCTCGCAGGAGCCAGGCCGCAGCGGGCCATTGGTCGAAGCTGCCTGTCCCGGACCGCCCCGACAGAGACAGGCCTGCTGTCCGCTCCGTTCTCCAGGCTGCTCGAGAAAGGTCGTACAGGAAATGCCGGCCAGAATTCCCCGAGGATCAGCGGTCAAGATCAACCAGTTGCGGCGGCTCCTCTATCCAAAAGGAGACAGCCAGTTTTCTGTTGGCGCCGGTCGTCATGCGTACAAACGGCCTCTCTCCTCCGCGCCCGGCGGCTTCGGTGAATACCCCTCCAGACGAAAAGCGGCGGCAACGACGCGGTGCCCCTCGCGGTCAGGCACATGAAGAAGCTGACCGCAGAGCAGCGCAAGAAAGAGCGATCGATCATCTTCGCTCTCGTCATCGATGTGCTGGCCGACATCATGATCGTCGTCCTCGCGATCGTCACAGGGTCTCTGACCCTCATGGGCGAAGCGATCCGCAGTGTGATCATGCTCGCTCTGCTGGCCTATACCTTTCAGGTCCTGCGCGCGGTTCACCGTGGCAACCTCGCGCACTTCTCTTTCGGCGTCGCCAAGCTGGAGAACTTCGCCTCGGCACTGCTCGGCCTCAGCCTGATCTTCAGCGGCCTCTGGGTGGCGCAGACCGTCATCGATACGCTCTTCGCCGCACGTGCCGCAGCGGGCCCTTTTGACCTGGCCGCCGCCGCCCTGACCAACGCGGTCAACGCCTTGCTGAACGTCATCAACTGGCTCGTCGTGCGTGGCGCTTCTACACAGAAGCAATCCGAGGTCTTCAAGGCGCAGCTTCACGGCAGGTTCGTGATGATGATGTCGTCGCTCTTTCTGCAACTGACCTTGACGGCGGCCGCCCTTGCGCAGGACCCGGTACTTGCCTTGTCTCTCGACGCGCTCGGCGCCGGCTTCGTCACCTTCCTCATGATCCGGAACGGGCTCGTCATGTTCGGGAGGTCCTTGCCGACGCTCCTCGATGCGCGCGCGTCGGAGGATCTTCGGCGCGACATCGCCGAAGCCGTCAGGGCCGAAATTCCTCAGGCGAAGCTGCTGTCTCTGCGGAGCCGCCTGGCGGGGGAGACCTGCGTTGCCGAAGTCACCCTCGCCTCCGATCCGCAGACGCCTCCCTCCGTGCTCTGCGAGGGCGGTGGCGCGGCGGAGGAAAGGCTGCGCCGTGCCGGCCACCACGTGGACCTTGCCATCGTGCCAATTCCAGGACCGGATGAAGCAGGCTCACCCGTCTCAGGCCGCGCAAGCCGCCTGGCCGTAGACAGCGGAGGCGCGCGATGAAGCGTCGGCCCACGCGAGGAGAGCGCCGCCAGGAACGGACCTTTGTCTGCACCGTTCTGGTCGACTCCGTGATGACAGCGATCTTCCTGATTGCCGCCTTCAGCACCGGTTCCCTGACCATGCTGTCTGAAACGGTGCGCGCCGGGCTGCTGCTCGGCCTGCAGCTCTACTCCTTCTGGCTGCTCTACCGGCTCCACCGCGGAGGCTTTGTGCAGTTCGAGTACGGCGTCACCAGGATCGAGAACCTTTTCTGGCTGCTGCTGGGCAGCGGTTTTCTCCTCGGCGCTTTCTGGATGGCCGAAAGAGTATTCGCCGCTTTCTCGTCCGGCGCCGCCGTAGCGACCGGAGGCCTGGCGTTGGCCGCGATCGTCAACGCCGTCGGCTTGACGATCAACTACCTTGCCTTGAGGGTCCTGCGCGGCGCCGATCCGCACGACGAGTCCAACGTGTTCGAGGCACAGGTCAGTGCGCGCGGCCACATGGTTCTTGCGAGCGCTGTCGTGCAGGTCACGCTCACCGCGGCCATTCTTGCAAAGGACACGTTGATCGCGACGGGCTTCGATATGCTCGGCGCCCTGATGCTGGTCTGCTTCATGGTCTTTCGGGGCATCACGATGTTTCGCCACGGCATGCCCGTTCTGCTCGACGCCCCGGCGGAAGCTTCCCGCCTGGCGGACCTGAGCGATGCCGCGTCCGAGACCTTTCCGGTCGGATCTGTCGCCTCGATCCGGACCCGGCGCTCGGGCTCGTCAACGTCGGCCGAAATCGGCGTCCTTGGCGACGCGTTCACCTCGACGGGTGAAATCTTCGCGTGCTCACGCGCCATGGAAGAAAATCTTAAGCAGCGTGACCTGCCGATCGACCTTTGCGTTGTTGTCGTCCCCAGCAGAATTCAGGAAGATTATGCGAGGCCCGATGCTTCAGCCGAGTAGCGCTCCGGAGAGCCGTCCTTATGCCTGCTGCAATTGTAGGACGCCTGTATAGATGAAGAAGATCTGGCCTTATCTCCTGACCGTTGTCCTCTTTCTGGGCTATTCCGCATGGATCGCCGGGCCATACCTGCGGTCGACCATCGTGCGCGATGCCGCGGTCACGAGTTGGACCAACATCGCGACGGCCCCCATAGACGGCACAATCGTCTTCGAGCCAATCGGGATCAGCAGCCGGATCACCGACAACGGGTTGCTCGCCAGGATCGAGAACAAGCACACCAGCCGCGAGGCCTTCGACGATGCTGCCCTGCAAGTCGCCCTGGCGAAGGTTCAGCAAGACAATGCCCAGGAGATGCTGGACGAAATTCTCTCGCTCGAGGACGACCGGCGGCTCATGAAGTCGGATTTCGCCGAAGTGTTCCGGAGCCTCTTGGATACCCAGATCGGTAAGCTGAAGGCAGAGCTGCAGCTGCAGAAGGAACGCCTGGAGATCATGAAAGTGATCGCGGGGCGAAAGAAACAGCTCGCCGAGCGCGGCGCCGCCTCGAAGAACGCGAGCGACGAAGAAGCTTTGCGCGTCAACCTCGTCGAACTCGAAATCAAGACGCTGCAGGCCGATATGGCTCATACGATCGAGCGCCGAGAGGCGGCCGACGTCGGCGTCTTCATCGACTCGGAGGGCGACGACCCCGACTGGGTGCGTGGCACGCGCATGGAACTCAAGCTGGAGAAGAAGAAGGCCCGCATGGAGCTGTGGGAGGCGGAGATAAAGCTCAAGACCGCCCAGGGCAAGCTCGCCGACGCCGAGGTCGACTACAAGCGGCGGACGACCAGCACGGTCACCGCACCTGCCGGGCACCTCCTCTGGCGAAAGCACGCCGTGACCGGCATGACCGTCTCAGCCGGAATGCCGGTCGCCGAATGGATCGACTGCAACGACCTTCTGGTGGACATGCCGGTATCCGATGCCGAGGCGTCCCTCGTCTCCGCAGGCGCGCAGGCGGATATCATCCTCGAGGGTGAAAAGTTCGCTCGTGCCGGCAAGGTCCTGCTGGTGCGCGGCTCGGCCGCGACCCTGGGCCGCAATGAGCTCGCCGCGCTGGCCAAGGGACGCCGCGAAGGCCTGGCCCAGGTGGTGCTGAAACTGGACGCCACGGAGGAGGACTTCGATACCTGCCCGGTTGGCCGCGCAGCCTACGTCGACTTCAAGGGGGTCGGCATTCTCGACGTTCTCCGCGCGCGCCTGCGCCTCTAGGGATAAGGCAGCCGGGCCGGCTCAGATGACCGGCAGCTCCGACGGTGCGCGGCGGGTCAGCAGCTGCGCCCCGTCCTCGCGCACCACGATATTCTCCTCATGCACCATGACCTTGCCCTCGGCGAAAGTCATGCCCGGCTCCAGGGTCAGCACCATGCCGGGCTCCAGCACCGTGCGGTCCCAGGGCGTGTGCGACGGCCACTCGGTGAGCTGCATGCCCAGGCCGTGGCCCAGCCGCCCGACGTCGTTGCCCTGCCCCCCGCCGCCTTCCAGCACGCCTTGCATGGCGGCGAAGAGCTCGGCGCAGGTGGCGCCGGGCCGCGCCGCCTGCAGCCCCGCCTCGGTGGCGCGCCAGACCACGTCGTAGGCGCGGCGCACGGCCTCGTCGGCGCGGCCGATGGCGAAGTTGCGGTCGAAGTCGCCGAAGTATCCATCGAAGTGGCAGCCGGTGTCGAGGATCAGCACGTCACCTTCGCGCAGCGTCCGGCCCGAGGGCGGCGAGATGATGTCGCCGTAGCCGCCCTGCCCGGCGCCGCCGACCAGATAGGCAACGTCGTCGACGCCGCGCTTCAGGCACTCGATCTTGAAGCTGCGGAAGACGTCGATGTCGCTCTGCCCGGCGGCAAAGAGCTGCGGTGCCGCTTCGAAGGCGCCGGAGACCCTATCGCAGACAAAGGCGATCTTTTCGATCTCGCGCTCGGACTTCACCTTGCGGAGGCCGCGCAGGATCGCGGTCGCATCCTCGAAGGTCACGTCCGGCAAGCTCCAGCTCAGGCGCTCGAAGTCGCCCAGCGGCATGCGCAGGTGGGTCTCCTTGCCCTTGGCGAGGCCGATGCGGCCGGCCTTGCCCGCAAGCTCGGCCAGCGCCTGCGCTAAGAGAGAAATCCCGTCGTCGTCGGGCTGCGGCGAGGACCAGGTGCGGATGTCGTCGATCCAGGTACGCGCCATGCAGTCGGCGCCGATGGTGGGGATCACCGCCACCGGCTTGCCCCTGGCGGGAACCACCAGGAACCAGGGCCGCGTCGGGCTCTGCCAGAACTGGGTCAGAAAGCCGGAGAAGTAGCGCACCTCCGGCTCGGTCGTGAGCAGCAGGGCATCCAGCCCCGCGTCCGCCATGGCGGCCTGCGCCTTTTGCGTGCGCGCGGCGAACTCCGCCTCCGGGAAACCGCGAGGCGGCGGCCCGGCGGCGGCGTCCATGGCGCCGGCGCCGCTCAAGCGGCCTCGATGAGGCTGCGGTAGATTTCCGGATCGGTGGCGCCTTCGCTGCCCAGCAGCAGCACGCGGCTGTTTTCGTCCAGGCCGATGCGGGCGCGCAGCTCCGGGTTCTCGCAGACGGCGATCAGCGCCACCACGCCGGAGACCGAGCACTCGCCGGCTTCGATCTGGCCGCCGCCGGCCGCGCCTTCGGCCATCATGCGCATGGCCGGGGCCACGGCATCGTCGGAGATGGAGAGGTAGTCGGACGCGCCACGCGCCAGCACTTCCCAGGCCAGCAGCGAAACCTCGCCGCAGGAAAGGCCCGCCATGATCGTCTCCTCAGTGACCTCGACGACCTGGGGGCCGCCGGCCCGCGCGCTGGCCAGCAGGCAGGCGGCGTGCTCCGGCTCGACGATGACGAAGCGCGGGCGGCGCTCGCCCAGAACCATCCACATCTGGGCGCAGACCGCCGCGGCCATGCCGCCGACGCCGGCCTGCACGAAGACGTGGGTCGGCGGTGCGTCGCCACAGGCCTCGAGGATTTCCGCGGCCATGAGCGAATAGCCCGCCATGACCTGTTGCGGCATGTCGCTGTAGCCCTCGTAGGAGGTATCGGAGACGACGAACCAGCCGTTGGCGGCGGCCTCCTCGGCGCAGAAGTGCACCGAGTAGTCGTAGTCGCCG
>JBNKHC010000218.1:0-8818 GCA_050290145.1 Kiloniellaceae bacterium | reverse complement strand
GGCCGGTTTCTCCAGGCGGGTGTCGACGATCAGACGATAGGGCTTGGCGCGGGTCAGCAGGCCGTAGCGCGCGACCAGCGTCGCCACCGGCGTGCGCGGCTGAATGCCGAGGCGCGCGGTCGCGAAGGCCGGGTCGTCCAGGTGCCCGCCGTTCTTCAGTTCCAGATCCGCGCGGTGCACGATGACGTAGCTGGAGCGGTAATAGGGATTGGTGTTCTGCATCAGCTCGTTGGTCGTGGCGACCCCGATGATGAGGTCGCAGCGCTTGGCCGCCAGGGTCATGCGCACGAAGCCGATGGTCTGTGGGAACCAGGTGTACTCCAGGGGGATGCCCAGTTCGCGGGCGATCATCTCCGCGATCTTGTTCTCGAAGCCCTCACCTTGGTCGTTGGAGTAGGGCAGGTTGCCGGGGTCGGCGCAGACCCTGAGCTTGCTGCGGTCGACCACCTCGCCGGTCGCGGCCGCGGCCCGCTCGGCGGTCCCCGCCAGCGCCGCGACGGCGAGGCAGAGACCGCAGAAACGGGTGAACCGCGAACGCCGCACAGCGGTCATTGGCTGGCTTTCCACTCCTGGAAGACCGGATCGTCGTCGGCGGGCAGGCGGTTCGGCCGGCCGCGTCCGACCTTGTCGTCGGCGCGTGCCTTCAGGTAGGCATAGATGTGGTCGATGTAGAGCATTACATCCGGCACCTCGGCGAAGGCCGGCATGACCGACTCCTTGCCGGCGGAGAGGTTCTCGCGGCCGTTGACCACGACATCGAGGAACTGGTCGTAGGTCATCACCTGCAGGGAGTCCCTCAGCGCCGGGGCATAGCTGCTGCCCATGGCGTCGGGGCCGTGGCAGACGTGGCAGTAGGAGTGATAGCGGCGAAATCCGTTGTAGGTGCCGTAGTCGACCTTGCCGTCTTTGATGATGTAGGGCTGTTTTTCCCAGTCGACCTCGCCGCTCTGGGCGGCGGCGGGACCGTTGGACAGAACGGCGATGGCCATCATGGCGCCGCTCGCCAGCGACAGCGTCGTCTTCCATAAACGCATTAACTCTCGTCTCCCAAGGGTAGGTGGTTGACCGGCGCGTCTTGTGCCGGGGCGGGGCGGGTTTCTTCTCGGCCCTGTCCCCCAGAAGGATGCGGGCCGATGGAAATCATCGGCCCGCAAGAGGTGCTCTAAACTTCAGGACTTATCACAGGGAGGCCTTCAGTTCGGGAGAGCGAACACCGTCAGCTGTCCGCCGAGGTTGGTGTAGCTCGACAGGGACTTGTAGGCCCCCACCGCACCCAGACCGGCGGTATCCTCGGTCAGGCCCGCGGCGAGACCGATGCCGGCCCAGCCACCGATACCCGAGAGGACGGCGACGTACTGCTTGCCGCCATGCGAGAAGGTGTTGACGTTGCCGATGATGCCCGAAGGGGTCTTGAAGCTGAACAGCTCCTTGCCGTTCGCCGGGTCGACCGCCTTGAGGTAGCCCTCGAGAGTGCCGTAGAAGACCACGTCACCGGCCGTCGCCAGAGCGCCGGACCACACCGAGAAGGGCTCCGGATTCGACCACACGATCTTGCCCTTGGTGGCGTCCCAGGCAATGAAGTTGCCGAGGTGGTCGCCGCCGGGGGCCGGATACATGGACAGGGTCGCGCCGACGTAGGGCTGGCCCGCGGTGTAGGAGACCTGGAAGGGCTCGTAGTCCATGCAGACGTGGTTGGTCGGGACGTAGAACAGGCCGGTCTTCGGCGAGAAGGCCGCCGGCTGCTGGTCCTTGGAGCCGAGCGCCGCCGGGCAGATGCCGGTGGAGTTCACGTCGGCGCCGTTCTGGTGGGTCGAGTACTGCGAAACCACCTGCGGACGGCCGGTCGCCTTGTCGACGTGGGTCGCCCAGTTCACGGCCGGATCGTACTTCTCGGCCACCAGCAGCTCGCCGGTCTCACGGTCGAGGGTGTAGCCGAAGCCGTTGCGGTCGAAGTGGACCAGCGTCTTGCGATTCTGCCCACCGATGTTCAGGTCGGCCAGGATCATCTCGTTGACGCCGTCATAGTCCCACTCGTCATGCGGGGTCATCTGGTAGACCCACTTGGCCATGCCGGTGTTGAGATCGCGGGCGAAGATGGTCATGGACCAGCGGTTGTCGCCGGGGCGCTGCACCGGGTTCCAGGTGCCGGGGTTGCCGGAACCGTAGTAGACCAGGTTCAGGTCCGGATCATAGGACATCCAGCCCCAGGTGGCGCCGCCACCCAGCTTCCACTGATCACCTTCCCAGGTGTTGGTGCCGGAGTTCTTGCCGACCGGCTTGCCCAGGTGGGTGGTCTTCTGCGGATCGACGAGGATGTTCTCGTCCGGGCCCACGGAATAGCCGCGCCACGCCATCGAGCCGTCGCTGATGTTGTAGGCGGTGACGTGGCCCTGGATGCCGAACTCGCCGCCGGAGATGCCGACCAGCACCTTGTTGCCCGCCACCAGCGGTGCGGAGGTCCCGGTCTCGCCCTTGCCGGGGTCGCCGTTCTTCACCGACCACTTCACCGCGCCGCTCGCCGCGTCGAGCGCGACCAGAGTGGTGTCGGCCTGGTGCAGGAAGATCGTGCCGTCGCCGTAGGCGACGCCGCGGTTGACGGTGTCGCAGCACATCACCGGAATGACGTTCGGATCCTGGCGCGGCTCATACTTCCAGATGATGCGGCCATTGTCGTTCAGGTCCAAGGCGAAGACCTTGTTGGGGAACGGCGTGTGGACGTACATGACGTCGCCGACGACCAGGGGACCACCTTCGTGGCCGCGCAAGACGCCGGTCGAGAAAGTCCAGGCGACCTGCAGGTCGCCGACGTTGCCTTTGTTGATCTGGTCGAGCTCGCTGTAGCGCGTGCTGGAATAGTTGCCCAGCGGCATCACCCAGTCGCTGGCGTTCTCCTGCATTTTAAGGAGCCCGTCGTTGGCGAGCGCGGCCGTTGAAGCGGTCAGCGCGACCGCAGACAAGGCCGCCAAGAGTTTAAACCTTTGCATTTCCCGTCCCCTGATGTGTGTTGTTGGCACGCATTTGCTCAAGAAAGCCGTGCGCGGTTTCGAGGCGAAAACCGAGCATTAAAAGCAAGGCGCTGGTTAGCGTGGAAAGTCTGCGAAGACGCCCGCTTCTTGTCGATAGAACCATAGTATTAAGCGGTTTAGCGGGCTCTGCTCGCACCTCCTTGTTACTGCGCCGCAATATGCCCGCGCTGCGGAGTCAGACCGGCTGGAGGAGGGTAAATAGTCCTCAGGCTAGGACCGTTTCCGGGTGTGCGCTGGTCAGATCGTCGAGGAAGCGGCGCAATTCGTCGCCCCGTCTGGCCGGTCGGGCGAGCGGCACCGGAACGTCGCCCACGACATGGGCGGGATGGCCGTTCATCAGCAGCAGCCGGTCGGCCAGTCGCGCGGCCTCGCGGACGTTGTGGGTGACCATCAGGACGGTGGTGGCCTGCGTCTGCCACAGCTCCAGCAGCAGGGCGCGCAGGCGGTCGGCCGTGTGTTCGTCCAGCGAGACGAAGGGCTCGTCCAGCAGCAGGATATCCGGCATCACCGCGAAGGCGCGGGCCAGCGCGACGCGCCGCGCCAGGCCGAGGGAGAGCTCCTCGGGATAGCGCCCGCGCAGGTCCTGCAGGCCCAGGGTGGCGAAGAGCCCGTCGAGGTCCACGGCGCGCCCGGCCCGTTCGGCCGCCGGCGGCAGGGCGAGGCGCACGTTCTGCTCCACCGTGCGCCAGGGCAGCAGCCGGGGCTCCTGGAACACCGCGGCCAGGCGCGGCGGCGGGGAGGGCAGCTCGATCTCGCCGGCGAAATCGCGGTCGAGGCCCAGAATGAGGCGTAGCGTCGTCGTCTTGCCGCAGCCCGAGGGGCCGATCAGGCAGGTGAAGGACTCCGGCCGCAGCTCGAAGGCGAAGTCGCGCAGCACCTCCGTCGCCGTGCCCTCGGCGGAGCGGAAGGACTTGCTGTCGATCCTGACCTTAAGCCGCCCGGGAAGCTGCCCGGGGCCGCCAGCGATTGAGATGTGTTTCAAGGGGCTGAACCGCGAAGAATTCGATGAGCAACATGACGCAGACGAAGGCCAGGGCATAGCCGAGAATCGCCGCCACGTCGAAGAGCTGGAAGTAGAGGTGGATCTGGAAGCCGACGCCGTTGGAGCGGCCCAGCAGCTCGACCACCAGCACGATCTTCCAGATCAGCGCCAGGCCGGAGCGCCCGGCCGCGGCGATGAAGGGCAGCAGCTGCGGCAGCACCACGTGGCGCAGCATGCGCCCGCGCGAGAAGCGGAAGACCCGGGCCATCTCCGTGAGCTTGGGATCGAGGGCACGGGCGCCTTCGCGCAGGGTCACCACGACGTTGGGGATCTTGTTGACCGCCACGGCGGTGACGGCGGCGGCTTCGGTCAGGCCGATCCAGATGTAGCAGAGCACGATGACCACCAGCGCCGGGATGTTCAGCAGCAGGATGACCCAGGGATCGAGCAGCCGGTCGGCGCTGCGGCTCTGGCCCATCACCACGCCGAGGGCGGTGCCGATGAACATGGCGATGAGGAAGGCGGCGGCGACCCGCGCCAGGGTGATGGTCAGGTGGTAGAACAGCTCGCCGCTGGCGGCCTCCTTGACGAGGAAGTCAAAGACCGCCACCGGGCCCGGCACATCGGGCGAGGCGGCGAGCGCCGCCGCGCCCGCCCAGAGGGCGAGGAAGGCGAGGATGGAGATCAGCCGCAGGGGCGCGCGGGAGTCGCCTTTCCTGCCGGGATCGCTCGGCCTGTCCATGGGCGCCCGTTCCGCCGGGCGCTTAGGAACCGTTCACCAGCACCGGCCAGAAGGTGCCGGGCGCCATGGTCTTGGACTGACCGACCAGCTTTTCGCCGCCCAGCTTGGCGAGGAAGCTGTAGACTTCCGCGGTGTCGGCCATCTCCTCGCTCAAGGGGCGCGACGGAATGCCCTCGCGGAAGCGGTCGCGCAGCGCGATCAGGGTGGCGTCGTCCTTGGCCTTGGTCATCTCGCGCAAAGTGTCCCATTCGGCATCGGAGCTGCGCAGCAGTTCCTTGGCGTCGCGTGAGGCCTGCACGAAGCCGCGGACGGCGGCGGTTTTCTGCGCCGCCCAGCCCTCGTCGAAGACGTAGCCGATGGCCGAGATCGGCCCCTTGGCGCCCAGCGCCATGGCCGCGTCGTTGGCGCCGATGATGCGGCGGAAACCCTTGGCCTCCAGGCGGGCGCTGTAGTGCCAGTAGTTCAGCACCGCGTCGACCTCGCCCTGTTCGGCCTTCTTGGCCAGCAGCGGCGGCGCGCCGAAGACGGCCTCGCTTTCCTCGGCCGGGTCGAAGCCGTGCTCGCGCTGCGTCAGGCCGCGCAGAAGCAGCCAGCTCTTGTCCAGCGGCCCGCCGGCGACGGCGATCTTCCTGCCTTTCAGATCGGCGAGAGAGTGGATATCGGAATCAGCCGGCACCATGAGGGCACCCAGGGAGGCGGAGAAGGGCACGAAGGTATACAGCTTGCCTTCGGCGCGCTGGCGCGAGACCCAGAGCCAGTCGGAGACGATCATGTCGACCTCCCCGGCCTGCAGGGCGACCTTGGTGGCCTGATCACCCGCCAGCGGCAGCACCTCGAGGGTAAAGCCGTGCTGCTTGTCGAAGCCGTGGCGCTTGATGGTGGTCAATTCCCAGTTCACGGTGCCAAACTTCAGGACGCCGACGCGGATCGTCTCTCCGGCCAGCGCGGGCAGGCTGACGAGCGCCACCAGGGCGACGGCCAGCGCCATGGCCTTGCACAGAATACGCATTCCTTCCTCCCGCATTTCCAAGGTGTTGTCGGGTCACCTTAGACTTGTTCTATTTGCGGGCAGGGTAGCAATCAGGCAGGTGGGCTGAATATAGGCCCAAAGGACAATGCCGGCCCGGCGGGCAGCACGGGCGGGCTGCTCGGCTCAGCCGGCATCGGCGGTAAAGCCCGCCGCTTCGATGCCGGTGATCGCTAGTTTTCCACTAGTAGCACGAATAAATTCTCTTGAGCGTTGGCAAAGCTTGCGGGTCGGCTGTATCGCGAGAGAAATAGTAATCCTCTAAAACGGACAGGTCCTGTGTGTTGAATGCGCCATGAGATCGGAGATACTTCACTGATGCACAAACATCATCGTGGACCCCGATGAACTCCAGGCAAGCGCTGGCAAAGTCTAATTTAGCTACCGCCTCCGGCCGCTGGTACGCTTCCTCCACATAAAAAAGTATGACTTCGCGCTTCAAATCAGCCCTGTAAACCTTGTCGGACTTCCCAAATGGAACATCGGCAACATTGATCACTGCGCCCCCAGGCACCTCGCAGTACAGTTCCTGTGTACGCAGGCCCTGTTCTGCCATCGCCTCTCCGGCGTAAGACCAGACTAGCGTTGCAGTAAGAACGGCGTTTGCAGCAATGCCAATTTTCATAACGTTTCCCAAACCTCACAGGATGACCCGAGAGATTGCAGCTTTTTGACGCCATCCAAGCGCAGAGCGGCAAAGTCATCTAGTTCTTCTAGTTCGTTGCTATCGAACAGCAGCGCAGGGGCGTCTGATACGTGAAAATATCTCTTGGACTGGTGTTCATCCTCACACGAGATCGCCGAATAGAAGAGGACCTTCGCGCTGTCCTTGTCCATTCTCACGACGGAACGAATAATCCGTTCGCGGGTTAGGCGCTGCTCCGGGAACTTCCGAAAGTGGTCCTTGAGCATTTTGAGAACGCTAGGCTTCTGACCCTCAGAGACTTTGATGTTTTTGGAGACGAGGTCGAAGACTTCCAGCCAATTGAAGAATCGCCCTTGTCCGTACTCCTGTTCGCTTGCTTCGCTCATAGACACAATCGATAGGTCAAGCAGGCGCTCTAAGTCTCGAACCTCATAGTGGGCGACCCGAAAACTCGCCTTGATCAAGGTTGCAAGTTGGCCAAATTCGCCTGTGTGCTCAGTTGCATCCTGGATGAGCCGATCAAAAGGGGTCGTCTCGCCAACGAGGTATAGGGAAAGAGCGATGCCAAAACGATTCGGTAGTGACGAAGTTATTCTGGGGTCATCCGTGGATATTTTCGTAAGGCGCTCTTGCAATTGAGGCCTGGCGTCAATCAACTCCGTCAACTCAGTGAAACTATCAGTCGCTGTAAACGTATCTGTCTGTTCGCGAAGGAATTTCTCGAATGATAGGTCTAAGAGTCCATCCGGATCGATGTCGGCGTAGAGCCGCAACATCTCTCTACGACGGTCAGAGCCGACATTGTCTACTACGTGGCGTATGGTGCGTTTGTATTTATCCAGCTCCTTTTCGAGACCAAGCAGACGCAAGACTGAGATTGCCTGGGGGTCTTCACTCTGGAGGGCTGTAATGATGACTAGTTTCCGGTCTTGTTCGTAGAGTTTCCATAGCGCCAGTATGGCGTATCCAGCGTTGCCTCCTGTGCCGACCTCAGTCATCAAGTCCTTAAAGATAGAAGCGCGCTTCACGGTGTCTTCCGTTGCAACGCGCTGCGCCTCTACTTCGAGCGTGGACGTTGATACATACCAGCTAACGATGGCTGATATTACTGCCGCTGCCAGCGTCCCCAGAGCTCCAATCTTTGCGATCTGGAGCTTGGTCTTCATGTCGGCTTCTTTGCCGCTTTCAGATTTCTCACTCAAGGCCGCATTCCCTTCGAATGCCTGTGCCAGCCTTTTCGATCTTTAGTACTAAGGACTCGTGCTGAGTGAGCGCAGCATCTAGTTCAGACTTTGCATCATCGCGCTCTTTTGCGATAGCCGACTTTTCGTTACCGGTCGCAGATTGGTGCTCCGCAGTCAGTGCGGTGATCTTTTCCTTATACTGAGTGATTAGTTCTTTCTTCTTGCTCAGATCGGCAGCAAGGATTTTTGCTCGCTCACCAAGTGCTGCGCAGTCAGCAAGCGCTGCTCCATTGAGGAGCAATGAAAGGGCAACAATGTACGCCAACAGTCGCATAGGTTTCTGCCAGCAGAACTAAGCGATTGGGTTATAGTGTATCAACAGTGGAAAATCTTGGGAAGACGCAATCGAATCTGCTCGGCGTCAGTGAGAATTCGGTGTCGCCTCAGCCGGGATCGGCTGTAAAGCCGACCGCCTCGATGCCGGCGACGGCGCAGGCCTCGTCGTTGTCGGAGGTGTCGCCGGTGATGCCCACGGCGCCGACGATGACGCCGGCCGCGTCGCGCACCAGCACGCCGCCCGGCACCGGCATCAGGGAGCCGTTGCAGAGCGCGTTGACCGCCTGGGCGTAGAAGGGCTGCTCCTGCGCCCGCTCGAAGATCGCGCGGGAGCCGAGACCGAGGGCGACGGCGCCGCGCGCCTTGGCCTGCGCCATTTCCGGGCGTAGCGTCGAGGTATCGTCCTGGCGCGCCAGTGCCTTCAGATGGCCGCCGGCGTCCAGCACCGCGACGGTCAGCGGCTTCAGCTTCATCTCGGCGGCCTTTGCCAGCGCCACCGCGATGATGGCGTTGGCCTGGGCCAGGGTGATCGGCTCCGGCATGGGCGTTTCCCGCTGTTGAGCTCAGGCCGAGGCGGGCGTGGCGGCGTCGATGGTCGCGCCGGCCTGGACCAGGCGATCGATCTCGGCGCTGGAGTAGCCGACCTCGGTGAGGATCTCGCGGCTGTGCTGGCCGAGCAGCGGAGCCGGGCGCTCGACCCCGCCGGGCGTGTCGGAGAACTTCACCGGCAGGCCGATGGATTTTACCGCGCCGGCGACCGGGTGCTGGGTCTCGACGATCATCTCGCGGGCCAGGGCCTGGGGGTCCTGGTGCATCTCGCCGATGGAGAGCACCGGTCCGGCGGGAAAGCCGCCCTGCTCCAGCACCTGCAGCCA
>JBNKHC010000217.1:0-4487 GCA_050290145.1 Kiloniellaceae bacterium | reverse complement strand
TTACGTGCGTCTGGAAGGCAATATCGGCGTCATGGTCAACGGCGCCGGGCTGGCGCTTGCCACGGTCGACCTGCTGAAGGAACAGGGCGGCGAGCCCGCCGACTTCATGGACGTGCGCCCGGAGGCAACCCGCGCCCAGATCACCCACGGCTTCAAGCTGCTGCTGCGCAATCCGGAGGTGCGCGCCATTCTGGTGAACATCTACGGCGGCGGCATCCTGCGCTGCGACACCGTGGCCGAAGGCATCGCCGCGGCCTGCAAGGAGGAGGGGCTCAGGGTGCCGCTCATCGTCCGTGCCGCCGGCACCAACGGCGAACTGGCGCGCAAGATCCTCATGTCGCAGGGCGTTCCCGTAACCTTTGCTCAGAGCCTCGGGCAGGCAGCCGCCAAGGTGGTGGAAGCCGCCGGCAGGAAGGCGGCGTGATGGCGATCCTCATCGACAGCGAAACCAAGGTCATCTGCCAGGGCTTCACCGGCGCCCAGGCGACCTATCACATGGAGCGCGCCATCGCCTACGGCACCAAGGTCGTGGGCGGCGTGGTGCCGGGCAAGGGCGGGCGCGGCCATCTCGGCCTGCCGGTCTTCGACACCGTCGCCGAGGCGCGCGAGGCGACCGGCGCGACGGCCTCGGCGGTCTTCGTGCCGCCGCGCAACGCGGCGGACGCCATCATCGAGTCGATCGACGCCGGCATGGAACTGCTGGTCTGCGTGACCGAGCGTATCCCGGTGCTGGACATGGTGCGGGTGAAGCAACGGCTGGAGAACTCCAATACCCGCCTGATCGGTCCCAACTCCCAGGGCATCATGATTCCGGGGCGCTGCAAGATCGGCGTCATGCCGGCGCACCTGGAACGTCCGGGCAAGGTCGGTATCGCCTCCCGCTCGGCCTCGCTGACCTCGGAGGTGATCGAGCAGATCTCCACCTACCGCCTGGGCCAGTCGGCTTCCATCGGCATCGGCGGCGACCCGGTGCATGGCATGGGCTTCGTCGACTGCCTGAAGCTGTTCTTCGAGGATCCGGATACCGAGTGCGTGGTGCTGCTGGGCGAGATCG
Source organism: Kiloniellaceae bacterium (assembly GCA_050290145.1). GTDB lineage: Bacteria > Pseudomonadota > Alphaproteobacteria > Kiloniellales > Kiloniellaceae > Pelagibius. The sequence goes on along the minus strand of JBNKHC010000217.1, from coordinate 3,433 downwards.
GCGGCAGCGACGAGGAGGAGGCCGCGGCCTACCTGAGCGCCAACCCGGCGCCCAAGCCTGTCGTCGCCTATGTCGCCGGCCTGCACGCCCCGACGGAGCGGCGCATGGGCCATGCCGGCACGGTGAATGTCTTCGGCCAGGGCGATGCCGCGGCCAAGATCGATGCCTTGCGCGCGGCCGGTGTCACCATCGCGACCTCGGCGGCGGAGATCGGCCTGACCGTGCGTCAGGCGGCACGGGCCTGAGAGGGCGCTCTCCCGGGTCGGCGTGCAAATACGGAAGAAAGAGTCGGTAACGGTGAAGTCAGCAGCGACACCGATCGGCAGGGTAGGACGACCTCCCGCGGGGGGACGTATCAGGATCGGAGACTAGTCTATGCCAGAGGGAACGCCGCGCCCGTTTGAGCGGCAGATTCATCCGGGTTCGGGGCGCCGCAAGGCGCCATTCACGCCCAAGGGCCGTCAGCTTGACGCGGAGGCGCTGGACGACGTCCAGGCGCTGCTCGGCGACAGGCCGCGGCGGCCCGATCTGCTGATCGAGCATCTTCACCTCATCCAGGACAAGTACGGCCATCTTTCGGCGCGTCATCTGCGGGCGCTGTCGGAGGAGATGAAGCTGCCGATGTCGGCGGTCTACGAGGTGGCTTCCTTCTATGCCCACTTCGACATCGTGCTGGACGGCGAAACGCCGCCGCCGCCGCTGACCATCCGGGTCTGCGATTCCATTACCTGCGAGATGATGGGCGCCCAGGACATCCTGAAGGCCCTCCCCCAGGAAGTCGGCAGCCAGGTCCGCGTCGTGGCGGCCCCCTGCATGGGGCGCTGCGCCTGCGCGCCGGTGGCCGAGGTCGGCCACCGCCACGTGGACAACGCCACGGTAGAGAGCCTGGTGGCCGCCGCCGCCGGCGACCACCACCCGGTCATTCCGGACTACACCGACTTCGCGGCCTATGAAGGCGAGGGCGGCTACGCGCTGCTGCGCGCCTGCCTGGCCGGCGAGCGGACGCCGGAGGAGCTGATCACCGCGCTCTCCGATGCCAGCTTGCGCGGCCTCGGTGGCGCCGGCTTCCCGACCGGCAAGAAGTGGGAGATCGTGCGCGGCTATCGCGGCCCGCGTCTCATGTCCATCAACGCCGACGAGGGCGAGCCCGGCACCTTCAAGGATCGCCACTACCTCGAGAGCGACCCGCACCGCTTCCTCGAGGGCGCGCTGATCGCCGCCTGGGCCGTGGGCTGCGAGCGCTGCTACATCTATCTGCGCGACGAGTACCCGGCGGTGCGCGAGATCCTGAGCAAGGAGATCGCCAAGCTGGAGGCCGCCGGCCTCACCAAGCACTGTCCGCTGGAACTGCGCCGCGGCGCCGGCGCCTATATCTGCGGCGAAGAGTCGGCGATGCTGGAATCCATCGAAGGCAAGCGCGGCCTGCCGCGCCACCGTCCGCCGTACATCGCCGAGGTGGGGCTCTTCGGAAAGCCGACCCTGAACCAGAACGTCGAGACCATGTTCTGGGTGCGCGACATCGTGGAGAAGGGGGTCGATTGGTTTGCCTCCCACGGCCGCAACGGCGGCAAGGGCCTGCGCTCCTATTCCGTCTCCGGGCGGGTCAAGTCGCCCGGCGTGAAGCTGGCGCCGGCCGGCATCTCGGTCCAGGAGCTGATCGACGAGTACTGCGAAGGCATGGCCGAGGGGCACACTTTCCGCGCCTACCTGCCGGGCGGGGCCTCGGGCGGTATCCTGCCGGCCTCCATGGGAGACCTGGCGCTGGAGTTCGGCGCGCTCGACAAGTTCGGTTGCTTCGTCGGCTCCCACGCCGTGGTGATCCTCTCCGACCAGGATGACTTGAAGGCCGCGGCGCTCAATCTCATGCGTTTCTTCGAGGACGAATCCTGCGGCCAGTGCACGCCGTGCCGCAACGGGACCGAAAAGGCGGTGCAGCTGATGAGGCGCAAGGCCTGGGACGTCTCCCTGCTGGAAGAGCTGGCGCAGGTCATGCGTGACGCTTCCATCTGCGGCCTCGGCCAGGCGGCGCCCAACCCCCTGTCCTCGATCCTCAAGTACTTCCCGGAGGAGCTGAAATGACCGCCATGACCTCCGCACCGAAGAAGGAAGTGGTCCGCTTCACCCTCGACGGCCAGGAAGTCGAAGCCCTGCCGGGCGAGACGATCTGGGAAGCGGCCTCGCGTTACGGCACCAAGATCCCGCACCTTTGCTACTCGCCGGAGCCGGGCTACCGCGCCGACGGCAACTGCCGCGCCTGCATGGTGGAGATCGAGGGCGAGCGCGTGTTGGCCGCCTCCTGCATCCGCGAGCCGCGCGAGGGCATGGTGGTAAAGAGCGCCAGCGAGCGGGCCGAGAAGGCGCGCGACATGGTCTTCGAGCTGCTGGTCGCCGACCAGCCGGAGCGTGCCACCTCGCACGATCCGGAAAGCAAGTTCTGGACCTGGGCCAGCGACATCGGCGTCACCGAAAGCCGTTTTCCCGCGCGCGAGACCTGGGCGCCGGACAACAGCCACACCGCCATGGCGGTAAACCTGGACGCCTGCATCAACTGTAATCTCTGTGTGCGCGCCTGCCGCGAGGTCCAGGTCAACGACGTCATCGGCATGGCCTACCGCGGCCACGGCGCCAAGGTGATCTTCGATTTCGACGATCCCATGGGCAGTTCCACCTGCGTGGCCTGCGGCGAATGCGTGCAGGCCTGTCCGACCGGCGCGCTGATGGAAGCCAACCTGCTGGATGACAAGGGCACGCGGGTCGAGTTCCCCGACCGCTCGGTGGATACCCTCTGCCCCTACTGCGGCGTCGGATGCCAGACCACGGTGCATGTGAAGGACGACAAGATCCTATACATCGACGGTCGCGACGGCCCGGCCAACCAGAACCGCTTGTGCGTGAAAGGCCGTTTCGGCTGGGACTACATCTACAGCCCGCAGCGCCTGACCAAGCCGATGATCCGCCGCGAGGACGCGCCGAAGAAGTGGGACGACCAGGTCGATCCGCTGAACCCCTGGACCCACTTCCGTGAGGCGACCTGGGAAGAGGCGCTGGACAAGGCGGCGTCCGGCTTGAAAAAGGTCTATGACGAGATGGGGCCTTCCGGCATGTCCGGCTTCGGCTCCGCCAAGGGCTCCAACGAGGAGGCCTACCTGTTCCAGAAGCTGATCCGCACCGCCTTCCACACCAACAACGTGGACCACTGCACCCGGCTGTGCCACGCCTCCTCGGTTGCGGCGCTGATGGAGGGCATCGGCTCCGGTGCGGTGACGGCGCCCTTCGGCGCTGCTAAGGACAGCGACTGCATGATCATCATCGGCGCCCGTCCGGAGCAGAACCATCCGGTGGCCGCGACCTTCCTGAAGAACGCGGCCAAGCGCGGCGCCAAGATCATCCTCATGGACCCGCGCGGCCAGCAGATCAACCGCTACGTCTACAA
>JBNKHC010000216.1:0-10353 GCA_050290145.1 Kiloniellaceae bacterium | reverse complement strand
GTCTGTCAGTTCCAGCTTGCCGCGGCGCTCCACGTAGACCTGCTTCGGCCCATTGACCATGATGTCGGTGACCGCCTCATCGGCCAGCAGCGGCTCCAGCGGGCCGAGGCCCAGCATGTCGTCGAGCATGATGTCGACGATAGACTGCTGTTCGGGACCGTTGAGGTTCAGCTTCTCGTCGACGACGATTTCGCGGACAATCTCGCCGATCTGGCGGGTCAGATCCTCACGCGGGAGCTGCGAGGCCGCAGAGACGTCCAGGCGCTCCATCACCAGGGGATGGACCTTGTTCTTAGCGGCGGTGACCGTGGGGCTGTGCGAAGTGGCCTTGGTCCGGTCGTGGCCTTCCGGCGGCGTGACGGCGCCGCGCTGGGCCTCCGGCACCGGGGCGCTGTCCATAAGCTCCTGGCGCTCTTCCGGCTGCATGGCGCTGCACTGGAGCAGCCAGTCGATCAGCCCGGTGACGAGCTTGCGGCGCTGCAGCAGTCCCAGCTTGGTGCCGCTGCGCTCGATCTCGTAGGTCAGCAGGTTGCCGATGCGCAGCGCGAGTTCCGGACGCGGAATGCTGGACAGGTCGTCGTCCCCGAAGAGGGAGAGGACCTTGGGCTGCAGCTGCCGGCGATAGGCTTCCAGGTTCTCGTCGGAGACCCCTTGCTCGCTCGCGGCGGGTGCCTTGTCGTCGTTGATAACCCCCGCCACGGCCGTCAGCCCTTCTTAAAGAGGCCGAAGAGCCCCGACTTCTTCTTGGCCGGGGCGCTCTTCTTGTCCGCGCCTTTGGTGCGCTTCATCTTGACCTTGCCCTTTGCCTTGCCTTTGGCCTTGTCGCCTTCCTCGTCCTGCTCCGGCAGATGGAACTCGTCGACGAACTTGCGAAGCGCCTTGCAGACCTTCGCCCGTGAATTGGTCTGGGCGAGGGGCTTGCCGGTGTTGGCGGCGGTATTGAAGACCTTGGGCTCGTCGGGCAGGACCAGGTCGACCTTGTGCTCCAGGGCCTTCTGGAAGTCCTTGAGCTGCATCGCTTGCTTGGGGCCCATGGCGCGATTGGCCACGACCCGCAGCGGCGTGTCCGGTGCTACTTCCTGGATGCCCCGCAGCAGGCGCAGCGAGTCGCGCAGGCCGCCCAGGGAGAGCTCGGTGACGAGGACGATCTCGGTGGCCGCTTCGAAGGCGCGCCGGCGTACCGCGTAGGATGCGCGGGGAACATCGACTACGATGGTGTCGTTGATGCGGCCCAAGGCTTCGAAGAGGGCATCCACGGCGTTGGGGTTGTACTGGACCTCGGAGGTCAGGTTCTCCTCGGTCGCCATGATCGAGAGGTGCTCGGTCAGCTTGGCGGTAGCGCTGGCAATGAACAGGCCGTCGACACGCGCCGGGTTCTCCAGGGCTTCGCGCAGGCCGCGCGTCGGCTCCAGGTCCAGGGCCAGGGCGATGGTCCCGAACTCCAGGTCCAGGTCGACCAGCGCCGTCTTATACTTGCGCTCCTCGCTGAGGATCCAGGCGAGGTTGAGGGCGACCGTGCTGGCGCCGACACCGCCGCGCGAGCCGATGACGGCGATACGCGCCTTCTGCTCCGGCGTGTTGTCGGGCTGACCATGGTTCTGCTGCGACTCCTCGGTGCGATTGAGGGCCGAGGCAAGCGCCTTCTCCGTCACCGGCTTGACCAGGTAGTCACTGGCGCCCGAGTCCACGATCTCGCGGTAGACGGCAATGTCGTTGATGCTGCCGATGCCGATGACCTTGGTGCCCTCCGGCACCGCCGCGGTCAGTGACAACATGGCCGTCTGGGGGGAAACGGCTTCAGAAACATCGACGATCAGCAGGGCGGGCGGCACGGTGCCGGCCAGGTACTCGATCGCCTGGTTCGGGCCGCCGTCGCGAACCAGCGGCTCGGCGAAGTATTCCTTCAGCACGGAAGCAACAACCGAGTGCGTCTGATTGTCGCCGACGAATGCCACGCACTCGGCTGCAACTGACCCAGCCGGGTTCTGTTCCAAGATGCGGTCCGCCACGCTCATTTAGAACTGGTTTCCTCTTCCTGAAGCGGCTCTTCCTTGCCCACGCGGTAGCGCAGGACGGAGGTGCTGTGGCGCTCGGCGTCGGCCGGCTCAAGCACCCGACCGCGTTCCAGATCGGCCGGATCCGCGACCATGAGGCCGAGGTTATAAGCATTGGAGCAACCGAAAGCGCCGTCGAAATCGGGTGTGTTGGGCTCCAGCGGCTGCGGCTGGTTGCAGTCCGGCAGGATGGCCATGACCTTGGTCACCGTCAGGCCGACTTCGCCTTGGTCCAGGGAGGCCACGCGGGCCTCCGCCGTGTTTGCCAGCGCGCTCTGGTAACCGAGGTCGGCAAGCACCAGCCGTACCGCCTCCAGGCGCTGCAGCGTCAGCCGGTCGTAAGTCGCCGGGCCGCCGTTGCCGTCGGCCACGCTGAGGCCGATCAGGCTGTTCGGGGAGGGCTCGGCCTCCTCGAGCAGCCGGACGATGGCCCGGTGTGCCCTGCGGTCGAGCACCGCGGTGGTGTCGTCGAAGGAGACACGCTGCTCAAAGATAATGGTCTCCGCCTGGTTCTCCGGCGAAGCCGGGATCTGCTGCCACTTGCCGTTGTAGAACACGGTGTTGATGGCGTCGGCGACCTTCTGGGCGCCGGGATCGCGCTCCGGATCGCCGGCACAGCCTGCCGTGGCCAGTGTCAGGCAGAAGAGGGCGGACAGACCGAATTTCTTGTCGCTCAGCATCGCAGCGTCCCTAATCCAGAATGAAACCGGTGTTCTTGCGATCATTGCCCAGGCGCGAGGCCTGTGCGGGATCGACCGGAACGGTGCGGCGGGTCGGCCCTTCGATGCGGTCCTTGGCCAGTGGCGCGGCGCGATAAGGATCGACCGGTGTGCGCAGCTGGTCGGCGTCGACCGGGCGCACGATGTAGGGGGTGACGATGATCACCAGTTCCGTCTCGTTGCGCTGAAAGCGGTCGCTCTGGAACAGGGCGCCGAGGATCGGCAGATCGGCCAAGCCCGGGATCCTATGGCTCTCCTGGCGGGAGTTGTCCTGGATCAGGCCCGCGATGGCGAAGCTTTGCCCGGAGGCGAGCTCCACGGTGGTCTCGGCCCGGCGCGTGGTCAGAGAGGGGATCGACAGACCGCCGGCGATCACCTGGACCGCGGTGGAGAGCTGGCTGACCTCCGGGCGCACGCGCATGGATACACGCCCGCGGCCCAGCAGGGTCGGCGTAAAGGCCAGGCTGACGCCGAACTGCTTGAACTGAACGGTAATCGTGTCTGCGTCCTGGGACACCGGGATCGGGAACTCACCGCCGGCGAGGAAGCTGGCGGTCTCGCCCGACACGGCCGTCAGGTTCGGCTCGGCCAGGATGGTCACCAGGTTGTCGTCGGCCAGGACGTCGAGCAGGCCGTCGATCGAAACGTCGCCGATGCTGCCGCCGCCGAAGATGGCGTTGACGCCGGCGGTTGCCGGAAAAGACTGCAGGCCGAGCTGGAAGGCGCCGTCATAGAGGACGTCCCAGTTGAACCCGAACTGGTTGATGACCTCGCGGGAGACTTCGGCGATGCGCACGCGCAGGTTCACCTGGTTGGGCGCGGTGATGGCCAGGCGATTGATGACCTCGCCGCCCTCACCGACGAAGCGGGCCGCCAGGCGGCGGGCGTTCTCGGCCTCGGTGGCGGTCTCGACGGCGCCGGAGAGAATGATCGCGCCGTCCACAGAGGAGGCGACGACCATGCCGTTGGGCACCAGGTCCGTCAGCGCCGACTGCAGGCGCTTCAGGCTGTGCGTCACGTTCACCTGGACGTTGGCGATGACGTTGTCGTTGCTGTCCAGGGCGAAGAGGGTGGTCGTGCCCACCGCCTTGCCGAAGAGGTAGAGCAGGCGATCGGACTTGGCGCTGACATCGGCAATGCCGGGATTGGCGATGAAGACCGACGCCATGCCGCGGTCGAGCCGCAGCAGCTGGCCTTCACCGATCTCGATAGCGAGCGGATCACCGTTGGTCGGCACAGCCCGGCCCTGCAGGGCGGCCTGGCCGTTCACCGGCAGGAGACCAGCCGACAGCACGATGGCGGCGGCAAGCCAAAGCCTTGAAATCATGCGCATAACGATACCCATCTCTAGAAGCGCAGCTCCTGGACCTCATTACCACGCGTAATGTTAACAACCTTCTTATTGCCGCCATGCTTTCCGTCACGCATGCCGACCAGACGGCTGACTTCGCTGTCCCAGGTGTAGGTATGGCCGCGCTCGGGATCCGGCTCCTCCATGGGCTCTTCCTGGTTGCTGGTGAGGCGCTCCAGCTCCTCCTCGTCCTTGGCCAGGCTGCGCAGGCTGATCGACAGGCCGCCCAGCTCGCGCACCACGGTGAGCATTTCCGTCTGCTTGGGCGTGACCTCGAGGGTGAAGTTCTTGGCGTAGCTGGGCTCGTTCTTTTCCTCGTCGACCGTCTGGTCGATGGCCAGGACGCGGACGTTCTCAAGAACCGTCTCGCTGGCGCGCCGTTCGATCGCCTCGGCGCCGGTACGGTCGACCACGGTATGTGTCAAAATGATGTCAATCCGATCGCCGGGAAACACCAGGCCGCTGACGCCGGAGGTGGCGTTCACGCGGATGGCCATGGCCCGATAGCCGGGACGCAGCACCGCCGCCAGGAAGCCGCGTTCACCGGGACGGATGACGCGCTTCGGCGTGATCGGCTCGCCGGGGGTGAAGCCGCGACGGACCACGGCGCCGAAGAAGTCATCGATCTTGAATTCTTCGTCCGTGATGTATTCCTCGGGAATCTCATCGTCGGGCCAGATCTGCCAGCGCAGCTGCTCTTCCTGAATGAACACGCCAGTCGGCAGTGCGATCTTGGCGACCAGGACTTTCACGCCCTGGGGCGCCGGCGCCTGCTGGGTGACGACGACGGGCTGCGCGCGCTGGCTCTCGAGCCAGCTGCGGGCGACGAAGGTCGTGACGACCGTGATCAGCAGAGCCGCCGCGATGAGAATGATGTTTCTGAGAGACATGAATCAGTCCTCCGGGGCGCCGCCGGCTGACATCAGCCTGGCGCCAAAGCCGGTACCTCCGGCAACGGTGAGGGTGTGGACCACCTGGCGCATGCTCTAGACCCTCGCTAAGAGCTGCAGCGCCACAAAGAGACCGCCGACGGCAATGGCCACGGCGTAAGGCATGGGTTGCTTGGATGCTTTGAGGTCCCGCGATGTGTAGACCAGGTTCGCGGGAACCGTCGTGCGTTTGAACCTGTGGCTCAGCCACAGGCCGATGGCCATGATGCCGCCGGCAACTGCCGTGTAGAACAGCATCGCTATGAACCAGGTAGGACCGGCCCAGAGCGTTACCGCCGCGAACAGCTTGACGTCGCCGCCGCCGCAGAGCCGCAGAGTGAACAGCAGAAAACCGATGCCGAAAGCGACAGCGCCATAGATGAGCCCGCTCATCCACTCCACGTCGCCGCCCGAGGCGATGACGTAGGAAGGGTAGAGGGCCAGCAGCGCCAGGCTGTAGCGATTGGGCACCCGGAAGTGCTTCCAGTCGCTGGCCGCCGCCGCGATAAGCAGGCCGGAAAAGGCCAAGATCGTAAAACGCGCCGTGGCGTCAGAGAAATCCATTACTCAACCTTTCGGGCAAACTCCGCTGCGGCCGGCGTGATATCGCATAAATCACACAGGCCGCCCGAAAGAAGATAGGGCCGCGGGACATCGCCCCGGGCCCTATCATCATTGAGCTGAGTTCGGCGGGCCCGGGTGGGCCGCCGCTCTACCTCATTAGGTGCCGGCGCCGCCGCCACCGGTGGCGTTGGCCGCCGCATCACTCAGCTCGTTGGACACGACGCCGAAGATGCTCTCCAGGGAGCCACCAAGGGACTGCAGGGCGGCGATAGCAGCCACCGAGACCAGAGCGGCGATCAGGCCATACTCGATAGCCGTCGCGCCGGACTCATCAGAAAGAAAAGTTTTGATCGTTTCGAACATGATTGCGACCTCCTATGCACGCATATCCGAGACGAATAATCCGTCCTTCGCATTAACAAACAGTAAAATACGCAACCTTTGTTTTGCGGAGAGTGAAAAATAAAGAAGAAACTGCAGGACGTTATTCAAATAATACTTCGTTAAATTGCATGTATTATTGACTAAAATTTTATTTACCGCGCTGCATACCCGGATAAACAAGGACTTCCGCTTGGGGGGAGTGTTTAGCCGGCGCAAGAAAACGGCGCGGAAGACGACTGCTCTTCGCTGTGAGACTGCGGCTCGGCGGCCGTAAATTTCGGCGGCGCGGGCAGGTGCAGGTAGTGCAGGCGCTTCAATTCGCGCCGGCCGAGGGCCACGGAATCGAGAATGAAGCCGCAGGCCAGGCTGAGAAACGCCAGAATCATCAGCGCGCAGACCAGCACTGCCGTGGGCAGCCGGGGAACCAGGCCGGTTTCCAGGTAGGTGATCAACAGCGGGAAGGCCAAGATCACCGAGGAGAGGGCGAGAACCGCGCCGGCGGCCGCGAAAAACGGCAGGGGGCGCTCTGCCTTGGTCAGTTTTACGATGGTCAGCAGGATGCGGAAGCCGTCCCTGAAGGTGCTGAGCTTGCTGGTGGAGCCCTCCGGGCGCTCCTTATAAGCGGTCTTCACCTCGCCGACCGGCATGCGCAGCTCCAGCGCGTGGACGGTGAGTTCGGTCTCGATCTCGAATCCCTGGGCCAGGGCCGGGAAGGACTTCACGAAGCGCCGCGAGAACACGCGGTAGCCCGAGAGAATGTCGTCGAAGCGCTTGCCGAAGAGGGTGCTCACCATCGTGGTAAACAAGCGGTTACCGAACTGGTGGCCGCGCCGGTAAGCTTCGGTGCTGGTGTTGCTGCGCGCCGCATTGACCATGTCCAGCTGATCGCGGCACAGAGTCTCGATCAGGCGCGGCGCGGCTGCGGCGTCGTAGGTGTCGTCGCCGTCGGCCAGGACATAGATGTCGGCATCGATGTCGGCGAACATGCGGCGCACCACGTTGCCCTTGCCGCGCAGGGGCTCGGCCACGACCACGGCGCCGGCGGCCGCAGCCACCTCGCCGGTGCGATCGCTGGAGGCGTTGTCGTAGACGTAGATCTCGGCCCGAGGCAGGGCCTGGCGGAAGTCCGTGACCACCTGGGCGATGGCGGCTTCCTCGTTGTAGCAGGGCAGGAGCACGGCAATGCGCGGTCCTTCCGGCTGCAAGGCCTCGGCGAGGGCCGCCTGCTGATCATGGACAGGGTTGCGTGACATCCCGGGCATACCTGCGTGGCGCCGCGGCGGCTCCTGCCGCCGCCTTGTGGCTTCGCGAGGCACTGTCCCAGATGCGGCTCAAGAATTCCCTAACGCTGTTCCGGCCGCGCTGGGCTGGGGGTCAGCGCACGACGTGGTAGAGGCGGGCCTGGTCGCGCAAGGCGGCGGGCAGGGCAACGGGCGCGAGCCACGCCGGCGGGGTCCCGTTGTCGAGGCGGAGATAGAGGTTCTCTCCTCTGCCGGGCGGCGCGTAGAAGGCCCGCTCGGCCGGGGAGCGGCAGAGCAGCACCAGGTCGACGTGGCGCTGCTCGATGACCTGGCGGGCAACCGCGATATCGGCGGTGGCGAGCGCCTGGTAGCCGTCCAGGATGCCCTCGGCGTTGCGATGGTAAGGGGTGCCGATCACACGGTGGTGGGTGCGGTACAACAGCTCCGGGCCGATATCCATGAAAGTCAGCACGGTCTGGGGTGTCGCGGCCCAGCGGGGGTTGCTCTCCAGGAAGGCGGCGACCTGGCGCACATCGCAGCCGGCACCGGGCCGGGTTGCCGGGGCGCCGGCGGTCGCGGGCTTGGTCATCAGACTGCCGCCGACCAGCAGCGGGCCGATCAGCACCAGGCCGATGAAGCCGCCGCGCAGCAGGCCGCGCAGCAGGTCGTTGCCGATATGACCGCTCCATTGCAGGAAGCGGTCCAGCACCACCGCGAAGCCCAGCACGAAGGCAATCTCCGCATAGCCGGAAAAGCGCGTGTGCTTCATGGCCGCCAGGGTGAATATCAGGCAGGCGAGGCAGATGAAGACCAGGGGAAAGAAGCGGCTGCTGCCGCGCGCTTCCGTCAGCACCTTCAGAAGCGGCAGGGCGACAAGAAGCACGCCACCCAGATAGAAGACAAAGCGGCCGAGGTTGTGGCGGTCGGTCGGCAGCAGGGGCAGCATCTCCAGGACCCGGTCCATCCACAGCGGCGCCAGGCGCGGGTCGACCTCGGCCATCGGCCCGTTGAAGAACAGCGGAAAGACGACGGCGGTCAGCAGGGCGACAGTTCCCGCGCCGAGGACGGAGAGGGCGGCGCGGCCGACGAAGCGTGACGCGGCGCCGCCGCGGGTCTCGTAGGTCTCCACCGCGCGCCAGAAAAGCAACAGGCTGACGGCCAGGAAGTACTGCACGCTGGACACCCGGTCGTAGGCGGGGTCCAGCAGATCTTTGATGGGATGTTCGGCGAAGAGCGCGACCAGCAGGACGCCGCTCAGGGCCAGGGCGTACCACTTGCTCTGCGCCGCCCGCTCGCGCTCGCCGAAGAGCCAGCCCAGGCCCAGGACGACCTGGCACAGCGCGATGGCCATCAGCAGCTCCACCGACAGCCAGACGCCGAAGCCGCTGGCCACGCCGGCGAGAAAGGCCGGGCGGGCATCCAGCGGGTTGCGCAGGGCGCGGAGCATGAAGCCGGCGATCACCACGAAGACGAGCAGCAGCAGGCTGTGATGATCGGCGCGGCCGAGGATCGAGTAGGCGAGGGCGCCCGGCTGCAGCAGCAGAGCCAGGGCCGGCAGGAACCACAGGGCCGGGCGGATCACCGGGCGCAGGGCCCAGATGAGCAGCAAGGCGCTGGCCAGGTGCAGCAGCGGCGCCACCGCAAGGCCGGCGACATAGAGCGCCTGCTCGCTTCCCATGACGAGGCCGGCGGGCAGTGCCAGCAGCAGGATGAGCACGTCGAAGGGCCGGGTCCAGTGCAGGACATCGCCGTAGGGCGCGTTGGCGCGCGCGATCATGCCGTCGAACCACTGACCGTGCTGCATCAGCTCGGCCACGCGGACCATGCGCATATAGCTGTCGGGATCCAGAAAGTCGCCTTCGACCAGCGGCGCCCCGCGGAAGGTGGCGATGCCGACCTGGATCAGGCACCAGAAGGCGATGATCGCCAGCAGGGACAGCAGCTGTCCGGGCCTGAGGTGGCTTTCAGAATACACGGACAAAACTCCGAGGATTTCCGCGGCGAGAGCGGCAATCTTGGGAGGAAAGCTCTAATGAAGGATTAAGTCGTTCTATCTGAAAGCGCGCACAGGCGGTTGGTCAGCCAGATGATCAGCACCGCCAGCAGCGCGCCGGCCGGCAGGTCGATCAGGTAGTGCCAGCGCGACACCACCGACTCGATCATCACCCAGAAGCAGATCAGCAGGAAGAAGGGGATCAGCATGGAGCGCGCCTGGATCATGAACCAGGACATCACCAGGGCATGGGTCATGTGCAGCGACGGCATCGCGGCCAGGCCGCCGGTAAAGTAATCGGGGCCCGCCTCGGCGATCCAGGACATGCCGTCGCGCATCACCTGCTGATGGGCCCACAGCATGCCGGCCTGGGCTTCCGTGGCCTTGGCGTTGAGACCCTGCTCGTAGAGGAAGGGACCCAGGGCCGGAGCGATGAGGTAGGAAAGGGCGCCCAGGCAGATGGTCAGCAGCACCCCGACGCAGAACCGCGAATAGACGGGATTGCGCGTGACCGCCAGGCTGCAGAAGCCGCTGATGAACATCAGCAGGAAGGCGCCCTGGTACCAGGCGTCGGTATTGGGCACGATCGTGAAGAAGGTGCTGCGGATCCAGTTGAACAGCTCGATCAGCGGATAGAAAGCCCGGTCCACCGCCATGTAGCTGGCATCGTAGAGGTTCGGGTTGACGAGCTGTATCCAGGTCTTGAGGCTGAAGTGGAAATAGGTTGCCAGCAGGAAGAGCCCCATGAGAGTCAGGTCGGTGGCGACCATCTGGAAGACCTGGCCCAACCCGTCGCCGCGGCGCAGGACCAGCGCGCGGAGCAGACGCAGGGAGACATAGAGCACCACGGCGGCGATGACCGGCAGCACGGCGCTGTAGCCCAGCGCCAGGCTGATCCGCTCGCGCGGGTAGGACAGCGGGGCGCCGTAGATGAGGGCGATGGCGAGAACGGTCAGGCAAAACAGGCCGACGACGATGATGGCGACGCCCAGGCTTTCCGGCAGGGCGAAGAGGCGGTGCAGCACTTTGCCCGCCACCGGAATCCCGCCGAAGCCCGGGATCTGCCACGCGGCATCCAAGCGCTCGACCCGCGCCGACCTTTCCATCGCTCCGCCTTC
>JBNKHC010000215.1:0-7151 GCA_050290145.1 Kiloniellaceae bacterium | reverse complement strand
TGGCGGCCCTGCAGGGTGATGTTGATGAGCGGGTTGGCGACGGCGTGGACCTCCGCCTCCTTCATCAGCGCCATCAGCTTGGTGACGTAGTAGTTGTCCATGGAATGCATGGAGGTGAGGTGGGAGCCGGTGACGCGGCCCTGCAGCCCCAGGCGCTGCGTCTCGAAGGTCAGGGTCTCGATGTGGCGCGACAGCGGGTCGTCGGACTCGTCGCAGTGCATGTCGACCTTGAGGCCGCGCTCGGCGGCGATCTCGCAGAGCAGGCGCACCGAAAAGGCGCCGTCGGACATGGTGCGCTCGAAGTGCGGGATGCCGCCCACCACGTCGACGCCCTTGTCGAGCGCGCGCTTCAGGTTTGCCGGCGACTTGCCGTAGCGCAGGTAGCCGTCTTGGGGGAAGGCGACGAGCTGCAGGTCGATCCAATCCTTCACTTCCTCGCGCACGTCCAGCAGCGCGTCGACGGCCAGCAGGCGGTCGTCGCAGATATCGACATGGCTGCGGATGGCCAGCGTGCCGCGGGCGATCGACCAGCGGCAGAGGGCGAGGGCGCGCTGCTTGATGGCCTCCACGGTCAGCTCAGGCTTCAGCTCGCCCCACAGCGCGATGCCCTCCAGCAGGGTGCCGCTCTGGTTCAGGCGCGGCAGGCCGAGGCTGAGGGTCGCGTCCATGTGGAAGTGGCTGTCGACGAAGGGTGGGGAAACAAGGTGCCCGCCGGCGTCGATAGTCTCCGCCGCCTCGGCCTCGATCTTCGGGCGCACTTCGGCGATGCGGCCGTCCTGGACCGCGATGTCCTGGCCGGTCTCGCCGGAGGGCAGGGTGGCGTTGCGGACGATGAGATCGAGCATCGGTCTACCTCTCTCCTTTGCGGAAAGGCACCAGCAGGGCCTTGGGATAGGCCGCGCGCCGCGACATCACGATCATGGCGAGGATCGAGAGGACGTAGGGCATCATGAGGAAGAACTGGTAGGGGATGACCGCGGAGGAGGCCTGCTGCACGCGGATCTGCAGCGCCTCGAAGGCGGCGAAGAGCAGGGCGCCGGCCAGGGCCTTGCCGGGGCGCCAGGAGGCGAAGATCACCAGGGCGATGCAGATCCAGCCGCGCCCGTTGATCATGCCGATGTAGAAGGCGTCGAAGACCGAGATGGTGAGGAAGGCTCCGCCCACGGCCATGAAGGCGCTGCCCAGCATGACGGCGCAGGTGCGCAGGCGGTGCACGTCGATGCCTTGGGCCTCCACCGCCATGGGGTTCTCGCCCACCATGCGCACGGCAAGGCCTAGCGGCGTGCGGTAGAGGCCGTAACCGACGATGGGCACCAGGACGAAGGCCAGGTAGGTGAGCGGGCTCTGGGTGAACAGCACCTCTCCCAGGTAGGGGATATCCGAGAGGCCCGGGATGGCGAAAGGTTTGAAGGGCTCGATCTTCGGCGGCGTGGTGGCCTCGGGCAGCAGCATGCGGAAGACGAAGTAGCTGAGTGAGGCGGCCAGCAGGGTGACGCCGATGCCGGTGACGTGCTGCGACAAGCCCAGGTAGACGCTGAAGATCGAATGCAGCAGGCCAAAGAGCGCGCCGCAGGCGGCGGCCACCAGCACCGCGGTCCAGAGGTCGCCGCCCTGGTAGACCCACATCCAGGCGACCATGGCGCCCATGGTCATGATGCCCTCGATGCCGAGGTTGAGCACGCCCGCGCGCTCGCAGATCAGCTCGCCCAGGGTGCCGAAGATGAGCGGCGTCGCCATGCGCACCAACGCCCCCCAGAAGCCCAGCGTGATGAAGATGTCGAGCAGTTCCATCTACTGCGACTCCCTCAACGCAGGCGCGGCCGGAAGCGCACGAAAAGCACGCTCGCCAGCACCAGCAGCAGGGCCGTGGCGGTCAGCACGTCGGCCAGGTAGTTGGAGATCGACATGGCCCGGCTCATGGCGTCGGCGCCGTTGTAGATGGCGGCGATGAAGATGGCCGAGGCGATGACTCCCAGGGGATGCAGGCCCGCCAGCATGGCCACGGCAATGCCGGTGTAACCGAAGCCCGGCGAGATATCGAGGGTGAGGTAGCCCTTGAGGCCCGCCAACTCGCAGACCCCGGCCATGCCGGCAAGTCCGCCGGACAGCAGGGCGGTGCGCAGCACCGTGGCGCCGATCGGCATGCCGGCGAAGGCCGCCGCTTCGGGGTTGTAGCCGACGGCGCGGATCTGGAAGCCCCACTTGGTGAAGCGGATGAAGGCCCAGGCGAAGATCGCGAAGGCGATGGCCCAGATGAAACCCTGGTGCAGGCGCATACGCGGCACCAGGGGGCTGAGGACGCCTTCGTCGATGATCGGTGCGGCCTGGGGCCAGCCCATTGCCAGGGGGTCCTTCCAGGGACCGAACAGCAGGTAGTTGGCGAAGAGCAGCACCACGAAGTTCAGCAGCAGGGTGGTCACCACCTCGTCGACCCGCAGCTTCAGCTTCAGGATCACCGGGAGCAGCAGCAGCAGGCCGCCGGCGACGGCTCCCACCAGGAAGAGGAAGGGGATCATCAGGAAGGGCGGCAGGGTGACGAGGCCGGTGCCGAAGTAAGTGGCGGCCAGGGCGCCGGCATAGAGCTGGCCCTCGCCGCCGATGTTCCACAGCTTGGCGCGGAAGGCCACGGCGGCGGCCAGGCCGGTGAAGATGAGCGGCGACGCGCGGGTCAGGGTTTCGGTGAGGGCGAAGGTCGAGCCGAAGGCGCCCTTCACCAGGGCCGTGTAGGCGGGAACGATCGGCGCCCCGGCCCAGAGGATCAGCAGGGCGCAGAAGGCGAAGGCCAGAACGATGGCACCCAGCGGCGCGGTGATGTTCAGCCAGAAGGGCACATGGGCCCGGGGCTCAAGCCGCATAGCCGCGCGCTCCTTTCCGGCGCTCGAACTCGCCGTGGCCGGACATCAGCAGGCCCAGGGTCTTGAGGTCGGCTTCCTCCACCGCCACCGGCGTGGAGAGGCGGCCCTGGTAGAGCACGGCGATACGGTCGGAGACCTGCAGCAGTTCCTCCAGGTCCTCTGAGATCAGGATGATCCCGGCGCCCTCGGCGCGGGCCTCGAACAGCAGTTCCTGCACCTTGGCGGCGGCGCCGACGTCCAGGCCGCGGGTCGGCTGGTTGGCCAGGATCACCTTGGGCTGCTCGCTAAGCACGCGGGCCAGGATAACCTTCTGCATGTTGCCGCCGGACAGCGCCCGGGTGGTGGTGGTGGGATCGGCGCCGCGGATGTCGAAGCGCTCTATCTTGTCCTTGGCGTTGCGCCGGATGACGCCGCCTTTCAGGAAGCCCAGATTGCAGAAGCGCCGGCTGCCGGCGGCCTCCAGGATCAGGTTCTCCTCGACGCTCAGGTCGCCGATTACGCCGGTGGCATGGCGGTCCTCGGGAATGCGTCCGACCCCGATGTGCTGCATGGCCAGCGGCGAGGTCTCCTTGACCGGCTGGCCAAGAATCTCGAAGGCGCCTTCGTCGGGCAGGGCGAGGCCGGAGATGAGGGCCGCCAGCGCCCCCTGGCCGTTGCCCGAGACCCCGGCGATGCCCAGGATCTCGCGCCCGCAGAGCAGCAGGTGCAGTTCGTCCAGCAGCGCCTTGCCCTGGTCGTTGTGCAGCGTCACGCCGGCCATCTGCAGCACCACGGGCCCCAGGGGCTGCGGCTTGCGCTCCGGCATTTCGATGGCGTGACCCACCATGGCCTCGGCCAGGGCCTCCTTGCTGGTCTCGGTGATGGGGAAATCGGCCACCAGCTTGCCCAGGCGCAGCACCGCCACCCGGTCGGCCACGGCCATGACCTCGTTCAGCTTGTGGGAGATGAAGATGATGGAGAGCCCCTCGGCCACCATGGTCTTCAAGGTGGCGAAGAGGGTCTCAACCTCCTGCGGGGTCAGCACGGCGGTCGGCTCGTCGAGGATGAGGATGCGGGCGCCGCGGTAGAGCGCCTTCAGAATCTCCACCCTCTGGCGCTCGCCCACCGAGAGGTCGCGCACCAGGCGCCTGGGGTCGACGCTGAGGCCGAAGTGCTCGGCCAGCTCGGCGATGCGGCGGCGCGCCTTCCCGGTGTTCTGGCGCGGCGCGAAGAGAGGCTCGGTGCCCAGCACGATGTTGTCCAGCACGGTCAGGTTTTCGCCCAGGGTGAAGTGCTGGTGGACCATGCCGATGCCGGCGGCGATGGCGGCCTTGGGCGAGCCCGCGGGCAGGCGCCTGCCGAAGGCTTCGATATGGCCTTCGTCGGCGACGTAATGGCCGAAGAGGATGGACATCAGGGTGGTCTTGCCGGCGCCGTTCTCGCCCAGCAGCGCCAGGATCTCGCCGGGCTGCAGCTCCAGCGAAATGGCGTCGTTGGCGGTCAGCCCGCCAAAGCGCTTGGTGATGCCGCTGAGACGCAATACCGGCTGGGCGCCGGCGCCCTGCGGCGCGGTGTCGTCGACCTCTGGCATTGCCAGTTCCCCCTGGCCCCGGGGATCCGGGGCGTATGCCGCCCGATCATAGCGCAAGCGGCACGGGGCGGTGACGATTTCTCGCCGCCGCCCCGTTTTTGATCTGCCTGCCTCCGGACCCTCGCCTAGAAGGTCGACTTGGGCTCCTCGTCGTTGATTTCGACCACCATGTCGCCGGCCTTGATCTTGGCCGCCAGGGCGTCGATCTTGGCCTTGGTTTCCGCCGGGACCTTGCCCTCGAACTCGTAGAAGGGCGAGAGGGAGGCGCCACCGGCCTTCATCATCGTCCATTCCTTATAGTTCTCGGCCTTGAAGGTGCCCGCCTTCACCTGCTCGATGGCGTAGTTGATGGCCGGCTCCATGTGCCACAGGGCGGAGGCGACGACCACGTCGGTGCCGTTCTCCAGCTTGTTCATATCGTTGACGTTGCCGAAGGCGATGATGCCCTTCTCCCGGGCCGCGTCGACCACACCGGCGCGCTCGGCGTAGAGCACGTCGACGCCGGATTCCACCTGGGCAAAGGCGAATTCCTTGGCCTTCGGCGGGTCGTACCAGGAGCCGATGAAGGAGACCTTGAACTCCACGTCGGGATTGACCGACTTGGCGCCCGCCATGAAGGCGTGGAACAGGCGGTTAACCTCGCCGATGGGGAAGCCGCCGACCATGCCGATCCTGTTGGTCTTGGTCATGGTGCCGGCCACCACGCCCATCAGGTAGCAGGGCTCGTGGATCCAGTTGTCGAAGACCGAGAAGTTGCTGCCGTGCTCGACGCCCGGATCGCCCATCAGGAAGGCGATCTTTGGGTAGTCGTCGGCCACCTTGCGCGCCTCGCGGCTGATGCCGAAGGCCTCGCCGACGATCAGATCGACGCCGCCCTCCGCATACTCGCGCATCACGCGGACATAGTCGGTGTTCGGCACCTTTTCGGAAAAATTGTACTCGATCTCGCCGCGCTTCTCGGCGGCGGCCAGCGCGCGGTGCAGGGTGCCGACCCACTTCTGCTGGATCGGCACAGTGTAGATGCCCGCAACCTTGATCTTCTCCTGGGCCTCCGCCGGCTGTCCGGCCAGTCCCAGCGCCGCGGCGGCCGCCACGGCCAGGCCCAGGACCTTCAAAGCCCTGCGCCGTCCCGTCGTGATCTCACGCGCGGTAGAACCGCTTCTTTCTTTCAGAAACGTCATGCCCCCTGTCTCCCATGTTTATTGGAGTTGTCTGCCTCACATACGATCGGCCCTACATGCGGTCCACCGCCACCGGCTTCTTGGCTTCGCGCTGGCGGTTCACGGCCTGGTAATAGGGCGCGAAGGTCGGACGGTCGACGTAGCGTCCGGCGCCGCGTTCGGTGCGGATGTCGCCGTCCTGGTAGACCACCTTGCCCTGGCTGATCGTAACGGTGTTGATGCCCTTGACGGTCATTCCCTCGAAGATATTGAAGTCCACGTTCTGATGGTGCGTGTCCTTGGAGATCGTGCGTTCCTTCTCCGGATCCCAGATCGCGATGTCGGCATCGGCGCCGACGGAGATCGAACCCTTGCGCGGATAGATGTTGAAGATCTTGGCCGCGTTGGTGGAGGTGATCGCGACGAACTCGTTCATCGTCAGACGCCCCGAGTTGACGCCGTGGTGCCAGAGGACGTGCATGCGGTCCTCGACCCCGCCGGTGCCGTTGGGGATCTGCGTGAAGTTGTTGTGGCCCATGCGCTTCTGCGGGGCGCAGAAGCAGCAGTGGTCGGTGGCCGTGGTCTGCAGCATGCCGGCCTGCAGCCCGCGCCACAGCGCCTCCTGGTGCTCCTTGGAGCGGAAGGGCGGGCTCATGACGTGGGCGGCGGCGTAGTCCCAGTCCTCGTTGCGGTAGACCTCGTCGTTGACCAGCAGGTGGCCGGCCAGGACCTCGCCGTAGACCCGCTGGCCCTCGTTGCGGGCCCGGGTGATGGCCTGGAGGGATTCCATGCAGGAGTTGTGAACGATGTAGAGCGGCACGTCGAGGACCTGGGCCACGCGGATGGCGCGGTTGGCGGCCTCGCCCTCGACCTCCGGCGGGCGCGACAAGGGGTGGCCCTCCGGCCCGGTGATGCCGAGCTTCAGGATCTCGTTCTGCAGGTGGAAGACCAGCTCGCCGTTCTCGGCGTGGACGGTGCAGATGGCGCCCAGCTCGCGCGCGCGGCTGAAGGAGTTCACCAGCACCTCGTCGTCGGCCATGATGGCGCCCTTGTAGGCCATGAAGTGCTTGAAGGAGTTCACGCCGTGTTCGGTCGTGAGGGTCTTCATGGCTTCCTTCACGGTCTCGTCCCACCAGGTGATGGCGACGTGGAAGGAATAGTCGCCGGCGGCCTTCTCCGCCCAGCCGCGCCAGGTGTGGTAGGCCTCCATCACGTCCTGCTGGGGGCTGGGGATCACGAAGTCGATGATCATGGTGGTGCCGCCGACCATGCCCGCGGTGGTACCGGAGTAGAAATCCTCCGAGGCCACGGTGCCCATGAAGGGCAGTTCCATATGGGTGTGCGGGTCGATGCCGCCGGGCAGCACGAAGGCGCCGCCGGCGTCGATCACCTCGGCGTCGCCGGGGGCTTCCAGGGACTCCCCGATGGCCACGATCTTGTCGTCCTGCGTCAGCACGTCGGCCCGATACGAATGGTCGGCGGTGACGACCGTGCCGCCCCGGATCAAGATGGCCATGGTGGATGTCCCTCCTAAGTCCCTGTTTCTCTTCGCCACGAGCGGCGCCC
>JBNKHC010000214.1:0-3398 GCA_050290145.1 Kiloniellaceae bacterium | reverse complement strand
GTCGGTCTTCCACATGCCCTCCCAGGCGGCGGACAGGCGGCACTGCGGGCTGCGCTGGAAGTAGGGATGCAGGCCCAGGCCCGCTGGCATGGCGCGCGCGCCGGTGTTGGCAACCGAGATCTCGACGCTCAGGGCACCGTCCCGGAGTGCGAAGTGCTGCTCGGCGCGATAGGCCGAAGGCCAGTCCGCTTCGTCGTGCGTGTAGGCCAGGGCGAGGCCGCTTTCGCTCCGCCCGGTTATTTGCCACGGCAGCTTCCATCCGTGGCCGTGGATGCTGTGCGGGGAACCCCCGAAGTTGCGCGCCAGCCGGTAGTCCCGCCCCTCGAAGGAAAAGCGGGCGTCGCGAATGCGGTTGGAATAGGGCACCAGCGGAAAGCAGGCGGTGTCGGTCGGCGCCGGCGCGGCTTCCGGCGGTGCCGGGCGCAGCCAGTCGACCGTCGCGCCGGCGTTCAGCCAGCGGAAGGCCAGGATGCAGCCTCCCTGCGGCGTCACTTTCAGTTCGGCGAGGCCGTCGCTGATCGTCACAGGCTCACCGGGAAGAGGTGGCGGTTCCTCCGTGCCGTCGGACATGCTGTGTTTCGTCTCCTTCTGCCGGAGGTGTCGGCCTGCCGTTGCCTCCCCGGTCCATCTTATGGGGATTGCCGCCGTCTGTGCCACCGACCATTGCGCGTGGTGGCGCGGGCGGCGCGCTCCCCCTTTAGAGGTAGCGCCGGGTTGCCGGGGCCAAAGGGGGCAAAGCCTGCTATGACTCGTCCCGCAATGGTCACAGTCCGGGCGTGGCAATCCGCCGCCGCGCAGCCTGGGATCATTCTGCGACGCACAGGGGGTTCTGTCGCGGTGTTTCCTCCGCCCGCCAAGTCAGGCGCAGGGCGTTTGCCGCAGGTAGGCCCGATCCAACCCGAGATAATCGGGGGCCGCCCCTTCGGCGTTTCGCGGCCCCTGGGAAGGGGACTGCAAGATGCCGACACCAGGACTGGATACTCTCTTCGACTGCATCGTGCTGGGCGCCGGGATCAGCGGCGTCACCGCCGCCCGCGACCTGCAGCAGGCCGGCTTGAAGGTACTGCTGCTGGAAGGGTCGGACCGCATCGGCGGGCGCATGAGGTCGATCCGCGACTTCGTGAAGAAGAGCGGCAAGCCGGTTCCCGTCGAAGGCGGGGCGGAATACATCCACATCGCCGAGCAGGACCGCTACCTGGAATTCTGGCGCGAGGTGCGCAAGCACGGCTTTTCCGCCTCGCCGCTGCACAAATGCGGCATGGGAATCCTGAAGATCCCCCGCAACCGCATGTATTTCAGCCCCTGGCAGCGGACCAAGATGCTGGCGGAGGTGATCGTCCAGCCGGAGTTCTGGGCCTTGCCCGATGCCCTGCAGAAAATTCAGGAGTTCGACCCCGAGGTCAGCGCCGACATGACGGCGGAGACCTTCATCGAGCGCTATGCCCGCAAGAACGATCTTTCGGCGCGCGGCCTGGCCTTGCTGCGCTACACGCTGTCGGCCCACACGCCGGGCCCCTTGCACGAGATCTCCATTGCCGGGTTGAAGACTGACGCCATCGTCGACCAGCTTATGGAGCGCAAGGAACTGCGCATGGAGCACGACGGCGTGAAGCCCTTCGGCCTCTGCGGTTTCGACAGCTTGCCGTCGAAGATCGCCGAGGAGTTCAAGAAGGCCGGCGGCCGGCTGGAGAAGAGCCGGGCCGGCTCGACCGCCAAGAAGGTGGTGAAGATCGAGCGCCCGACCGTCGACAGGATCGTCGTCACCACGCAGGGCGGCCAGACCTTCACTGGGCGCAGCGCCATCTGCACCTTCTCCGCCGGGATGCTCAATCCCGACAGCGGCGAGGGCGACGCCATCCTCGGGCCGCTGCTCACCGACCGCAAGCGCGAGGCCCTGGGCCTGGTGCGCATGGGCGCGATCACGAAGTTCAGCCTGGAGTTCAAGGAGCGGGTGTGGATCGACGACGGCGGCGAGTCCGCCGGCCACATGACGGTGCTGAGCAATCCCCGCGGCAAGGCGCGGACCTTCTTCTCGTCCTTCCCCAAGGAACACCTCGGCCCGCACGTGCTGACGGGGCTGCTGATGAACCAGGACCACGACCAGATCGCCGACATGAGCGATGCGGAGGTCGTGGCCCATGTCTTCGCGGAGCTGGGCAAGATCTACGGGCGCGGGCGGCGCTGGACCCAGAAAGCCGTTCTGGCCGGCTTCACCGATCGCGGCGGGAAGTTCAGGCCGAATTTCCTGCGCCAGGACTGGTCGAAGGATCCCTTCGCCAAGGGCGGCAACTCCTACCTGGCCTTCGCGCCGCGGCGCCAGGGCAGGATGCTGGCCAAGGAGGCGCGCGAAGCCCTGAAGGATCCGCGCGAGACGCTGCCGCTGTTCTGGGCCGGTGAGGCGGTCGCCTCGGCCTACGATCCCAAATATCAGCCCCTGGCGGTGCACGGCGCCTACATCAGCGGCGTGCGCGCCGCCGCCGACGTGCTGCAGTATCTGAAGGTTGACCGCGGCGATGCGGCGGGTTTTGACCGCTACTACAAGCTGCGCTACCTGCAATAACCCGGCTTCCTGCGGTAAAATAGCGCGGCAATTGGTGGTTTTGATATCAGCGCAAAACCCTTACTCTGCGCCTCCGAGAAAAACGGCGTAGGGAGAACGCGGATGTCGGACGTGCGGTGCCTTTGGCAGGCGGGAGCGACCCTGGGTGAGGGGCCGCTGTGGTCGCCGCGCGAGGCATCACTCTATTGGGTCGACATCAAGGCGCCCGCGCTGCACCGCTATCGCCCGGAAGACGGCGACAGGACCTCCTGGGTCATGCCGGAGCCCATCGGCTGGGTGATCGAACGCGCCAACGGTGAGGGCCTGGTGGCCGGTTTCAAGGACCGCGGCTTCGTCTTCCTGACGCCGGGCACCATGACGCCGGAGGTCATCGGCCAGCCCGAGCCCGACTATCCGGACAACCGCTTCAACGACGCCAAAGCCGACGCCGAAGGGCGCATCTGGGCCGGCACCATGGACGACAACGAGCGCGAGGCTCACGGCAGCCTCTACCGCCTCGACCCGGACCTCGACTGGCATCGCGTCGACAAGGGCTATGTGGTGACCAACGGCCCGGCGCTCAGCCCCGACGGCAAGACGCTCTATCACACCGACACCTTCGAAGGGACGATCTACGCCTTCGACATCGCCAAGGGCGGCAAGCTGAAGAACAAGCGGGTCTTCATGACCATCCCGGAAGGGGACGGCTATCCCGACGGGATGACCTGCGATGCCGAGGGCTGCCTCTGGGTCGCCCACTGGGGCGGCTGGCGCATCACCCGCTTCACGCCCTCGGGGCGGGTCGACCGGGTGATCGAAATGCCGGTCTCTCAGGTCACCAACGTCGCCTTCGGCGGCG
>JBNKHC010000213.1:0-3395 GCA_050290145.1 Kiloniellaceae bacterium | reverse complement strand
AGTGGTGAAATAGTCCTTGAGCATGGCCGGGCCCTCTTGTTCTTCCGTTCCGCCGCGCGAACCCTCGGCCCGGGCGGAGAGGCCGGCATGCTATCGCCTCCGCGGTCCCAAGGAAACCTCCCGCTCCGCCGGAAGCTGTCCAAGAGGCGACGCCCGCACCGGCCTATGCACAGACCACGGGAAAAGATCTGTAGGGAAGAGTCTTTTCACCGCCGTGGGCCCGCCCGAGCCACGGCACATAGGGGAGTCCCGCCGGCAGGCCTTACTTCGGTTCAGGCTTGGCCGCCATGCCTTCACAGAACTCGGAGTAGGCCATAACATCCGCCAGCGTAACGGGCTTTGCCCGCAGGTCCGTCCCGCCGGCTGGCCGTTTACCAGCGACCAAAGCCTTTGAAAGGGCCGCAAGGTGAAGGTTTCTCACTTTCGGAAAACTCCTCACCAATACCAGCCCGCGACCCGCTGATGGGGAGCGCGGATCGGCGGCAAGCGCCCTTACCCAGGCCTCTGCCGCGGCTTCCCAATCACACTGACGCGCCAGCACGTTGCCCAGGTTGTTGTAGGCAACCGCCTTGTCGGCGCCCAAGTCGAGAGCACGTCGGTAGGAAGCTTCCGCCGCCTTGAACTGACCTCTGCGGAAGTGAACGATACCGGCATTGATCTGTGTGGGGACATAGTTCGGATCGATCTCCAGCGCAGTCTCGAAGTAGTGCCCGGCCTCTTCCAGCCGATCTCTGCGCAGGGCGACAAGGCCCAGCATGTTGGCCGCCCAGACCGAGCGGTCGCCGTTCTCCTGCGCGATACGCTCGCCCAGCCGCTCGGCTTCGTCCAGATTGTCCTCCCGGTAGTATAAGGTCGCCAGGGTCAGCGGATCGAAGGCGTCCAAGAGGCGGCGCGCGGCGGCGTCAACAGCGTGGTCAAGCCGGGATGCGCTGAGATCGACAGCGTCCACCGCCATCGCCTTGTCGGCCTGGGTGGCGATGAAGAGAGAAAGCGAATCACCCCGGCAATCCTCGGCCTTGCAGACCACGGTCATCGTGAGACGACGGTCCGTTTCCGTTCTGAAAATGGGACGGAGCGTGCGGGCAAGACTCATTAGGGAAAACTGCAAGCCGGCAGTCGCGACAACGAGAGGCTGCTCAACGGGGCTGCTCACTTCGGCGGGCTTGTTGAGTTCCACGGCCTGCTGCAACTCCTCGGCAACGAGCACCGTAAGCTGGTTCATGCGGGCCACGAGAGAATCGGGGTCATTATCCATCCCGGCCTGCCCCATGCCGCCTCGCGGCGCTGGCGATTGCCCGCTGCCGAGCACCTCCTCAAGGATGCGATTGGCCTCTGCGGTATCCGGATCACTGCTGGTCGCGGTGGCGTCCATTTCGCCGTGCTCGGCGAAAATCGCGTTGATGACGTCTTCCAGGGTCCGAACTGTCTTGGCGACCTCCTCCCGCGGCGGCGCAACCGGCTGGGCCACGGTCTCGGGATGCGAGGCGATTTCATGGATCTGCCGGACTCGCGCCTTCACCATCTGGGTAAGCAAGGCCGGGGTGATGCCGCGGTCCTGCACAGCCTGCGGCACCGACGGTGCTTCGAAGACCACAGCGTCGTCGGTCAGGACGTTGGTGAAGAGGATCGCGGCGGCGACGACGACGCCGGCGACGGCAAGATCGATGATGGCCTTGCGCAGCGACGCAAGGAACGCCGGCAAAGCCGCGAGACCTTTCCTCAGCGCGCCGGAAACCCCCTGCCGCTCCTTCGGCGCCGGTCCGGCCCCGACCCCCGAGAAGCGGACTTCGACCTGTTGATTGTAACCATCCCGACCCGCGTCCATGGCGCACCACCCTTGCCGACGGCCTTGGAACTACGAAGTTTGATTATATCACTTTGCTCAATTGCGTGGTGAGAATAAACTGGCCCTGCTACCTTCGCGATTGCCGAGGCGTGGCCTGTCGGGATGCAAACCGTACCGACACCCGCATTGCCTTCCGGCGGCGGCTGTTCCATCTTCCTGTCGGGAAGACCAGCAGGGACCGGTCCGGGAGACGAGACGACATGACCTATGCGGCGCCGATCCACGAGATGCGCTTCGTGCTGGACGCCATCGCGGGCCTGCCCGGGATCGCCGGGCTGCCGGGCTACGAGGAGGCCACGCCCGACCTGGTCAACGCCATCCTGGAGGAAGCCGGCAAGCTGGCCGGCGAGGTCATCGCGCCGCTGAACCACCCGGGCGACCGCGAGGGCTCGGTCTACGAGAACGGCGTGGTGCGCACCCCCGACGGCTTCCAGGACGCCTACCGCCAGTTCGTCGACGGCGGCTGGAACGCCCTGCCCTTCGACCCGGATTTCGGCGGCCAGGGCCTGCCCTGGTGCCTCGCCACCGCAGTGCAGGAGATGTGGCAGGCCGCCAACCTCTCCTTCGGGCTCTGCCCGCTGTTGACCGCCGGCGCGGTGGAGCTGCTGCAGGCCCACGGCAGCGACCGGCAGAAGACCGACTACCTGGCCAAGATGATCTCCGGCGAGTGGACCGGGACCATGAACCTGACCGAGCCGCAAGCCGGCTCCGACGTCGGCGCGCTGAAGAGCCGGGCGGTGCCCAACGGCGACCACTACCTCATCACCGGCCAGAAGATCTTCATCACCTGGGGCGAGCACGACTGCGCCGATAATATCGTGCACATGGTCCTGGCCCGCCTGCCCGACGCGCCGGAGGGCACCAAGGGCATCAGCCTGTTCCTGGTGCCCAAGTACGTGGTCAATGAGGACGGCACCCTGGGTCCACACAACGACCTGCGCTGCGTCTCGCTGGAACACAAGCTGGGCATCAACGCCTCGCCCACCGCCGTCATGTCCTATGGCGACTCGGGCGGCGCCGTCGGCTACCTGGTCGGCGAAGAGAACCAGGGCATGGCCTGCATGTTCACCATGATGAACAATGCGCGCCTCGCCGTCGGCCTGCAGGGCGTAGCGATCGCCGAGCGCGCCTACCAGCAGGCCCGCGCCTATGCCTTCGAGCGCGTGCAGAGCAAGGCCATCGACGCCAGCCCAGAAAACAAAGAGTCGGTGAAGATTATCCGCCATCCCGACGTGCGCCGCATGCTGGCGACCATGAAGGCACGCACCGAGGCGGCGCGCGCCCTGGCCTATCTCGCCGCCGCCGCCCTGGACCGCGCCAAGCGCGAACCCAATGACGCCGAGCGCGCCGCGGCCCAGGCGCGCCTCGACCTGCTGATCCCGCTCACCAAGGCCTGGTGCACCGACATGGGCTGCGAGGTCGCCTCCCTGGGCGTCCAGGTGCACGGCGGCATGGGCTTCATCGAGGAGACCGGCGCCGCCCAGTACTTCCGCGACGCCCGCATCCTGCCGATCTACGAGGGCACCAACGGCATCCAGGCGCTCGACCT
>JBNKHC010000212.1:0-12564 GCA_050290145.1 Kiloniellaceae bacterium | reverse complement strand
GTGCCTGGGCGCGCGCATCAAGACGCGCCAGGAAAGACTGATCGTCGCCGACCTGATCATCGGCTTCAAAATGTTCCGCGAGCGCTTCACCAGCCGCGTGGTGCCCAACGCCGCCGAGCAGCGCATCGACGTCACCTACGCCGAGGGGCCTTTCAGGTACCTGGAGAACCACTGGATCTTCATAGACCATCCGGAGGGCTGCGAGATCGACTTCTACGTCGACTTCGAATTCCGTTCCAAGCTGCTGCAGAAGGTCATCGAGGGCCTGTTCCACGAGGCCGTGCGCCGCATGGTCGCCGCCTTCGAGACCCGCGCCCGCGCCCTCTACGGCCTGCCCGACGCGACGCCCTCATCGAGTTCCGCAAACTCCTAGCATTCCTTCGGCAAAATCGCCGACTGGTTGTGCTATCCTCGCAACAGCGGACGGCAAACTGCGGCGGGTGATGTGAAGAACTCCGATTTCGCGACGGTCGGCTGGGCCTATGGCCAGGCTGAAGCGGCCCAGGCCATGGCGCTGCTCGGCGCCGCCGGGATCAAGGTCTTTCCCGATACCTGGTACTTTGCCTCGCTGGACTGGACCAAGACCCATGCTTTCGGGGGCATCGCGCTGCGGGTCCCGACCGATCAGGCTGCCGACGCCATCGCCCTGCTTGTCGAGTATCCGATAACGCCGCGGCCACGGCACTGGACCAGGCGATTGCTGGCAGCAGCGGTATTCACCGCGATTTTCCTCCTTATGGGCTTCCCACCGCCGCCGTCCGGGTTATTCACCGCATCTTCGCGCAGGCCAGCGGTCGAGCGCGGTCAAACTTGAGCACCGGTTGATGGAGCCGGCATCGCTGCCTTTGTGCAAGCTCTCCGGCAGCCGGCCAGCCTCTTCAGGAATCGCGGGGCGGCACCTGTTCGAAGATCCAGTTGCGAAACGCGGCGACGCGGGGGCGGTTGGCATGCGACGTCGGGTACATCAGCGAATAGATGACCTTGCGCGGCGTCTCGACATCGAAGAGGCGCAGGAGTTCACCGGACCTGAGCTCCTTCTCGATCAGCGCCCCATAGGCAAGCGCCACCCCCAGGCCCTCCTTGGCCGCCCGCAGGGTCAACTCGCAATGGGCCATGCAGGGGCCCTCGATCGGCTTTGGCGCGCCGCCCGCCGCTACGAACCATGCGTCCCAGCTGTCCCCGTACTCGTCGCGCAAGAGGGTCTTGTCGGCCAGCTCCGCAGGGTTGGCCGGCGCTCCTTCGCGCTCTATCAACCCGGCGCTGCAGACGGGAAAGCGTGTCGTCGTCAGAAAGGGCTCGGCCTCGTAACCCGCGGTCGGCTCGCAGCCGTACTGGATCAGAATGTCCGTTCCGTCCTTTGGGAAGTGCAGCGGTGCGTCGTTGGGAAGGATCTCCAAATCGATGCCGGGACAGTCCCTACGGAAATCCTCCAGGCGCGGCAGGAGCCAGCGGCTCGTGAAAGCGGGCGTCGCGCCGACGAACAAGGGGCCTTCGACGGCTTCGCCGCAGGCGCGCAGCGTGGAATCGGATATCTGGTCGAGGGCGACACAGACGTGGCGAAAATAGGTC
Source organism: Kiloniellaceae bacterium (assembly GCA_050290145.1). Taxonomy (GTDB): domain Bacteria; phylum Pseudomonadota; class Alphaproteobacteria; order Kiloniellales; family Kiloniellaceae; genus Pelagibius. Next base: position 10,995 of record JBNKHC010000212.1, on the reverse strand, counting down.
GCACCCTTCGCTGTCAGGGCGACGCCACCGCTCAGACGCTCGAACAGGCTGACGCCCAGATGGCTCTCCAGGGCCTTGATCTGATGACTGATGGCCGACTGCGTCAGGTGCAGTTCCTTGGCCGCGGACTTGAAGCTTTCGTGGCGCGCGGCAGCTTCGAAAGCCCGAAGCGATGCGAAGGGAGGAAGGTTGCGCTTCATCGACCGTGAATAAGATTCATCTCTCAGTGAATTTTACTCGTTTGAGCGGTCAGTAGAACAGGTTTTAGCCTCCTCGTGAAACTGAATTCTAGAGAGGAGAGTGTTGTGGAAAAACGTCGAGGGACGAAAGGCAGGCTTGCGGTGGGCACAGCGGTCATGCTCTCCGCAGTCGTGGGCATGGCTATCGGAAGTTTCATGCCGAGCGGCAGTGCCCAGATGGCGGCCCCAACAGAGCACAAGGGCCTGAAGGTAGAGACGTTGGGAATTGTTTCCGCCGAGTCGATGAAGGCGCAGCTTGGGCTGGAGAACCACATTCTTCTCCTGCGTGCGATCACCATCGAGCCCGGAGGCCAGATCGCCAAGCACAGCGCCGGCTCCGTGCCGGGCTTGGTCAAGGTTGTGAGCGGCGCATGGACCGAGGGGACCGAGAACGGAGAAACCGTCTATTCGGCCGACGGCGACGAAATCATCGTGGAAAACGAGAACACAGTTCACTGGTTCTACAACCGTGGCGACGAACCAGCGACGGCCTATGTCTGCGATGTCAAGCCGGCGAGCTGACGTCGCGCAGGCGGAATGCGACGCTGCGAACTAGGCGCGCTGATCGGCTGAACAACGATTGGCGGTTTGGGAACGGTGAGAGAATCTAGAAACCTTCGCCAAGGGCCAAACCGGCGTAGAGCGAGATGGTCATGGTGCTGTTGAAGACGCCGTGCACCACCACCGAGGGCCAGAGCGAGCCGCTGCGCCAGGCCACGGTGGCGAGGATCAGGCCCATGATCGCCAGGGCCGGGATCAGGTGCGGCAGGCCGTGCGCCACGCTGAAGATCACCGCCGAGATCGGCGCTGCGTAGACGAAGCGCAGGCGCTTCAGCAGCCAGCCCAGCAGCACCCCGCGGAAGATCACTTCCTCGATGAAGGGCACCAGCACGCCGACCAGGGCCAGCATGAGCAGCAGGCTGGTCCAGCTGAAGCCCTCCGGCGCCAGGGCCTGCATCTGCGGGTTCTCCACGACCTCGCCCATCAGCTCCTGAACCCCCAGGTTGATGCCGGAAATCAGCGGCATGCAAAGCAGGCCGAGGGCCACAGCGATGCGGTACCAGCCGTTATAGGTCGGGCGCAGGCCGATATCGGCCAGGCCCAGACGGTGGGGCCGCAGGACCACCAGCCAGGTGAAGAACAGCATCAGCACCGACTGGCTGACCAGCAGGCCGACGGTCACCGGCAAGGCGGTGAAGTCGGTCTGCGGGCGGAAGATCGTCAGGAGGAGGGGAAGGGCGAAGACGCTGACCACCACCAGCAGGGCCAGCAGGATGACGTCGCGCAGGCGCACCGGCGAGGGCGGCAGGGCAGGCAGGCGCGGGGGCAGCATTCTCAGTCCAAAACCTCCGTAAAGAGCCTGAGGGCCTCGCGCACCGTGGCCAGGCGCACCGCCGCGCGGTCGCCGGGGAAGACGTGGTGCAGGGCCTGCGCCGGGCCGCCGCGCGAGGCCCAGCCGAGATAGACCAGGCCGACCGGCTTGCCCTCGGTGGCGCCGCCGGGCCCGGCGATACCGGTGGCGGAAACGGTGACGTCGGCCTGGGAGGCCTGCAGCGCGCCCGTGGCCATGGCGACGGCCACCTCGGCGCTGACCGCACCCGGGCCCGGATGTTCCAGGAGAGACGCGGAGACGCCGAGCATTTCCACCTTGGCGGCATTGGAGTAGGTGACGAAGCCGCGGTCGACGACGTCGGAAGATCCGGCGATCTCCGTCAGGCAGCCGGCGATCAGCCCGCCGGTGCAGGACTCTGCCGTGGCCAGCTTCTTGCCGGCTTTGCGGTAGAGCGCGAGAACCTTCTCCGCCTCCTGCAGCAAGAGATCGTCAAACACTAGAACTTCTCCCAAAACCAAAGCAGGGCGTAGACCAGGGCGGCGGCATAGAGGCCGGCGATGATGTCGTCGGCCATGATACCGAAGGCGCCCTTCAGGTGGCGGTCGGCCCAGCCGACGGGCCAGGGCTTGGCCACGTCGAAGGCGCGGAACAGGAGGAAGGCCAGCACCACGCCTACGGGGTTGAGCCCGGCCGGAATGAGCGCCAGCCACTGGCCCGCCACCTCGTCGATGACGATGGCCCCCGGATCCTTGATGGCCGCCACCTGCTCGTAGCTGTGCGCCGCCCAGAGCCCGACCCCGAAGACCGCGACCGTGGCCAGCAGCAGCCCGAGCGGCCCGGAGAGCCAGAACAGCGCCACGCCGCAGGGTAGCGCCGCCAGAGACCCCCAGGTGCCCGGCGCCCAGGGCAGCAGGCCGGCGCCGAACCAGGTGGCAAGCAGCGAAGAGGGCAGCCAGGGGGAGGGGGCGCTCATCGGTCGCGACGTCGCTCCTCAGTCCGAAGGCGGCAGGGCGAGGGTCGCGGCGGCCTGGGCGGCGATGCCCTCGCCGCGGCCGGTGAAGCCCAGCTTCTCGGTGGTGGTCGCCTTCACGCTGACCCGCTCGCCCGGCAGGTCCAGCAGCTCGGCCACCCGCGCCACCATGGCCGCGCGGTGCGGGCCGACCTTGGGCCGCTCGCAGATCAGCGTTACGTCGAGGTGCAGGATGCGTCCGCCGCGCGCGGCGACCAGGTCGCGGGCGTGGCGGATGAACTTGCCGGAATCGGCGCCCTTCCACTGCGGGTCGCTGGGCGGGAAGTGGCTGCCGATGTCGCCGGCGCCGAGCGCGCCCAGGATGGCGTCGGTCAGGGCATGCAGGCCGACGTCGGCGTCGGAATGGCCGACCAGGCCGGCGTCGTGATCGATGCGGACGCCGCAGAGGGTCACGTGATCGCCCGGCCCGAAGGCGTGCACGTCGAAGCCCTGGCCGACTCGGGTCTCCGCTTGCGCGCCGCGCAGCCAGTGTTCGGCCGTGCGCAGGTCGTCCTGGGATGTCACCTTGATATTCTCCCGGCTGCCTTCCACCAATGCCACTTCCATGCCGGCGCGCTCGGCCACCGCGGCATCGTCCGTCAGTTCCTCGCCGGCCGCCGCGCGGTGCGCCGCCAGGATCTCCGCGTAACGGAAGCCCTGCGGCGTCTGCGCGCCCCACAGGCCCGTGCGGTCCTGGGTGCCCGCGATGTGCCCGGCCTGGCCCCGCTTCAAGGTATCGACCACCGGCAGGGCCGCGATGGCGCCGGGGGCCTTGTCCAGGGCGGCCAGCACCCGGTCGATCACCGAAGCGGAGACGAAGGGGCGGGCGCCGTCGTGGATCAGCACCCGCGCCGGAGCGCTTTCGGCCAGGCTCTCCAGGCCGCGCAGCACGGATTCCTGGCGGCTGGCGCCGCCGGCCACCGGCTCGGCCAGGGCCAGCCCTTCGGCCGCGGCGTCGTAGAGGTCGCGGTCATCGGGGTGGATCACCGCCCGGACCCGGCCGATCGCCGGATGGGCGGCGAAGGCCTGCAGGGTGTGGCGCAGCAGCGGTACTCCGGCCAGGGTCGCGTATTGCTTCGGCAGGCTGCCGCCAAACCGCTGGCCACGGCCGGCGGCGACGATCAGCGCCTCAGCCGTCTTCCCAGATGGGCTCGTCAAATTACGGAACTCCGCGAGTCTTCCTGTGTTCTCGTTGCGCCGACCCTAGTGTCCTCTGGTGGCGCGGCCAAGAGGTGATATATAGGGGCTCATGAATAGCATGGTTTTGTCGCTCTCCGCCCTGGCCTCGCTGCTGCCCGCGACGCTGCTGCCCTTCGTGCGCCACGCGGCGCGCGCCGACGCGGTCTTCTGGCTGCTGCTGGGGGCCGCGCTCGCCGGGACCTCGGCGCTCAGCATCGTCTACCTGGGGGCGCAATGGCAAACGAGCCTGCCGGCGGCCCTCTGGCTCGCCGTGGCGACGGCCCTGGGCCTCTTCGGCCTGCTGGTCATTCTCAGCCGGGAGGCGGCGCGCCTGGCCCCGCTGCTGCTGCCCTACCTGCTGATCCTGGGCGCCCTGGCCACGGCCTTCGGGCTGCTGACCGGCCCGGAACCCCTGACGGTGCGCCCGAACGGCTGGCTGATCGCCCATATCGCCGTTTCGGTGACCACCTATGCGCTCTGCACCCTGGCCGCCGTGGCCAGTTCCGCCGTCTTCGTGCAGGAGCGCGCGCTGAAGCGCCGCGCGCCCAACGCCTTTACCCGCATGCTGCCTTCGGTGGCCGACGCGGAACGCCTGGAGGTGCGCCTGCTGGCCGCCGGCGAGGCCATCCTGGGTCTCGGCATCGCGACGGGCATCTCCGAGCTCTACGTGAGTTCCGGCGAGTTGTTTGCCTTCAACCACAAGACCCTGTTGTCCGTTCTCGCCTTCCTGGTCATCGGCGGGCTGCTGCTGCTGCACTACCGCAGCGGCCTGCGTGGCCGCCGCGCGGCCCGGATCGTCCTGGTCGGCTATCTGCTGCTGACCCTGGCCTACCTGGGGGTCAAGTTCGTCACCGATATTCTGCTGGCCTGAGCCGCCGCCGGACTCTTCAAAATACCGCCTTTGCGGGCTGTGACGGGGACTTGCTCAACCGGCTGTAGGGGCGCGGGCTATAATTGCCCGTTTTTCGAGCAGCTCCGGCCGGCTATGCACGCGTTCGGCTAATCTTTCGTGACAACGCCTATTTTTTGTGCATCAATCGGCCCGCCGAAAAGGGGTTGGGCACCGATAGACCAGCAGACCTTCAACGTGCGCGGCACGGCTGCCCACGAAAGAGGCGTTGTGGTCGCACCCTGGGTTGAATGAGGAATTTGATGAGCATCGCCATTGGCAAGCTGGAACTGGAGGCACCGGTCATCCTGGCGCCGATGTCCGGCGTCACCGACCAGCCGTTCCGCCGCCTGGTGCGGCAGTTCGGCGCCGGACTGGTGGTGTCGGAGATGATCGCCAGCAACGCCATGGTCCGGCAGATGCAGGAGTCCGTGAAGGAGTCCCGCAAGATGTCCGACGACTGCGCGGCGGAATACCCGCTTTCGGTGCAGCTCGCCGGCAGCGACCCGGAGGTCATGGCCGAAGCGGCGAAGCTCAACGCCGAGCGCGGCGCCGCCGTCATCGACATCAACTTCGGCTGCCCGGCCAAGAAGGTCACCAATAAGGCCTGCGGCTCGGCCATCATGCAGGACGAGGTGCTGGCGGGCCGCATCATGGCTGCGGTGGTCGCGGCTGTGGACCTGCCGGTCACCGTGAAGATGCGCACCGGCTGGAACCTGGAGAACCGCAACGCGCCGCGGATCGCCCGCATCGCCGAGGACTGCGGCGTCAAGATGCTGACCGTGCACGGCCGCACCCGCTGCCAGAAGTACGCCGGCGAGGCGGATTGGGCCTTCGTGCGCGAGGTGAAGGAAGCGGTGGCCCTGCCGGTGGTGGTCAACGGCGACATCGTGAGCGTGGAGGACGCGGCCGAGGCCCTGGAGCATTCCGGCGCCGACGGCGTGATGATCGGCCGCGGCGCCTATGGCCGGCCCTGGTTCCTGCGCCAGGTGATGGATTACCTGCGCGACGGCACGCGCCGCCCTGACCCGGCGCCGGCGCACCGCCTGCAGGTGATGCTGGAACACTACGAGGACCTGCTCTCGCACTACGGACGCCGCCATGGCGTGCGCATCGCGCGCAAGCACCTGGGATGGTACGCCAAGGGGCTGGACGGCGCCGCCGAGTTCCGCGCCCGGATGAACTGCGAGGATAGCCCGGAACAGGTCAAGGAAATGATCCGTGCGCTCTTTGCGCCGGTTCTGGATGGAACGGCCCGGGCAGGGGCCGAAATGGAGATGGCAGCCGCATAGTATGGCAAAGGTTTCTGATATTTTCGCCCGCAAGCCGGCACGCAGCGGCACCCCGGAGCCCGGCTCGATCCTGGCGGCGCTTTCGGTGCCGCTCTTCGTGGTCGACGGCGCGGACCGCCTGTCCTTCGTCAACCAGGCGGCCGAGCAGTTCTTCGCCTCTTCGACCACCACGCTGCTGGGCCGCCCGCTGAACGAGATCCTGCCGGAAGACAGCCCCGCCTTCGGCCTGATCCACCAGGTGCGCGACGGCGGCTATTCGGTCTCCGAGTACGGCGTCACGCTTTCCGGGCCCAAGATCGGCTCGCACTTCGTCTCCATCGACGCCGCGAACCTGGCCGACCGGCCGGGCAGCGTCGTGGTCTCGATCCACGAGCGCTCCATCGCCCGCAAGATCGACCACCAGCTGGTCCACCGCAATGCCGCCCGCTCGGTGACCGCCATGGCCGCCATGCTAGCCCACGAGGTGAAAAACCCGCTGTCCGGCATCCGCGGCGCCGCCCAGCTCCTGGAGCAGAACGCCAATCCAGACGATCACCAGCTCACCCGCCTGATCTGCGAGGAAGCCGACCGCATCGTCGCCCTGGTGGACCGCATGGAGATGTTCTCCGACAAGCAGCCCCTGGCGCGCGAGCCGGTCAACATCCACGTGGTGCTGGAGCGGGTGCGCCGCCTGGCGGAGAACGGCTTTGCCCGCCACGTGAAGTTCATCGAGAGCTACGACCCCTCGCTGCCGCCGGTCTACGGCAACCGCGATCTGTTGATCCAGGCGATCCTGAACCTGGTGAAGAACGCCGCCGAGGCGGCGCCGAAAGAGGGCGGAGAGATCACCCTCTCGACCCGCTATCAGCAGGGTGTGCGCCTGGCCATTCCCGGCAGCGGCAGCCGCGTCGACCTGCCGCTGCAGGTGATGATCCAGGACAACGGCCCGGGCATTCCCGAAGACATCCAGCCGCACCTCTTCGATCCCTTCGTCAGCACCAAGGCGGGGGGCAGCGGCCTGGGCCTGGCGCTGGTCGCCAAGATCATCGACGACCATGGCGGCGTGATCGAGTTCGAGAGCCAGCCGCGCCGCACCCTGTTCCGGCTGCTGCTGCCCATGGTGCCGCGCGAAGCCGGGCTGGATGAGGACAACAAGGAAGACGAAGTCAAAGAAGGGGCGGGGGCATGAGCGGCGCGACCATCCTGGTCGCCGATGATGATCGCGCGATCCGTACCGTTCTGACCCAGGCACTGGGCCGGCAGGGCCATGTGGTCCGCACCACCGGCAACGCCGCCACCCTGTGGCAGTGGGTGAAGGAAGGCGAGGGCGACCTGGTCATCACCGACGTGGTGATGCCCGACGAGAACGGCCTGGACCTGATCCCGCGCATCAAGAAGCTGCGCCCGGCGCTGCGCATCCTGGTGATGTCGGCGCAGAACACTCTGCTGACCGCGGTCAAGGCGACCGAACGCGGCGCCTTCGAATATCTGCCCAAGCCCTTCGATCTGCGCGAGCTGATCTCGGTGGTCGACCGCGCCCTTTCGGAGCCTGCCGACGCCGAGGGCAAGGCCAGGCCGTCGACGGCGGAAGGCGAGGAACAGTTGCCGCTGATCGGCCGTTCCCAGGCCATGCAGGAGATCTACCGCGTCCTGGCCCGCCTCATGCCGACGGACCTTACGGTGATGATCTACGGCGAGTCCGGCACCGGTAAGGAGCTGGTTGCCCGCGCGCTGCACGACTACGGCAAGCGCCGGCGCGGCACCTTCGTGGCGGTGAACATGGCCGCCATCCCGCGCGAACTGATCGAAAGCGAACTCTTCGGCCACGAGAAGGGCGCCTTTACCGGCGCCACCGTGCGCTCCTCGGGACGCTTCGAGCAGGCCACAGGGGGCACGCTGTTCCTGGACGAGATCGGCGACATGCCGCTGGAGGCCCAGACCCGGCTGCTGCGCGTGTTGCAGGAGGGCGAATACACCACGGTCGGCGGGCGAACCCCGATCCGCGCCGACGTGCGGATCATCGCCGCCACCCACCGCGACCTGCGCCAGATGGTGCGCCAGGGCCTGTTCCGCGAGGACCTCTACTACCGCCTCAGCGTGGTGCCCATCCGCCTGCCTCCACTGCGCGAGCGCAGCGAAGACATCCCTGAGCTGGTGCGCCATTTCATCGCCGAGGCGCAGGAGGAGGGGCTGGCCGCCAAGTCGCTCGATGCCGAGGCGATGGAGGCCCTGAAGACCTATCACTGGCCCGGCAACGTGCGCGAGCTGGAGAACCTGGTGCGCCGCCTGACGGTGCTCTACAGCCAGGAGACGATCGATCGCGGGGTCATCGAAAGCGAGCTGAGCGAGGGCAAGGCGGCTGAGCGCGCCGCGGCCGCGCCACCGGCCGAGTCGCTGGGCGGTGCGGTCGAGCAACATCTGCGTGCCTATTTTGCCGCACACGATGACGGGCTGCCGGCCTCCGGTCTCTACGACCGGGTCCTGCGCGAGGTCGAGCGCCCCTTGATCGAGCTATCGCTTTCCGCCACAAGGGGAAACCAGATCCGTGCGGCGAAGCTGCTGGGCCTCAACCGAAATACTTTGCGGAAAAAGATTCGGGACCTGGACATCCAGGTGATTCGCGGCCTTAAATAGCCTGTGGCAAATATACAACAGACCGGTGAGATCACCGCCCGCGAGGGCGGCGAAACCCGACCGGGCGAGGGCCCCGCAAGCGAGGGGGCGGCGCGCCCGCTCTTCGGCCGTCTTCTCGACTGGTTACGGCGAATCAAGGCGGAGCGGACCGTCGCGCTGATCCTCTTGGTCGGCGCGCTGACGAGCGGCACCGCGACTTTCGTCGCCATGACCGGCAACCTCTCTAGCGCCGCCGATACCGGCCACATCCTGCTGCTGCTGCTGGCCGACCTGGTCATCATCCTGGGCCTCGCCGCCCTGATCACCCGGCGCCTGGCCATCCTCTGGATCGAACGCAAGAAGGGACGGGCCGGCTCGCGCCTGCACGGCCGCCTGGTCGCCTTGTTCGCCGTCGTCGCCGTGGCGCCGACCATCCTGGTCGCGGCCTTCTCGGTCATCATTTTCGATCTGGGACTGGAGTTCTGGTTCAGCGAGCGGGTCTCCGCGGCCATCAAGAACTCCCGCGCCGTGGCCGCCGCCTATCTGGACGAGCACCAGCAGGCGATCGCCGCCGATGCCCTGGCCATTGCCCAGGTGCTGAACCGGGGCGGCCCCTCGCTGGTCTACAATCCGGCCCTCTTCAACAACGTCATGACCCGGCAGGCCAATCAGCGCTACCTCACCGAAGCCGCGGTCTACGACAGCTCCGGGCGCATGCTGGCGCGCTCCTCCAGCTTCCTCTTGGCCTTCAACCCGGAGATCCCGGAATGGGCCTTCGAGCGCGCCCGCAACGAAGGCATGGCCATCATGACCTCGGAAGAGGAGGACCGGGTGCGGGCCCTGGTTCGCCTGGACCTCTCAGCCGACGCCTATCTCTACGTCGGCCGGCTGGTCGATTCCCGGGTCATCGGCCATATGGAGAGCACCCGCTGGGCGGTGCAGCGCTACGAGGACCTGGAGGGCAACCGCTTCAGCCTGCAGATCACCTTCGCGCTGATCTTCCTGGTGGTGGCCCTGCTGCTGCTGCTGGTGGCGGTATGGATCGGCCTGGCCTTCGCCAACCAGCTTACCGGGCCCATCGGCAGCCTGATCGCCACCGCGGAAAGAGTGGGTAAGGGCGATCTCAAGGCCAGAGTCCAGGGGCCGCCGCGTCGCGACGAGATCGGCAACCTGTCGCGCGCCTTCAACAAGATGACCGGCCAGCTGGAACGCCAGCAGGATGCCCTCCTGGAGGCCAACGAGGAACTGGACAACCGCAACCGCTTCATCGAGGCGGTGCTGGGCGGCGTTTCGGCAGGGGTCATCGGCCTGGACGAACACGGCCGCATCGACCTGGCCAATCGCATGGCCTGCGATTTCCTCGGCAAGAGGTTCCAGACCATGCGCGGCCACACCCTGACCGAGGTCATGCCTGAGATGGACGAGCTGCTGACGCGCGCGCGCCGGCGCCCGCGCAAGCTCGCCGAGCAGCAGCTCTCGATCCCGGACGCGAGCGGCTCGGAACGGGTGCTGCTGGTGCGTATTTCCGCCGAACTGGAGCATGGCGCCGTCATGGGCTTCGTCGTCACCTTCGACGAGATCACCCAGTTGCTGGCCGCGCAGCGCAAGGCGGCCTGGTCCGACATCGCCCGCCGCATCGCGCACGAGATCAAGAACCCGCTGACCCCGATCCAGCTGGCGGCTGAGCGCCTGAAGCGCAAATACGTGGACCAGATCACCAACGACCCGGACACCTTCCAGGTCTGCACCGACACCATCGTGCGCCATGTCGGCGACATCGGCCGCATGGTCGACGAATTCTCGGCCTTCGCGCGCATGCCGGCGCCCGATATGCGCAAGGAAGACATCGGCAAGCTGGTGGAGCAGGCCGTGTTCCTGCAGCGCACGGCGCGTCAGGACGTGCGTTTCGACTTCACGCCGCCGCCTGAGGAGATCCTTCTGGCCTGTGACAGCAGCCAGGTCGGCCAGGCCCTGACCAACCTGCTGAAGAACGCCATCGAGTCCATCGAAGGCCGGCATGGCCAGGAAGGCGAGGCGGCGCCGGCGGGCGCCATCGCAGTGTCGGTCCACACCGAGGACGGGCACTGCGTGATCGATATCTGCGATAACGGCAAAGGTCTGCCGAAGGCCGACCGCAACCGCCTGACCGAGCCCTATGTAACCACGCGCGAGCGCGGCACTGGACTCGGACTCGCAATTGTGAAGAAGATCATGGAGGATCACGGCGGCAATCTCATCCTCCGGGACCGGGAAGAAGGCGGCGCGATCGTCAGCCTCATTTTCCCCTTGCGCGAAGAAGTGGTAGATAGCGGCGCCGGGCGGTCGGAAGACGAAGCCGAGGCACCGGCTGTGGAAAGAGCTGCGGGACATGGGTGACGAAATCCTCATCGTCGACGACGAAGTCGACATCCGAATGCTGATCACCGGCATCCTGCAGGATGAGGGCTACGAGACCCGCGACG
>JBNKHC010000211.1:0-39169 GCA_050290145.1 Kiloniellaceae bacterium | reverse complement strand
CTGGCATCCGGGTTCGACTGGACCGAGGACCACGGTGACTCGGGCGTCCTCGAAAAGGATTTCGTCGTTACATCCAACTATCAGGAGAAGAGCGAGAAGGTCGACTGCCTGATGATGTCCTCGCACGGGAATCCCAACGGCTTCTCCACCTCGGACGGATCGGTTTCCACGGGGGACAACGTGGACTTCGGCATCGGCGACCTCGAGGTCTTCGCCACGCATGCCTGTGCTCTTCTGGAGCACACCTCGTCGAACTCCGTCGGCCGCTGGATCCCGGCCTTCGAGCGGCTGCACTACATGTGCGGCTTCCACAACAGCTCCTACTCGGGCGGCGGACAGGACCCGCGCGGCCAGTACTTCGCGGCCTACGGCGGGGCCTATCACTACCTGATTTCCTTCTTCCCGCATTACACCATCCGAGATGCCTGGAAGAAGGCGAACCAGCTCGTCGAAGGCTCGAACGTGCAGTGGGCCTATCTGCGCGCGGAGGGCAAGACCTCCGGCGGGTCCACCGTCTCGACCTACAACGAGAAAATCACGAAATCCGAACCGTCCGACCCGAGTCAGAACCGGACCTTCTGGACGGCCCGCGGCTCCTGCTGAGGAGAGCACGAAAATGACCATCGACATCAAGCAGATCGAGTTCCGGACCAAGATGCCGGAGATTCCCGCCGCTGTTGACGCCGTGCGCGTGGCCGCGCCGCCGCTGGAGGAGCGCCGCGAAGGCATCGCGCGGCTGGCCGGTCGCCTCGGCCTCGGCAAACTGCGCGAGCTGGAGACCGAGACCAGCCGCGTCTGGGCCGGGCGCGAGGGCGATGTAGAGTTCTTTCCGGCTTCCGGCGCGGTGTGGTCGCGCAACCTCGCCGCCTCCGAAGCCCATGCCAACGAGCTGCGCGAATGGCCGGACCTGGCCGAGGAAAGCGACGGCAACGGCGACAAGGTCTTCGCCCTCGGCAAGAAATCGGCGCGGGCCGTGGCCGGCTATGCGCACGAGGTCGCCAAGGAAGCGGGCTTCGACCTCGCCCACGTCACGAGCGAGCGCGCCGAGCTGGTCCAGGTCGCCCAGCTCTCCGAGAAGGGTGAGATCATGTCGCAGGGCGCGGGCGACGCGACACTGAAGCTGAACTACGCCCTCGACGGCATGCCGGTGATCGGTCCGGGCGCCAAGACGGAGATCGACCTGGAGCCGGATCCGAAGAGCGAAGCCGGTGTCCGCACCGTCGGCGTGTTCCACGTCTGGCGGCGCCCGCTCGAGCGGCGCAAGGTCGAGATCGGCAGCGCCGAGGCGGCGCTGGCGGCCGGCCTGCTGAAGGACCCCGACCTCAATCTGGCGGTCAAGCAGGGCGGCCGGGTGACGGTGGAGGAGCTGCAGCTCGGCCTCATGGCCCTGCCGGCGCCGGCCCACCAGACCTATCTCTTCCCCGCCCTGGCGGTGGCCGGCCGGGTGGACCTGCCCAAGGGCAAGCTGGAGTACTACAACTTCGGCCGCTACTGCCACGTCGCGACGCCCAAAGCCTACGCGGCGGCGGAGATCTACGCCGACTACGTCGCGCGCCCGAACTGAGCCGCGCTTCGGTGAGGCCGCCACTGCGCCGCGAGGCGGCGCCCGGGCGGCCTCAAAAGCGCACGGATAGGCTCAGGGTGCCGAACTGGTCGGGGGCGTCCTGCTCGCGGAACTCCTTGGTGCGCCACAGGTGGGTATAGGCGAGGCGCACGCGCTCGCCCAGCATGACTGCAACGCCGGCCTGCAGGTCGGCGACCAGCGGGTATTTGTCGACGCTGTGACTGTCCTGGAAGGTGTTGCCGTCCAGGAAGATGTTGCGCAGCACCACACGGCCTTCCGCGCCGGCGAAGAGATACCAGCCGAACCAGTCGTCGGGACGAAAGTAGTCCGAGCCGGGCAGGGCAGGGCGGATACGCGGCGGGCCGTAGTCGGCGGGCAGGTCGTCGCCGACCCTGAGCGTCAGACCGCCGGCGCCGTAGGTGTAGACGTTGCCCAGCGCGCCGCCCAGGTGCGGGGTCACGTCGAACTGCAACTCGTCGAGCAGCGGCAGGTCGCGCAGCAGCGGCACGTCTCCTTCCTTGGCCTTCCACAGGTTGCGCCACTTGTGCTCGTAGTAGAGGACGATGCCGGGCTCGTTCTCGAGCTGGTTGTCCCAGCCTTCGGGCACCTGCACGCCGATCAGCTTGTGGTACTCGGTCTGCGTCTTGTCGGCCAGGGAGGCCGGGCCGATCATGCCGAGGTTGAGTTCCAGGTTGTCGAGCCGGTCTTCGGTCGCGGAGACCAGGCCGATTCCGGCATAGAGCCAACCGGCGTAGGGCCGGTCGTCCTCGATCAGCTCGCGGATCTCGATGCGCTCCGGCGTGAACATCTCCTGGCCCAGGCTGTAGGTGACGCGCAGATTGCCGTCATCCGGAAAAATCGGCAGGGCCTTGCCCGCGTTCTCGATGAATTCCGGCACCACCCCGTCGGGCGAAAGGGCGCTGAGGCGCATGCCGTGGGTGAAATGGCGGTCGGAGCCGCCGAAGAGGTCGTTGCTGAACTGGCCGGTGATGATCCAGGCGGGGTCGGGGCCGCGCTCCGCTTCCGCACCGCGCTTCGCCGCGCTCTTGTCCGGGACGGTCTGGTCCGGGGTGGTCGGATCCGGGGGGCTCGGGTCCGTCGCGCCATCCTGGGCGCAGACCGTGAGCGGCCAGACGGCGAGGACAAGGGCCAGGACGGCGTGGTTCCGAAGGGTCCGCAAGTGCCTCAAAATTACCTCTGAATGGTTGGCTCCTGTTTCTGGACGGCAGTCCTACCCTTTTCATTCCCCGCGGACCAGCATTGCGGCGGAATTTCCTGCCCGCCGGACGCCGAGATTTCCCGCGGCAAGCCTGTACCCTCGGGGGTCGCTTTGCTATGCTGCGCCGCAGAATACAACGGGCTGCGGGCCTATAGGGAGAATTGAGATGACCGCCTGTATTGTCGGCTGGAGCCACACGCCTTTCGGCAAGCACGAGAACGACGATATCGAGTCCCTGATCGGCCAGGTCGCCGTGCAGGCGCTGGAGGATGCAGGTATCGGCCCGGAGGAGGTCGACGAGATCTTTGTCGGCAACTTCAACGAGGGTTTCTCGCGCCAGGCTTTCCCGTCTTCCCTGGCGCTGCAGTTCAGCGATCACTTCCGTTTCAAGCCGGCCACGCGCGTGGAAAACGCCTGCGCCTCCGGCTCGGCCGCCGTCTATCAGGGGCTGAAGTCCATCGCCGCGCGCAAGGCGCGCTTCGTGCTGGTCATCGGCGTCGAGAAGATGACCGCCATTTCCGGCAAGGAGATCGGCGACGTGCTGCTGAAGGCCTCCTACCAGAAGGAGGACGGCGAGATCGAGGGCGGTTTCGCCGGGGTCTTCGGGCTCATCGCCCAGAAGTATTTCCAGAAGCATGGCGACCAGTCGGACGCCCTGGCGGGCATCGCCGCCAAGAACCACAAGAACGGCGTCGAGAACCCCCTGGCGCAGATGCGCAAGGACCTGGGCTTCGACTTCTGCCGCAACGTCTCGGAGAAGAATCCGCTGGTCGCCGGGCCGCTGAAGCGCACCGACTGCTCGCTGGTCTCCGACGGCGCGGCGGCCCTGGTGCTGGCCGACGTGGAAAGCGCCCTCAGCCTGAAGAAGGCGGTGGCCTTCCGCGCCGCCGAGCAGGTCAACGACTACCTGCCGATGAGCAAGCGCGACATCACCCTCTTCGAAGGCTGCGAGCAGGCCTGGGGCCAGGCGCTGGAGTCCGCCGCGGTGAAGCTGGACGACCTGAGCTTCGTGGAGACCCACGACTGCTTCACCATCGCCGAGCTGCTGGAGTACGAGGCCATGGGCCTGACCAAGCGCGGCCAGGGCGCCCGCGCCATCGCCGAAGGCTGGACCGAGAAGGACGGCAAGCTGCCGGTCAATCCCTCGGGCGGCCTCAAGGCCAAGGGCCATCCGGTCGGTGCCACCGGCGTTTCCATGCACGTTCTCTCCGCCATGCAACTGACCGGCACGGCCGGTGGCATCCAGGTGAAGGACGCCAAGCTGGGCGGCATCTTCAACATGGGCGGCGCGGCCGTCGCCAACTACGTCTCGATCCTCGAACCCCTGCGCTCGTAAGCCTGCAGGAAGAGGGCGTGCCATGGGCGACGGAATGAATCCCCTGGTCATGAACCTGGGGCGGCTGCTGTCCGATACGGCAAGACGTCTGCCCGACGCGACGTCGCTGGTCTGGGGTGACAAGACCTGGACCTGGGCCGAGACCAGCGCCCGCGTCGACGCCCTGGTGGCGGCCTTGCGCCGCCGCGGCCTCGGCAAGGGCGATCCGATCCTGGTGCAGGCCAAGAACTCCAACCAGATGTTCGAGAGCATGTGGGCGGCCTTCAAGCTGGGTGGCATCTGGGTGCCGACCAACTACCGCCTGACCCCGGCCGAGGTCGCCTATCTCGGCTCCTCCTCCGGCGCCAGGGCGATGATCGTCGACGACAGCTTCCGGCAGCACGCCGCGGCGGTGCGGGAGGCTTCCGGGGCGCTCCAGCATGTCATCGTCATAGGAGACGCGCGCGACGGCGAGGAGTCCTACGAAGCCCTGGTGGCCGAGGAAAGCGGCGGCGCCGTGCAGGAAGCCGAGGTCGACTACGGCGATCCCTGCTGGTTCTTCTATACCTCGGGGACCACGGGACGGCCCAAGGCGGCGGTGCTGACCCACGGGCAGCTGACCTTCGTCACCAACAACCACCTGGCCGACCTGATGCCCGGCACCACGCACTGGGGCGACGCCTCGCTGGTGGTGGCGCCGCTCAGTCATGGCGCGGGCGCGCATGCCCTTTCGCAGGTGGCACGGGGTGCCAAGTCGGTGCTGCTGGCCGGCGAGAAGCTCGACGAGGAAGAGATCTGGCGGCTGGTCGAGGAACACCGCATCACCAACATGTTTACTGTGCCGACCATCCTGACCCGCATGGTGCGCCACCCGGCGGTCGACCGCGTCGACCATTCTTCGCTGCGCTACGTCATCTACGCGGGCGCGCCCATGTATCGCGCCGACCAGAAGGAAGCGCTGCAGAAGCTCGGCAAGGTCATCGTGCAGTACTACGGCCTGGGCGAGGTGACGGGGAACATCACCGTGCTGCCGCGCGAGGCGCACAGCCTGGACGATGACGAGATGCCGCTCGGCTCCTGCGGCTATGCCCGCACCGGCATGGAGCTCGCCATAAAGGATGCCGAGGGCAAGCGTCTGCCCGCCGGCGAGCAGGGCGAGATCTGCGTGCGCGGGCCCGCCGTCTTCGCCGGCTACCACAACAACCCGGACGCCAACGCCAAGGCCCTGAAGGATGGCTGGTTCCACACCGGCGACCTGGGCAAGCTGGACGACAAGGGCTTCCTCTACCTCACCGGACGCGCCTCCGACATGTACATCTCCGGCGGCTCCAACGTCTATCCGCGCGAGGCCGAGGAGGTGCTCCTGACCCATCCCGCCGTCGCCGAGGTGGCGGTGCTGGGCGTGCCGGACCCCGAGTGGGGCGAGACCGGCGTCGCCGTCGTCGTGCTGGAAGCCGGACAGAGCGCGGGCGCGGAAGAGCTGCTGGGCTTCCTGAAGGACAAGCTCGCCCGCTACAAGCAGCCGCGCCGGGTCTTCTTCTGGGACGAACTGCCCAAGTCCGGCTACGGCAAGGTGCCCAAACACCTGATCCGCAAGGATCTCTATGCGCGTGGCGACCTGGAGGGAGAGGTGCCGGCGCAATGAGAACGCTCGTTCAGCCTGGGCATCCCCTGCAGCCGCGCCGGCTCCTGGAATGGGCGGCGCCGGTCGCCGACCTGCGCGTGGCGCTGGCCGGCGGCCAGGACCTGCTGCGCGGCCTGGTGGCGGCGCTGGCCGAACGGGATGTGGCGCACGCCGCCGTGCAGGTCGTCACCGCCGAGGTCGCCCGCATGGCCTATCTGACCGGCGCCGAGGACCCCAGCGGCGAAAGGGTCGCCACCTACGGGCCGCCGACCTGGCTGGAAGGGCCGGTGACCCTGCTGGGCGCCAACGGCATCCTGGGCCCCGGCCCCGACGGCGACAGCCTGCTGCACTGCCACGCGGTGGTGGTCGACGCCGAGGGTCGGCTGCACGGCGGCCACCTGCCGCCGGGCGACTGCCTGCTGGGCGCGGGCGGGGCTGTGGCCCTGGTGACGCCGCTGCGCGAGGCGGCCTTCGCCGCCGCCTACGACAGCGAGACGAACTATCCGCTGTTCCAGCCGCAGAAGCTCACGAAGGGGGGAATTTCCACATGAGCGAGGCGGCGACTTTCGAGGAAGGCAAGCTCGGGCGCATCGCGGTGGTGCGCCTGCGCCCCAACGAGGACCTGGTGAGCGCGGTGGAGGCGGCCTGCGGCGAGCACGGGCTCCGCCATGCCGTGGTGCGCTCGGCCGTCGGCAGCCTGGTCGACGCGGTGCTGGAGGCCGGCGAGAAGACCATCCAGGTGCCCGGCCCCGGCATCGAGATCCTGACCCTGGCCGGCGAGGTGCGTCCCGATGCCGGCGGCAAGCCGCGGGCCGAGCTGCGCGGCACCATCGCCGACGGCAAGGCCCAGGTCTACGGCGGGCGCTTCCGGCGCGGCGCCAACCCCATTTGCATCACCTTGGAGCTGGTCCTGCAGGAGTGGCTCCCGGCGTAACGCCGACAACCGAGGACAGGGAGAGAAAGAATGTTCAAGGCGATCCTCCTGGAGGAAAGCGACGGCAAGGTTTCGGCCGGACTCACCGAGCTGGAGGAGTCGCAGCTCCCCGAAGGCGACGTCACCGTCGCCGTCGAGTATTCGACGCTGAACTACAAGGACGGCATGGTGCTGAACGGCCTCGGCCGCCTGGTGCGCAGCTACCCGCACGTGCCCGGCGTCGACTTCGCGGGCACCGTCGAAGAGAGTTCGCATCCCGACTACAAGCCCGGCGACAAGGTGATCCTCACCGGCTGGCGGGTCGGCGAAATGCACTGGGGCGGCTACGCCGAGAAGGCCCGCGTGAAGGGCGACTGGCTGGTGCCGCTGCCCGAGGGGCTGACGACCAAGCGCGCCATGGCCATCGGCACCGCCGGCTTCACCGCCATGCTGGCGGTCATGGCGCTGGAGGCCCACGGTGCGGCCCCGGACAAGGGCGAGGTGCTGGTGACCGGCGCCGCCGGCGGCGTCGGCTCGGTCGCCGTCGCGGTGCTGGCCAAGCTCGGTTACCATGTGGCGGCCTCCACCGGGCGGACGGAGACCCACGCCTACCTGAAGGATCTTGGCGCCGCGACGCTCATCGACCGGCAGGAGATTGCCGAGCCCAGTGGCCGGCCCCTGGACAGGGAGCGCTGGCAGGGCTGCATCGACGCCGTCGGCGGGGCGACCCTGGCCTGTGTGCTGCCGCAGATCGCCTACCGCGGCTCGGTGGCGGCGGTGGGCCTGGCCGGCGGCAACAAGCTGGAGACCACGGTGATCCCCTTCCTGCTGCGCGGGGTGAACCTGCTGGGCATCGACTCCGTGCTGTCGCCCCCGCCGGAGCGCAGGGAAGCCTGGGCGCGGTTGGTGCACGAGCTGCCCATGGACAAGCTGGACGGCATGATCAACGACGCCAAGCTGGCCGACCTGCTGACGCTGGGCGGTGACATCCTGAAGGGCCAGGTGCGCGGCCGCATCGTGGTCGATGTACGGGCCTGACGGCGTGGCCCAACCGCAAGCCCTTTCCGCGCCGGGCGATACCTGGGCCGGGCAGGCGCTCTTCTCCGCCCGCGCCTGAAGAGCGGTGGGGCGCGGCGTGGCAGAGGCAGAGCGGTCCGCCCTGGTGCTGACCAACAGACACAGCGGCGGCGACAGCAGCGAGCTGGAGCCGGCGGTCGCGCGCCTGGAAGACGCCGGCTTCTCGGTCACCGTGGCAGCCCCCGACAGCATCGAAGACCTGCGCCGGCGGATCCGCGACAGCGGCGACAGCACGGTGATACTCGCCGGGGGCGACGGCACCATGAGTGCCGCGGCGCCGGCCCTCATGACCCTGGAGCGGCCTTTTGGCATCTTGCCGCTGGGCACCGCCAACGACCTCGCCCGTACTCTCGACATTCCTTTCGATACCGTCCAGGCGGCAGAGGTGATCCTGGCCGGGCACAGGCGCCGCATCGACCTGGGGCTCGTCGACGGGCGGCCTTTCTTCAACGTCGCCAGCGTCGGCCTCAGCGCTGAGGTGGCGCGCGAGCACGAGGGCGAGCGCAAGGAGCGTCTGGGCGTGCTGAGTTATCCTGTCAGCGCCTGGCAGGCGTTTCGCCGCCATCGGCCGTTCCGCGCCGAACTGGTGATCGACGGCGAACCGCTCGACTGCCGCTGCATGCAGGTGGCCGTCGGCAACGGGCGCCACTACGGCGGCGGCATGACCGTCGACGAGACGGCGGAGATCGATGACGGCTGGCTGCGGGTCTACTACTTGCGGCCGGCCGGCCTGCTCGCCATGCTATGGGTCTTGCCGGCCCTGCGTTTCGGCTGGCTGCGCCGTGCCCCTGAGGCGGAAGTGAAGAAGGCGAGGCGGGTCGAGCTGCGCACCCGGCGCCCGCGCGCCGTCAACGTCGACGGCGAGCTGGACGGCATGACGCCGGTGGTCTTCGAGGTGCTGCCCGGCGCCGTCGAGGTTTTCGCCCCGCCGCGTGCGGCCGGCGCAGAGGGAGGAGGCGAAGTTTGAGCATCCTGCGCGACGAACGTCTTGTCGCCCTGCACGACCTGGTCGAGGCCTGCCGGGCCTCGGCGCGTCACTGCACCCTGGTGGCCGAGGCGATGCCCGAGGACTCCCGCGCCAAGGAGCTGCAAACCCTGGCCGAGCAGCGCAATCGCGAGGCCGATTTCTTTGGCAGGCGTATGATCGCCGAAGACGACATCCCCGGAGCTCCGCCGGAGGAACTCGGCCTGCTGCAAACCGCTCTGGCGCGCGGCAAGGCGGCTCTGGCCGAGGACGGCTGGGACGCGCTGCTGGAGGATTGCCGGGGCCAGGAGGAGGAGGTCCTGCGCCAGGCGGAGGCGGCCCAGGACGCCCCTCTGCGCGACGACGAAAAGGCCGCCGCCGCTTCGCTGGCCGAGGATGCGCGCCGCCGGCTGGACGGCCTGCTCAAGGCTTAGGGCGTCTAAAGTTCCGCGGATTCCGGGCTTTCGGGGGCTAATGTAACGCTTTTGGGTTCAACCATTGCATTTGCCGCGCGGGCCCCTCATGTCATCTTCGACCTTTGACCAGCCGGAAAGAGACGAAATATGGGCATTGAAGTCGGTGGAATTTTCGGCCTCCTGCTGCTGGTGGCCGACATCTGGGCCATCGTGAAAACCGTGCAGAGCGGCGCTTCGACCGGCGCCAAGGTCTTCTGGATCGTCCTGATCCTGATCCTGCCGCTGCTGGGCCTGATCATCTGGCTCTTCGCCGGCCCACGGGGCTGACGCACAGGCTAGCCGCGACCGCTCCCGAAGTGGCGGCGGTCCCTCCGAAGATCGGGCAGGAGCCCCGTGGATTTGCGCGCCGCATGGTGTAAACTCCCGGTAGCGACAACCTGTTTAATTCGTGAGGATATCGGAGGGTGCAGGGCGTGAAGAAGTTCATCGTGGGGGGGCTCGCGGCCGCCCTTGTGCTGGCAGCTCTGGGAGCACCGGTCCAGGCACAGCTCAATCCCTTCACCCGGGCCGGCTTCGAGTTGTCGCAGGAAGACATCGACCTGCTCGTCGCCGCCGCGAGAAAGCTCTACATCGATGAGTCCGTGACCGTGGGCACGGTGGAGACCTGGTCGAATCCCAAGTCGGGCAACACCGGCGCGGTGCAGCTGGTCGGCACCTTCGACTACAAGGGCCTGCCCTGCCGGCGCCTGCAGCACGACATCAAGATCAAGAATGTCACCAATTCCTTCCGCTACCTCTTCGACCGCTGCAAGACGCCGAGCGGCGAGTGGAAGCTGCTCTAGGCCGTTGGCCTAGACGCCGCTGCCCGGTGGCTCGGCGGCGGAGCCATCGACGCCGGCCAGCTCGCGCACGTGCTGCACGATGTCGCGGTTGGAGAAGGGCTTGGTGACGAAGGCGTCGGCGCCCAGGCGCAGCGCCGTATGCCGGTCCTGCTCCTGGCCCTTGGCGGTGAGCACCAGGACCGGCAGGTTCTTCAGGGAAGCCTCGCTGCGCACCCGCTTCAGCACCTCGAAGCCGCTGTGCGGCGGCAGCATCACATCCAGCACCAGGACGTCCGGCGGCTCGCTGAGCAGGCACTCGATGGCCGTCTCCCCGTCCAGGGCCGCGGCAACCTGCCAGCCCTCGCGGCTGAATACGAAGCTCAAGGACTCGACGATGTTCGGCTCATCCTCGACGATCATCACGCGCATCGACACAACTTCCCCAAACACGGCGGCGCCTTTTCCGGCACCGCTCCATTATTCTTGCGTCCCGCTTCCGGACCTTGGCCTTGATGTAGCACAGGCCGCCGCCGGCGGGGGCAACATTCGTCCCTGCCGCTGCGGCGGCGCCCCTATTCGGCGGCCAGGCCGGACCCGCCGCGGCCGGCGGGCTGGGACTTGATAATCACTTCCTCCTGGCGCTGCGGGCAATCGTCGCGCGCGCAGAGGCGGCAGGTGGCGCCCACCCGGTCGGCGGGCGCCGTTGCCGAAAGGTCGAGGCGGTCGCCATAGACCGTCTGGTCGGCGTAGAGCGCCTCGCAGGCCAGCATGATCGACAGCAGGTGGCGCGGCTGGCCATAGGCGGCGTCGCCCTTGGCCACGGCCCGGGCGACGAAGAGGAAGCGGTCGCCGCTGGGGAACTCGGCGAGCTGGCTGACCACCGTCTCCGGCATCTGGAAGGCCTGGTAGACCGCCCACAGCGGGCAGGTGCCGCCATAGCGTGGCAGCGGCAGGTTGGGCAGGGGAAAGCGCTTGGTCACATAACCGGCGGGATCGGAGCGCAGGAAGGCGAAGGGCACGCCCTCGCTGCCGGGCCGGCGCAGGGTCACCAGGCGGTGGCAGATCTGCTCGATGCTGGCGCCGTAGGAACGCCGCAGCAGGTCGATGTCGTAGCGCGCCTTGACGGCGTCATCCAGGAAGCGGTCGTAGGGCATGAGGGCGGCGCCGGCGCAGTAGGACTGCAGCGCGATGGCAGCGCGCTCACGCGCCGCCGGGGTGGTCAGCGTGGCGCTGGCGGCGATGATGCCCTCGACCTCGCCGGCGAAGCTGAGTCGGGCCAGCAGACGCGCCACGGCGAAGCGGCGGCTGGCCGGCGCGGCGCTGTCCAGCAGCAGCAGGCGCTTGCTGTGGGGGCTGTAGCGCAGCGGCGCGCGCGAGGCGTAGTGCGCCTCGTCCTCCGGCGCCGCCCGGCTGATGCGCAGGCCGTGATCCTCGGCTAGCGCTTCCAGCATGCGGTCCTCCACGACGCGCGGGGTCTCGCCGAGGCGCCGGCGCAGCCGCTCGGCGGCTTCCTCCAGCACCGGGAAATGGTTGCCGTTCTCCAGGATGAAGTCGTCGACCTCCTCGCCCGGAGTGGTCGAGCGGGTCGCCGTGTGCGCCTTGTCGAAGAAGGTCGAAAGCCCCTGGGCGGCGCTCGACAGGCGGGCGCTCTCCTCGGAGAGGATGGTGTGAAAGCGGTGCTGCTGCTCGGCGTCGACGTCCTCCACCGAGGTCAGAATCTCGGAGATCGAGCGGATCGCCGAGACGTTGGTGAGGATGCGGTGGATGGCATCGCCCAGGAAGGGGTCCTGGTTGAGGCGGTCGGCGAGGGCGTGCATGGCCTGGGAGCGGTCGAGAAAGGCCCGGTGCAGGATGACCAGCGCCTGGGCCCAGCCGGGGTGACGGCCGACCAGGTCGCCGGCGCTGGCCGGGTCGAGGCGCAGCCGGTCGAACAGCGGGTCGGCCAGCACTTCGTTGAGGTCGCTGACCAGGCGGCGCTCGGTGGCGCCGTCCAGCACATCCAGTCCCACCTCCAGTTCCTCGGCGATCTGCTGCAGCAGGCGGCCGCCGATGCTGCGTTTGTTGTGCTCGATGAGGTTCAGGTAGGACACCGAAATGCCGATACGTCCGGCCAGCTCGGTCTGGGTCAGGCCGATCTCCTTGCGGCGATCCCGGATTTTCAACCCGATGAGGGGGGTGGCCATGGCTTAAGTCTCTCAATTCGCGAATTTTTGTGCGCCGCAATGTAAACTTTTGACAAGATCGGATTTTGCCTATGGATCATTTTTACAGAAAATATCATGAAGAACAATGACTTATTGTGGCATTGACTAAACTCGGGTAATTCTCTTTACGGAATAACCGCGCGTTAGCCCCGCGCTCCGCCCGCTGGAAACCTCTGGTGGGCCACCTAAGAAGAAGAACTGGGAGGATATAGTATGGTCAAATTTCCCAATGGCTTTAGCCGCCGTACGGTGCTCAAGGGCGGCGCGGCGCTGACCGGTGCCGCGATGGCGCCGACGGTTTTCGTGCGTCACGCTTTCGGCGCCGATTTCCGGAACAATCCGGGCAACAACGCCACCGTGCCTTTCGGCTTCAACGTGCCGCAGACCGGCGCCTACGCCGACGAGGGCGCGGACGAGCTGCGCGCCTATCAGCTGGCGGTGAAGCACATCAACGGCGAGGGTGACGGCGGCATGCTGAACACCATGACGCCGAAGGCGCTGAAGGGGAACGGCATCCTGGGCAAGAAGGTCACCTACGTGACCGGTGACACCCAGACCAAGTCCGACGCGGCCCGCGCTTCGGCCCGCCGCATGATCGAGAAGGACGGCGTCATCATGTACTCCGGCGGCTCGTCCTCCGGCGTCGCCATCGCCCAGCAGTCGCTGGCGCAGGAGATGGGCATCATCTTCATGTGCGGCCTGACGCACTCCAACGACACCACCGGCAAGGACAAGCGCCGCTACGGTTTCCGTCACTTCTTCAACGCCTACATGTCGGGCGCCGCGCTCGGCCCGGTGCTGCAGAAGGAGATGGGCTCCGACCGCCGCGCCTATCACCTTACCGCCGACTACACCTGGGGCTGGACCCAGGAAGAGTCGATCAAGAACACCACCGAGGGCCTGGGCTGGGAGACCGTCGCGGCGGTCAAGACCCCGCTGGGTGCCGGCGACTTTTCGCAGTACATCACGCCGGTGCTGAACTCCGGCGCCGACGTGCTGATCCTGAACCACTACGGCAAGGACATGGTCAACTCCCTGACCCAGGCGGTTCAGTTCGGTCTGCGCGACAAGCAGGCGAACGGCAAGAACTTCGAGATCGTGGTTCCGCTGTTCTCCCGCCTCATGGCGCAGGGCGCGGGCGAGAACATCAAGGGCATCCTCGGTTCGACCAACTGGAACTGGTCGCTGCAGGACGCCGGCTCCCAGGCCTTCGTGAAGTCCTTCGGCCAGGAGTACGGTTTCCCGCCGTCGCAGGCGGCGCACACCTGCTACGTCCAGGCGCTGCTCTATGCCAACGCCTGCGAGACCGCCGGCACCTTCTACCCGCCGGAAGTCATCAAGGCTCTGGAAGGCTTCGAGTTCGACGGCATGGGCAACGGCAAGACGCTGTACCGCGCCGAGGATCACCAGTGCTTCAAGGACGTGCTGGTGGTGCGTGGCAACCAGAACCCGACCAGCCAGTTCGACCTGCTGGAAGTGGTGCAGGAAGTGCCGCGCAGCCAAGTCGAGTACGACGCGTCGATCTTCGGCGGCGAACTCGGCCCCTACGAGGTCTAAGTAGCGTTGAAAGTTGTGTGTGCCGGCTGTCTCTCGTGGCAGCCGGCATGCACTGTATCTTGTTCCCTCTCCGGCAGCTGCCCGCCGGGGAGGGGGCAAGAAAATGGGTGATTCGCTATGGACGCAATCCTTCTGCAAATCCTGAACGGTCTCGACAAAGGTGGGGCTTACGCCCTCATTGCACTCGGACTGACACTGATCTTCGGCACCCTGGGCGTGGTCAATTTCGCTCACGGTGCGCTCTTCATGTTGGGCGCCTTCTGCGCGGTCAGCCTGCAGCAGCTCCTGACGTTGTCCAAGCGGATCAAGGACGAAAGCGTCACCTTCTTCGACGCCTACAAGGAAGTGCCCTACCTGGAGATCTGGCTGGGTGACAGCGGCAAGGCGATCATCGACTACTCGGTGCCGCTGGCCATTATCCTCGCCATTCCGGTCATGCTGTTGATCGGCCTCGCCATGGAGCGCGGCCTGATCCGGTTCTTCTACAAGCGCAGCCACGCCGAGCAGATCTTGGTCACCTTCGGTCTGGCGATCGTGCTGCAGGAAATCATCAAGGCGGTCTTCGGCGCCAACCCGATCCCGCAGCCGGCGCCGGACGTGGTCGCCGGCAGCGCCGACATCGGCCTGCTCTTCGGTCTCGGCCAGGGCGTGGTCTATCCCTGGTGGCGCCTGGTCTATCTCGCCTTCTCGCTGATCGTCATCGGCCTGGTCTTCGCCTTCCTGCAGTTCACCACCTTCGGCATGGTGGTGCGCGCGGGCATGCAGGACCGCGAGACGGTCGGGCTGCTCGGTATCAATATCGAGCGCCGCTTCACCATCGTCTTCGGCATTGCCGCGGTGGTGGCGGGGCTGGCGGGCGTGATGTACACGCCCATCCTGCCGCCGGACTACCACATGGGCATGGACTTCCTGGTGCTGTCCTTCGTCGTCGTCGTTGTCGGCGGCATGGGCTCGCTGCCCGGTGCGGTCGCCGCCGGCTTCCTGCTGGGCATCCTGCAGTCCTTCGCCTCAATGACTGAAATCAAAGCGATTTTCCCTGGCATCGACCAGATCATCATCTATCTGGTGGCCGTGGTGATCCTGCTGGTTCGCCCGCGTGGCCTGATGGGCCGCAAGGGTGTGATGGAGAGCTGACATGCAGTCACAGAACGCACGGCAGGACATCATCCTGAGCGCCCTCTTCGCGTTGGCGGTGCTGACCATGCCGGTCTGGCTCCAGCCGATCGGCGCGGCCTATCCCGACCTGATGCAGAAGTTCGCGATCTTCGGGCTCTTCGCCATCGGCTTCAATATCCTCTTCGGCTTCACCGGCTATCTGTCGTTCGGCCATGCCGCCTTCCTGGGCGTCGGCTCCTACACGGCGGTGTGGTCCTTCAAGCTGCTGACCATGAACGTTGTTCCGGCGGTCATCTTCGGCACCCTGCTGGCCGGCGTCTTCGCGGCGCTGATCGGCTACATCAGCCTGCGCCGCTCGGGCATCTACTTCTCGATCCTGACGCTGGCCTTCGCGCAGATGTCCTACAACCTGGCCTACTCCGTGCTGACGCCGATCACCAACGGCGAGACCGGCCTGCAGCTCCGCCAGCAGGACCCGCGAGTTATCGACCACGCTCTGGGCGTGGTGCCGGAGGCCGGGCTGCCGGTCACCCATTTCTTCGGCATGGAGATGAACGGCTATGCCGGGTTCTATTTCTGCGCCGTCCTGCTGATCGTCGGTTTCATCATCGCCCTGCGCATCGCGCGCTCGCCCTTCGGTATGATGCTCTCGGCGATCAAGTCGAACCAGAACCGCCTCAACTACATCGGCGTCAACACGCGGCCCTATGCCCTGGCGGCCTTCGTCATATCGGGCATGTACGCGGGCCTGGCCGGCTCGCTGATGGCGGTGACCGACCCGTTGGCGGGCGCCGAGCGCATGCAGTGGACCGCCTCGGGCGAGGTCGTGCTGATGACCATCCTGGGCGGTGCCGGCACGCTGCTGGGTCCGGTGCTGGGTGCGGCCATCATCAAGTATTTCGAGAACATCTTCTCGTCGTTCCACGAGGCCGCGCTGGTCAGCGCCTTCGACTTCCTGCCCGACTGGCTGGCCGAGCCGATCGCCAGCGTGCTCAGCCTCTTCGTCGGCGAGGGTTGGCATCTGACCCTCGGTGCGGTCTTCATGCTGATTGTCATCTTCATGCCGGGCGGCGTGATCGAGGGCCTGGGCAAACTGGTCGACCTGGTGCGCCGACGACCCGACGACACCGCGCCGGCCGCGGTCCAGCAGCCGCATTCCGCCGAGTGAGGGGGCCGCGATGAGCATTCTTCAAGTCAAAGGCGTTCGTAAGAGCTTCGCCGGCCTGCGCGCCCTCAACGACGTCAACCTGACGGTGGAAGAGGGCAGCGTGCACGCCATCATCGGGCCCAACGGCGCCGGCAAGTCGACCCTGCTGAACTGCTTCGTCGGCCGCCTTGAGCCCGACACCGGCAGTGTCGAATTCAACGGCTCCTCTCTGCTGGGTCTGGCGCCGCACGAGATCAACCAGGTCGGGGTCTGCCGCGTGTTCCAGACGCCGGAAATCTTCGGCGACCTGACCCTGCTGCAGAACGTCATGATCCCGACCCTGGCGACGCGTGACGGCGCCTTCAAGCTGAACGGCTGGGACCGGGTCGACGGCCAGAAGGAGATCACCGAAAAGGCCGAGCACCTTCTGGAAGACGTCAACCTGATCGACAAGAAGGACATGAAGGCCGATTACCTGTCGCGCGGCGACAAGCGGCGCCTGGAGCTGGCCATGTGCCTGGTGCAGGATCCCAAGCTGCTGCTGCTCGACGAGCCGACGGCCGGCATGTCGCGCGGCGACACCAACGACACCATCGACCTGCTGAAGCGCATCGGCGAGCGCGGCATCACCAAGATCGTCATCGAGCACGACATGCACGTGGTGTTCTCGCTGGCGCACCGGATCTCGGTCATGGCCCAGGGCACCATCATAGCCGAGGGCGCGCCGGAAGAGATCAAGGGCGATCAGCGCGTGCGCGACGCCTATCTGGGAGGGGCCCACCTATGAGCCTTCAGAGCGAATTCCAATCGGCGGCCCTGGCCTCGCGCGCCGCGTCGCAGCCGGCCTATTTCTCGGCCTGGGGCCTCAAGGCCTACTACGGCGAGAGCTACATCGTCCAGGACGTCAGCTTCAACATCCACGAGGGCGAGATCGTCGCCCTGCTGGGCCGCAACGGTGCCGGCAAGACCTCGACCCTGCGCGCCATCGCGCGCCTGGCCGAGCCGCACCTGACCCACGGCGAGGTCTGGCTGGACCATCAGCCGCTGCACGAGATGCAGGCCTACCAGG
Organism: Kiloniellaceae bacterium; assembly: GCA_050290145.1. GTDB lineage: Bacteria > Pseudomonadota > Alphaproteobacteria > Kiloniellales > Kiloniellaceae > Pelagibius. The sequence goes on along the minus strand of JBNKHC010000211.1, from coordinate 22,163 downwards.
CTTCCCGCGTCGGCGTCGGGCTGGTGCCGGAGGACCGCCGCATCATCCCCGGCCTGACGGTCGAGGAGAACCTGCAGCTGGCGCAGATCGAAAAGCCGCACGGCTGGACCATCGAGCGCCTCTTCGAGCATTTCCCGCGCCTGGCCGAACGCCGCAAGCAGGAAGGCGTGACGCTTTCCGGCGGCGAGCAGCAGATGCTGGCGGTGGCCCGGACGCTGGCCCGCGACGTGAAGCTGCTGCTGCTGGACGAGCCCTACGAGGGCCTGGCGCCGGTCATCGTGCAGGAAATCGAGAAGATCGTCGAAGAGATCAAGTCCCTGGGCCTGACGACCATCATCGTCGAGCAGAACGCCATCGCGGCGCTGCACCTGGCCGACCGGGCGATCATCCTCGACATGGGCCAGGTGGTCTTCGACGGCACCGCCCAGGCGGTGCTGGACGACGAGGACCTGCGTCACCAGTACCTGGCCATCTGACCAGCGGCTTCCCCTCCGGGGAGGCCGATTCTGGGGGGAGGAGGCGCGTCGTGCAGGAAGCACGGCGCGCCTCGCTCATTCTTGACCCCCCGATCGCCGGCCCGGTGCTTTCCGGGCTTGCCTCCCGTCACCTGGATTGCGCTATTCTATCGGGGGCTCTCTTGAACCCCCTGCAGAAGGAGAACGCAAGGTGGCCAAGAGTTATCTGGTACTGACGGCGGCGGCTGGAGCGGCGCTGCTGCTGGCAGGCTGCACGGCCGAGCCCTTTCCAACCCTGAGCTATGCGGAGCGGCCCTGCTACCGCACCCTGGCGGAGGTCGACTGCCACGCCCGTCCGCTGGTCGGTGAGGAGAGCCGCCGGGTCGGCTTCTACGACGAGCCTATTGCTGTCGGGCAGGAAGAAGCATGGCCTCTACGCCTTTTCTAGCCGGCGCCTTCGAGGTCAGCACCATTGAGATGCACACCGGCGGCGAGCCGCTGCGCATCGTCACCTCGGGCTACCCCAAGCTGAAGGGACGCCGGCTGCTCGACAAGCGGCGCGATGCCCTGGCCAACCACGACACCTTCCGCCGCCTGCTGATGCACGAGCCGCGCGGCCATGCCGACATGTACGGGGCGGTGCTGGTGGAGCCGGACGATCCGGAGGCCGACCTGGCAGTGCTCTTCCTGCACGGCGAGGGCTACTCCACCATGTGCGGCCACGCCATCATGGCCCTGGGGCGCTGGGCGGTGGACTCGGGCCTGGTGGAAGTGAAGGAGCCGGAGACCGAAGTGGCCATCCAGACGCCCTGCGGCCTGGTGCGGGCCCGGGTTGCGGTGGAAAGCGCCCAGGCCGGGCGCAAGAGCGGCGCCGTCAGCTTCCGCTCCGTGCCCGCCTTCGTCTTTGCGCGGGAACTGGTGGTCGACACCGTGGAGTGGGGACCGCTGCAGGTCGACATCGCCTATGGCGGCGCTTTCTACGCCATCCTCGCAGCGGACAGCATCGGGCTCGATCTCTACAACTGCCCGGCGCGTCTGCTGGCCGATGCCGGCGAGGCGATCACCCGCGCCGTGGCGACACAGGTCCGCCTTTCGCATCCCGACGACGCCGATCTGGCCTTCCTCTACGGCACCATCTTCACCGACGGGCGTGACGCCTACGACGACGAGACGCCGACGCGCAATGCCTGCGTCTTCGCCGGCCGCCAGGTGGACCGCAGCCCGACCGGCTCCGGCGTCTCCGCGCGGCTCGCCCTGCAGTGGACCCGCGGCGAGATCGGCCTCGGGCAGGCGCGCCGTTTCGAGAGCCTGACCGGCGCGCGCTTCACCGGCACGGCGGTGGAGGAGACCCGCGCCGGTCCTTACCGCGCGGTCACCGTCGAGGTCGCCGGCCAGGCGCACTACCACGGCGAGGCGCGCTTCACCCTGGAGCCGGAGGATCCCCTGGCCGAGGGCTTCCTGCTGGACTAGGCAGCACCCGGGCGACGCTGAGAAAAATCCCCGGCGCGGAGGCGCCGGGGGAGTCGTCGAAACAGGGAGTGTCAGGCAAAATCGGACACGCCGAAGAAGGTGATCGATGCGCTGCATCGCGCTCGGCGTGGAGATTAGTCTGCGCCTGCCGGTCTGCAGCCACAAGGCGTGCAGAGGGAGTAGCCCGGAGTGGGGGAACCTGCCTCGAAAGTGCCTGCTGCGGCCGGGGCGGCAGGCTTGGCTTCGGACTAGTGGGTGCGGCGCAGCAGCTCGACCTGATGCAGCACGCCGCCCCAGCCAAGGCCGCGGCAGTAGCTTGCGGCGCCTTCGATCCCGACCTTGTCGACCAGGTCACGCGCCAGCGCGATGAGATCGCTCTGTCCGCGGTCGGGGCGGAAGCCGGGCTCGGTATGGATAGGATTGGATGCCGGTGACATTGGAATAACCTCTGGGCACTACGCCTCTGGTTGCCGCTCATTTCACCTTTGTCGACGCGGGAGACAGCGTCTTGTTCCTGAGTCGCCCGTGATCTTCCAAAGGTTCAATTGCGGCCTGGGAAAGGCGTTTTCCCGGCGCAGCCGGACGGCTGTCGCCGGCCGCGCCGGCTCACGCCGGGCAGCGGCGGCAGAGCGTCCTGGCTGGCGCCAGCGACAAGATGCAGCGCTTTTAAGGTGCTGAAATATAATCAGAAATAAGGAAGGTCGAGGGAAGGCAGGCTCTTTCCCTCTAGTAGCCGCGGCGCAGCAGCTCGACCTGGTCGAGGACGCCGCGCCAACCGAGGCTGCGGCAATAACGCATCGCGCCTTCGATGCCGACCTTGTCCACCAGATCGCGGGCCAGGGCGGCGAGGTCGCCGGCGCGGGGCCGCTCTTGTTGCTCTGCTTCCTCGGGGTCCTGGCCGGCGTGGCCGCTACCTGCCGCTATGGAAGTCATCCTGACGTTGCTCCTGATACTGCCGTTGCTGTCATAGAACCGACGGCGGACGGCGTCCTTTGTTCCCGAGAGACCGCCCTCCGCCGGCGGGGCCGTTCCCTACGGAACGGTGGCAGCGGCGGCAAGCTCCCTTTGCGCGACCCGCCTCTGCAATTTCCGCATAGGAAGTCGGGCGGCGCGCGGCCGGGGTCCGCAGCGACCCTCGCACGGCGGAGTTAACAAGCGGCGAAGGCGCGGTGGATATCAGGGGGCGGGGGACAGCAGCCGCGCGGCCTGGTCCTGCAGGTCGGCAAGGGGGCGGCCGGCATCCAGGCGCAGCCAGTCGATGGCCCCCAGGTCATAGGTGAGCTGCTGTTCCACCACCGCGGCGTCGGCGTCGGAAGCATCGCCGCGGCGCTGCATCACCCGGGCGGCCAGGGTCTCGGGCGCCGCCTCCAGCCACAGGCCGGTGAAGGCGACCCCCGCCCGGGCGGCGACCTGCGCCAGCGCGGCGCGCTCGGCGGGCTTGGCGAAGACCGCGTCGACGATGACCGACTGGCCGCTCTCAAGCGCTGCGGCGGCCCGTTGGCGCAGCTCGGCGTAGACCCGGTCGCTGGCTTCCTGGGTATAGGCCGCGGCGGGCAGCCGCTCCAGTTCCGCCACCCCGGCCAGCTGCTTGCGCAGCACATCGCTGCGCAGGTGCAGGGCACCGGGGGCGCGGCCCAGGTTCGGGGCGAGGGCGCGGGCCAGGGTGGTCTTGCCGGTGCCCGAGAGGCCGCCGACGACGACGAGGCGCGCCGCGCTGGGCGCCAGGTAGTCACGGGCACGCTGGAAATAGGCAGCGGCCTCGGCCCGGCGCTGCAGCTTCACCGGCTCCGACTCGGCGACCGCTTCCAGGCTGGCCGCCACCTTGGCCCGCACCGCTGCGCGGGTGGAGAGGAAGAGCGGCAGCAGGGCCAGGGCCTGCGGTTCGTCCGCCTGCTGCAGGTAGCGGTTCAGCACCAGGTTGGCGAAGGGTCTCAAGCCCCGGTGATCCAGGTCCATCAGCAGGAAGGCGAGGTCGTAGAGGACGTCGATGCAGGCGATGGCGTCATTGAACTCGATAGCGTCAAAGAGCGACGGTTTGCCGTCCAGCAGCACCACGTTGCGCAGGTGCAGGTCGCCGTGGCAGAGCCGCACCCGGCCGGCCTCGGCGCGGGCGTCGAGCAGCGGCGTCAGGCGGTCGAGCTGGGCCAGGGCCGCCTTGGTCAGCTGCTCCGCGTCGCCGCGGTTGAAGAGGTCCTGGCGCTCGAGAAACTCCTCGCCGTTCTCGCGCACCACCCAGGTCATGGCCTCGGCGCCGGCCGCGCGGTCGCGGCGCACCTCCGCCTGCTCGTGGAAGGTGGCGATGGCGTCGGCCAGGGCGGTCATGATCTGCGGCGTCAGCTTGTCCGCTTCCGCCTGGGAGCTCAGCAGGCAATCCTGGTCGAAGCGGCGCATGACCAGGACCCACTCGACCGGCCTGCCCTTGCCGGTCTCTCCCGGGCCGCCGAGGCGCAGGCCGCCGTCACTTTCGGTGACCGGAACCACGTCGAGGTAAAGTTCCGGCGCGCTGCGCCCGTTGATCTCGCGCTCCCGCAGGCAGAAGCGGTGACGCCTCTCCAGGGTCGAGAAATCCATGTAGGGATAGGCGACGGCGCGCTTGATCTTGTAGGCCCGCGCACCGGCCAGGAAGACCACGGCGCCGTGGGTGTCGATGCGCTCGACCTGCGTGACCTCCGGACCGTAAGTCGCCGGATCGGCAAGCAGACGCAGCACCGCGCTCTGGTCGCCGGTCACGTGGTTTGCCGCATTTGGCGCCGCCTTGCTCGGCAAAGGGCCTCTCCGCTCGTGTCGCCATGCGCCAGCAGCCTAGCAGCAGCCGCCGCCGAGGCATTGAGATGCCTCAAGCGAGGTCCGTCAAGGGGGCGGGCTATTCCGCGGCCAGAAGTGTTCGGCGATCAAGGTAGTCTGCGTGCAGGTGGTCCAGCATGGTGATGGCGTCGCTGACGTCCAGCGGGTCGCTGCCGCCGTCCCGCTTCTCGATGAAGATCTGCTCGATGATGCCGTCCTCCGCCAGCAGGGAGTAGCGCCAGGAGCGCAGGCCGAAGCCCTGCGCGCTGCGGTCGACCAGCATACCCATCTCGCGCGTGAAGGCGCCGTTGCCGTCGGGCAGCAAGGTGACCTCGTCGGCGATTCCCTGGTCGCGCGCCCAGGCGTTCATCACGAAGGCGTCGTTGACGGAAAGCCCGAAGATCTCGTCGACGCCCATGGCCCGGATGTTGCGCGCCAGGGCGACATAGCCCGCCAGGTGGCGTGCGGCGCAGGTGGTCGAGAAGGCGGCGGGCAGGGCGAAGAGCACCACGCGGCGGCCGCGGAAGAAGCTGTCGCTGGTCTTCTCCAGCCAGGCGCCGTCTCGGCGCAGCCTGAAGATGACCTGGGGAAGGCGGTCGCCGGCCTGGCGCATGTTCTTCGCTCCTTGGCTTCGCTGCATCGGCATCAGTGCAGGGCCTGGGCGCCGGCCTCGGGCTCGCCGCCCTGAACCAGCGCGCGACGGCGCGGCGCCTGGTAGGGAAGCCGCTGTCCGGCCTCGCGCAGGCTCTGCGCCAGCCGCTCGGCGCCCTCGATGAAGCGCCGGCGGCCGGCCGGCAGCAGGCACCATTCAGCGAGCGCGCGGGCCTGCGCCATCTCGCCCTGCTGGAAGGCGGCGAGCACCGAGAGCAGGGCTTCCTCGGTGGCGTTGATGCGGTCGTCCTCGAAGGCCGAGAGCGCCTGCGGCAGGCGGGCCGCGCCGATCAGGCTCTCCGCCACCGCGGAGAAGGCGGCGAGCGTCTCCTCCAGCCGCGCCAGGCCGAGCGCGCGGCAGAACTCCGGCGCGATGACGGCGCTGCGCACCTCCTGCGGCTGGCGGCTGTTGGAGTAGCGGCGCAGCGCCCAGATCACCAGAAGTTCTGGGAAGGCCAGGTTGGCGACATGGCGCGGGGCCACGCCCTTGGCGCGGGAGACTTGCGGCCCGGCAAGGCCGCCGGGCAGGTCGGAAACAACTGGCATCTCGGCATCCGTCGGCGAAGGGATGCGAATGAGAATGACTCGCAATGAGAGCGGCGTCAAGCAATAAGGGTGGCGCCAAGCCCTCTTGACGCCACCTGGCCGGCCAGCGTCGGGAGAGGCTGCGAGGGGCGGCTGCGGCGCCCTCAGGCGCCGGTGAAGCGGGGCGGGCGTTTCTCCAGGAAGGCCCGGATGCCCTCCTGCCCGTCGGCGCTGGCGCCGGCCGCGGCAATGGCCAGGGACTCCTGCTCCATCTGGGTCTCCAGGCCGGCGCTGGCGGCGCTCTCCAGCAGCCGCTTGACGCTGCCATAGGCCCCGGTGGGCCCCTCGGCCAGCTGCCGGGCCAGGGCGCCGGCCTCCTCTGCCAGCCTGTCGGCGGGCACCACCCGGTTCACCAGGCCCCAGTCGAGGGCTTCGGCCGCAGAGAGCACGCGGTTGGTGAGGAACAGCTCCATAGCGCGGCGCGGTCCGAGCAGGCGGTTAAGGAAGTAGGTCGAGCTGCCGTCGGGCGCCAGGCCGATGCGGGTATAGGCGCTGGTGAAGGTGGCGCTCTCGGCGGCGACGACCAGATCGCAGCAGGCGACGATCCCCAGGCCGGCCCCGGCGGCAACGCCGTTCACCGCGCCGATCAGGGGCGCGCGCATGCGGGCGAAGCGCGAGACCGCGGCGTGCAGATAGGTGGTGATGTCCTTGACCAGCAGGTCGAGCCCGTCCAGGTGCTCGCCGAAGACGCTGACGTCGCCGCCGGCGCAGAAGGCCTGCTCGCCGCTGCCGCTCAGCACCGCGGCGCGCACGGCCCGGTCGCTGCTGCAGCGGTTGGCCGCGTCGCAGAACTCGCGCGCCATGACCGGATCCAGGGCGTTGAAGCGGTCCGGACGCTTGAAGGTGATCCAGGCGACGGCGTCGCGGACGTCGTAGTCAAGGGTGCTGTAGGTCATGGGGCCGTTTCCGCTGTATTTTCGTTCGTGGCCTCTTCTACCGCGAAGACCGGCGTCGCGATAGCGCCAGGCAAAAAAATGGCGGGGCCCGAAGGCCCCGCCATTGCACGTCTGTTCAGACGGACTGCCTGAGGAAGCGCTTACTGGGCGCTGCCGTCGAGCAGATCATCGGCCGCCTGGGCGATTTCATCAGGCTGTTCCTCAGGATCGCCCTCTTCGCCTTCGCCCTCGGCCATCTCGCCTTCTTCTTCGGGCTCGCCTTCGACCTCGCCGGAGCGGATCGCTTCAGCCTGGGCCGCCAAGGCAGCCTCTTCTTCCGGCGTGGCCTCGATACCCAGGTTGTTGTTCACCATCCCGACTCTTTCAGGCGTGACCTCCTTGTTGGAGGCCGCGGCCAGGGCCGCAGCAGCGGCATCGGGGTCCCCCGCCGCCATCGCCGCCTCGTAGTCGGCAATGTTGTTGACCTGGGAGCCTTCCGCCGCCCTCTCGCGCGCGCGCTGAGAGGCGTGGCTGGCGCTCAGGCTGCCCCAACCGCCCTTCTTGGCGGTCTCGACATCGTCAACTTCCGTCTCCTCGCCGGTGGCATCCAGCGAAGAGTCGGACTTGCCGGCGTTGGCCGAGTTGCCACCCTTGCCATGGCCGCCATTGTCGTTGCCGCCGCGACCGCCGTTGTCATTGCCGCCGCCTTTGTCGTTGCCGCCCTTGTCATTGCCGCCGCCGTTGCCGCCCTTGGCAAAGGCGGCCGCGGAATCGAGGCCAAGGTCGTCGGAAACGGAAAGCGGCGCCGCCGTCATTCCGGCGGCGAACAAGGCCGCCAGGGCCAGCTTCGTCGCAGTACTTCGCATACTGTATCGGGTCATACGCATCTCCCTCTCTTGTCGTCTCCGCTGCCTGCGGAGACCCGTACAATGAAGCCGACGCTTCACACGGCGAAAGCTTCCCAGTTTGGCATTAATCGCAGGTGAAAAATCGATTCAATCCGTGACAACTGCCGGGCGTCGGAGGCAAAAAATGGCCAGCTGCCGCTTCAGGGTTGCACGACCCCATATGGCTTCAGCCCTGCGTCGCCGGAGCTCTCAAAGGGAGAGTTGACTCTATAGAATTCAACCTGAAAAGCTATCGGCTGGGTTGCCGGAAGCATGTTCCTCGGTGCCGGCCGTGTCGGCGGATCAGGTGACGGGGCCGCCGGTGGAGGGCGGCGCGGCAGGGGGCGCCGGGGGACGCCCGCGCCGGGTTTCGTAGCGCAGGCTGATGTAGTTGCCGGAGAAAATGATCAAAGCGCCCAGCAGCGTGAACAGCTCGAAGGGCTCGGCGTAGAGCAGGAAGCCGGCCACCGCGACGATGGGCAGGCGCAGGAAGTCCAGCGGCATGATGAAGGTGGCGTCGGCAGCGGCCAGGGCGGAGGTCAGGCAGTAGTGCGCCGACAGCCCGGTCACCGCCATGAGCAGCAGCCAGGGCAAGTGCTCGACGGTGACAGGCTGCCAGACGAAGATCGAGGCGACGGCGCCGAAGGCCGCCTGCATGAGCACCATGTAAAAGGTGATCGACAGCGCCGACTCGCGCCGCGTCAGCCACTTGGTGACCGCGCCGGTGGCGCCGAAGAAGAAGGCGCAGAGCAGCATGATGAGAATGCCGTCGCTGACCTCGGTGAGCCCCGGACGCACGATGACCAGGATGCCGGCGAAGCCCAGGGCGAAGGCGGCAAGGCGGCCCCGGTTCATGCGTTCGCCCAGGAACAGCACCGCCAGGAATCCGCCCCACAGCGGCGAGGTGAACTCGATGGCCGAGACCGTGGCCAGCGGCAGCAGGCCGATGCCGAAGATCCACAGGACCTGTCCGGTGAAGTGGATGACATTGCGCAGCCCGTGCCCGGCCAGGTAGGTGAAGCGGATGTGGCGCCAGCGGGTGCCGCCATAGGTCCTGCTGCGGTGGCTGAGGATCGGCAGCAGGATCAGGACGCCCAGCGTGCTGCGGATGAACAGCATCTGAAAGGCATGCATCTCCCCCGTCAGCTCGCGCACCGACACCGTCATGGCCGCGAAGGACAGCAGCGAGCCGATCATCCAGGCGATGGCCTTGAAGGGACTGGCGTCGGGCTGCATGGAAGGGGATTCCGCGAGAAGGAACGATGCTGGAGGGAGGTCCGGGCGCCGCCGCGGCGGACGGCCGCACAGCATGCCACGCTGCCGCGCCCGGAAGCCAGCGGAATAGCCCGCCGCGCGGGAAAGGGCAAGCTGTCTCAGACGGCCTTCAGGCCAGGCCCGCTAGTCGACGCCGAGGCCGCACCAGAAGCCGCCCTGGAAGCGGCTCTCCACGTCTTCGGGGCCGGGCTTTTCGTGGCGCTGGTCGATCAGCTCGCGGAACTGCTCGGAGCTGTCCTTGGGCTGCCAGCCCAGGAAGCCGGCGTGGCTGTTGTCCCACCATTTCTCGAGGTTGTCGGAGACGCCGTAGAGCGTGGTGTAGCCGACGCGCTGGGCCAGGAAGACGCGCTCCATCAGCGCCACCAGGTCGTCCTCGGAAAGCCAGGTCACCATCATGCGGTGATCCTTGGGTTCGGGAAAGCAGGAGCCGATACGCACCGCAGCCGTCTCGATGCCGTACTTGTCGTAGTAATAGCGGGCCAGCGCCTCGCCGAAGCACTTGGAGACGCCGTAGAGGCTGTCGGGGCGGACCGGCGCGGTGACGTCGATGCGGGCCTCGCGCGGGTAGAAGCCGGTGGCGTGGTTGGAGCTGGGATAGAAGATGCGCGGCACCCCGGCCTGGCGCGCGGCCTCGTAGAGGTTGTAGGTGCCCTGGATGTTGGCCGGCAGGATCTGCTCCCAGGGCTGCTCCACCGAGATGCCGCCGTAGTGGATGATGCCGTCGCAGCCGTCGACGAGGGCGCGCACGGTCGCGAAGTCGGAGAGGTCGCAGGGCATGACCTCTTCGCGCGGGCCGGCGGCGCCCAGCTCGGCGATGTCGGAAAGGCGCAGGGTCTCGGCGAGGCCCGTCAGCCGGCGGCGGGCGATCGAGCCCAGGCCGCCGGCGGCGCCGGTGATGAGAAGTCGCTTCAAAGGATAGGCCAAGGGGGATACTCCAACTGCTACGCGGTCTTGGAACTTTAGCCGAGCGTCCTCCTGCCGTCTCCAGCCAGACTACTTAATCAAACTGGGCAGCAGCAGCGAGGCCGGGGGCACGAAGGTGACGATCATCAGCGCCAGCAGGATCGCCAGGTAAAAGGGCCAGATGCTCTTCACCGCCTTGTCGATGGGCACGTTGCCGATGGCGCAGCCGACGAAGAGGCAGGCGCCCACCGGCGGCGTGCAGAGGCCGAGACCCAGGTTCATCATCAGGATGACGCCGAACTGCACCGGGTCCATGCCGAAGGCCGTGACCACGGGCAGGAAAATCGGCGTGCAGATCAGGATGAGGGCCGCCATGTCCATGATCATCCCCAGCACCAGCAGCATGACGTTGAGGATCAGCAGGATGATGACCGGGTTGTCGGAGATGGCGGTCAAGAGAGCGGTCAACTGCTCCGGCACGCGGTAGAGGGCCAGCAGGTAGGCGAAGGCGGTGGCGCTGCCGACCAGGATCATCACCATGGCGGTGGTGCGCACCGACTGGGCGACGGCGGCGCAGAAGTCGGGGAAGGAGAGGCTGCGGTAGGCAAGGGCGGTGATGACGAAGGCATAGATGACGCCGATGGCGCCGGATTCGGTGACGGTGAAGATGCCGGAAAGTGCGCCGCCGACGATGATGACGGCGGTGAACAGCCCGGGCACCGCGGCGACCGCCGCGGCGACCAGCGCCGTCAGGCCGGGGAAGGCCTCGGCGGGGTAGTTCTTGCGCAGCGCCACCCAGTAGGCGGCGACGGCCAGGCAGAGGCACATGACGATGCCGGGGATGACGCCGGCGATGAACATCTTGGCCACCGAGATGCCGCCGCCGGCGGCCACCACGTAGAGGATCATGTTGTGGCTGGGCGGGATCATGATGCCGGCGATGGAGGAGGTGACGGTAACGTTCACCGCGTAGTCGGCGCCGAAGCCCTTCTTCTTCATCACCGGGATGAGCAGCGAGCCCAGCGCCGAAACATCGGCCACGGCCGAGCCGGAAATGCCGCCGAACAGCATGGAGGAGAAGACGTTGACCATGCCCAGGCCGCCGCGCATCCAGCCGACGGCGGCGGCGGCCAGGTTGATCAGGCGCGTGGCGATGCCGCCGCGCAGCATCAGTTCCCCGGCGAAGATGAAGAAGGGAATGGCCAGCAGGGAGAAGACAGAGATGCCGGAGACAATGCGCTTGAAGCCGATCAGCAGCGGCAGGCCTTCATAGGCGAAGGTGGCGATGGCGGCGACGGCCAGGGCGAAGGCCACCGGCACGCCGATCACGACACAGAGGGCGAAGATCCCGAGAAGCAGCAGCAGACCCATGGAGACTCACTCGACTCCCTGGGCAGGCGTTCCGGGGGCGGCAGCGTCGCTGTCGGCCGGCGGCAGCGGTTCGCCCTCGGTGAAGCGTTTGATGGCGTTGACCGTGCAGAACAGCACCAGCAGGGTCCCGCAGACCACCAGCGGCAGAGAGCGCAGGCCCTCCGGCAGGTTGATCATCGGCACCTTGGTGGACCAGGCGAAGAGGGCGAGGTCATAGCCCTTCAGCGCCATCAGCAGGCCGAAGCCGCCGAGGATCCCGTCGATCAGCGCCAGCAGCCAGCGGCGCCAGCGCCAGGGCAGCATCAGCGGCAGGATGTCGACGCTGAGATTGGCGCCCGTGCGCACGTTGGACGCGGTGGAGAAGAAGGTGATGACGACGATGAGCAGCAGCGCCACCTGCTCGACCCAGGTCGGGGTGGCGTTCAGCACGTAGCGCCCGAAGACCAGCCAGCCGAAGGAAGCGACCAGGAACACCAGACTGGCGCCGGAGAGAACGGTCACCGCGCGGGAGAGCAGCCCCAGCAGGCTGTCGAGTCTGCGGATGGCGGCGGGAAAGAAGGACATGGCGCGGGCCTGCAGGAAAAGGAACCGGAAAAAGACGCCGGCCCGGCCAGGGAGGTCGGGCCGGCGTGCAGGTCCCGGATCAGTCGACGGCCTGGATGGCCTTCACCAGGCCTTCCAGGTCGGGGTTCTCAGCAATGAACTTGTCGTAGACCGGCTTCATGGCCGCCTGGAAGGGGGCCTTGTCGGCGATCTCGTTGAACCTCACCCCGGCGGCGATGACCTTGTCGCGGCTGGCGCTGGAACGCTTGGCCCAGAGCTCGCGCTGGGTCTCGGCGCTGCGCCGGGCGGCGGTCTTGACGATCTCCTTGTCCCCGTCCGAGAGGCCGTCCCACAGCGCCTTGCTGACGCAGAAGCACTCCGGAATGATCAGGTGCTCGGTGCTGGAGTAGTAGCCGGCGACCTCGTAGTGGCCGGTCGACTCGTAGGACGGCCAGTTGTTCTCCGCGCCGTCGACCACGCCGGTCTTGATCGAGGAGTAGACTTCCGAGAAGGCCATGGGCGTGGCGTTGCCGCCCATGGAGTCGACCATGTTGACGAAGAGGTCGTTGTTCATCACGCGGACCTTCATGCCCTTGACGTCGTCGGGCGTCTGGATCGGCTTCTTGGAATTGTAGAAGGAGCGCGCGCCGGAGTCGTACCAGGCCAGGGCGACGATGCCCTTTTCCGCCATCGCGTTGCTCAGCTGCTCGCCGACCGGGCCGTCGAGCACGCGGTGCATGTGGTCCATGCCTTTGAAGATGAAGGGCAGGGAGACCACGTTGGTCGCCGGGATGACCTGGCCCATGGGGCCGAGGTTGAAGACGGCGTAGTCGATGGAGCCGAGGCGCATCTGCTCGATGGCGTCGGGCTGGCTGCCCAGCACACCGGAGTGATAGGTCTTGCCGGTCAGCTTGCCGCCGCTCTTCTCGGCGATCTCGGCGGTGAACTGGTCCATGCCCAGGGACACGGGATAGTCGGGCACGTGGATGTTCCAGCCGCGCCATTCGGCCTGCGCGCTGCCGGGCAGGGCGGCGAGGCCGGCGGTCAACAGGGCTGCGGTGGCGGCCGCGGCGGCGAATTTCCGGAACTGGATCGGGCTTGTCATGGTGGTGATTCCTCCCAAGGTCCGGGACAATTGATATGATGTCCCAGGTTGTAATCGCGGCTATTGTCATATAATTCATATGATGACTGGTCAATGGCTTTGTGCGCCTCGCCGAGGAATCGCCTGGACAGCCGCCGCCTCCCGGCCGATAGAGGGGTGGGGAAAACCGTTGATAGCTTTGGGGTTGTCAGACTGATGGAGCAGATCGAGGAACGCCGGCCGCGCCAGGGCCTGACCCACAAGGTCACCGCCGCCCTGCGCCAGCAGATCGAGAGCGGGGCGCTGAAACCCGGCGACAAGCTGCCCACCGAGCAGGCGCTCATCAAGGAGTTCGGGGTCAGCCGCACGGTGATCCGCGAGGCCATCGCGGGCCTGCGGGCCGACGGCCTGGTGGAGCCGCGCCAGGGGGTGGGGGTCTTCGTGCTGGAGCCGCCGGCGGCCAACCGCGAACTGCCGCTGCTCACGCTGCCGACCCGTAAGATCTCTGACATCATCGAATCGCTGGAGCTGCGCACGGCGGTGGAGGTGGAGGCGGCCGGCCTGGCCGCGGTGCGCTGCTCGCCCGCCCAGGAAGCCGAAATTCACAGCCGTCTCAAGGACTTCGAGGCACGGGTCAAGGCCGGCGAATCCACCGAGGCCGAGGACTTCGCCTTCCACGTCGCGGTGGCGGAGGCCGCCAACAATCAGCAGTTCAAGGAATTCCTGGCCTTCCTGGGACGGCGCACCATTCCGCGCTCACAGCTGCGCCGGGCGGTGGGCGACTCGCTCGGCCCGCCGGCCAGCGACGCGGAGCTCTACCAGGAGCACTGCGCTATCTTCGAGGCGATTCTCGCCCGCGACCCGGAAGCCGCCCGCGAGGCCATGCGGCGCCATCTCTCCGGCTCCATGGAGCGCTATCGCGCCCTCATGCGCCCCGCCGCGGTGTCCTGAACGGCGCCGCCATCACGCCAAGTCATATGATGAGTTGACAGCCTCGAAGGTCATCATATGATGTGGCCGCGTCTCCGCCGGTCCCCCCGGCGCGGACGGAGCAATCGATTTTCCGCTGAAGGCCACGCGTATGACCCCCCAAGAAATCAAGGCGCAGATCGGCGCCGGCCTGCTGTCCTTTCCCGTCACCACTTTCGACGAGGCCGGGGACTTCGATCCCGTGAAGTACCGCGAGCACGTCGGCTGGCTGGCCGACTACCCCGCGGCCGCGCTCTTCGCCGCCGGCGGCACCGGCGAGTTCTTCTCGCTGAGCCGCGGCGAGATCGTCGAGGTGATCCGCACCGCCAAGCAGGCGGCCCGGGACGTGCCGATCATCTCCGGCTGCGGCTACGGCACGCGCATGGCCATCGAGATCGCCCGGGACGCGGAGGCGGCTGGGGCCGACGCCCTGCTGCTGCTGCCGCACTACCTCATGCGGGCGCCGCAGGACGGCATCTTCGAGCACATAAAGGCGGTCTGCCAGTCGGTGAAGATCGGCGTCATCGTCTACAACCGCGACAACTCGCAGGTCACGGCGGAAACCCTTGAGATGCTCTGCGAGGCCTGCCCCAATCTCATCGGCTTCAAGGACGGCAGCGGCGACATCGCCACGGTGCGCGAGATCACCACGCGCCTGGGCGACCGCCTGGTCTACGTCGGTGGCATGCCGACCCACGAGCTCTATGCCGAGGCCTATGACGGCGCCGGGGTTTCCACCTACTCCTCGGCGGTGTTCAACTTCGCGCCAAAGTCGGCACTGGAGTTCTATGCGGCCCTGCGTGCCGGCGACAAGGCGAAGATGCAGACCATCCTCACCGATTTCTTCTATCCCTTCGCCCGCATCCGCGACCGCCGGCCCGGCTATCCGGTCTCCATCATCAAGGCTGGGCTTCGGCTCATCGGGCGCGATCCGGGCCCGGTGCGCGCGCCGCTGACCGACCTGACGGAGGAGGAGATGGAGATGCTGGGGCCGCTGGTGCGGAAGTTCGCCGCTTAGAGGTTTTTTCCCTTAAAGTCTCTTCCATGAAGATCACATCCCTCCGCCCCCACGTCCTGCGCTACCGGCTGGAAGACCAATTCCAGTCGGCCTTTTCCACCTTCACCGACCGCTGGGCCTGCCTGGTGGAGATCGAGTGCGACGACGGCACCGTCGGCTGGGGCGAGTGCCTGGGCCCCTCCACCGCCAACGCGGCGGTGGTGGAGGCCATGGCGCCGCTGGTTGTCGGCCGTGATCCGCTGGAGATCGAGCCGATCTGGCTGGAGCTCTACAACCAGTTCCGCGACCAGGGCCAGCGCGGCCTGACGGTCACCGCGCTGAGCGGCATCGACATCGCCCTGTGGGACATCGCCGGCAAGCACTTCGGAGTGCCGGTCCATGTGCTGCTGGGCGGCGCCTTCCGCAAAGAGATTCCGGCCTACGCCACCGGCGGCTTCCGCCCGGTGGGGCGCGACCGCCGCGCCGCGCTGGAGGAGGAGACCGCCGGCTACATGGCCGAGGGCTTCAAGGCCACCAAGATCAAGATCGGCTTCGGCGTCGAGGAGGATGCCGAGGTCATCGCCGCGGTGCGCGCGGCGATCGGCCCGGAGGCGCGCCTGATGATCGACGCCAACCACGGCTACGACGCCATCGAGGCGGTGGCGCTGGGCAACCGGGTCGCCGACCTGGACATCGACTGGTTCGAGGAGCCGGTGACGCCGGAGTTGCTGGACGCCTACTGCGAGGTCAAGGCCGGCCAGCCCCTGCCGGTGGCGGCGGGCGAGACCTGGCACGGCCGCTGGGCCTTCGCCGAGGCTATCCAGCGCCGCGCCGTCGACATCCTGCAGCCCGACGTCTGCGGCTGCGGCGGCCTGACGGAGATGAAGAAGATCATCTCCATGGCCGAGGTCGCGGGCCTGCGGCTGGTGCCGCACGTCTGGGGCACGGCGGTGCAGATCGCCGCTTCGCTCCACGTCCATGCCATCCTGCCGCCAAGCCCGCCGCGCCACGAACGCTACCAGCCGCAGCTGGAGTTCGACCGCACGCTCAATCCTTACCGCCAGGCGATCGTCACCCGGCCCATCGAGCACGAGAACGGCATGGTGGCGGTGCCCGAGGGCCCGGGCCTGGGCATCGAGATCAACCGCGCCATGGTCGAGAAGTACAGCCTATGACGTTCGATGCCTCGCAGGGCCGCAAACTGAACGGAACGCCGCCGCGGCTGAAGCTGCCGCCCAAGGCGACCGACACCCACATGCACATCTACGACGACCGCTTTCCGGGCCGCGACGGCGGGCCGCCGAAGCCGCCGCTGCCGGCGACACTGGACAACTACCGGCAACTGCAGCGCTGGCTGGGCCTGGAGCGCACGGTCTTTGTTCAGGCCGCCGCCTATCAGTTTGACAACGCCTGCCTGCTGGACGCCCTGGAGCGCTTCAACGGGGAGGGCGGCGAGGCCCGCGCTATCGCCGTGGTCGGCCCCGGCGCGGAAGAGGCGCTGCTGGAGGACTTTACCCGGCGCGGCGTGCGCGGCGCGCGCCACATGCACCTGCCCGGCGGCGCCGTCGGCTTCGACGACCTGCTGGCCATCAACGCCCGGGTGCGGCCCTTCGGCTGGCACATGATCGTGCAGTTCGACGGCCGCGACATGATCGAGCGGACGCCGGTGCTGGAGGCCATTCAGGGCGATTACATCATCGACCACGCCGGCAAGTTCCTGGAGCCGGTCGGCGTCGATGCGCCGGAGTTCAAGGCGCTGCTGAAGCTGATCGACCGCGGCAACTGCTATGTGAAGATCTCGGGCTTCTACGAGATCTCCAGGGTCGGTCCGCCGGGCTACGACGACGCCGGTGCGCTCTGCCGGGCGCTCATTGAACATGCGCCCGAACGCATGCTCTTCGCCACCAACTGGCCGCACGTCTCCGCCCCCATCACCGCCCAGCCCGATGACGGCCAGTTGCTCGACCTTATGCTCGACTGGGCCCCGGACGAGGCGGTACGGCAGATGATCTTCGTCGACAACCCGGCAAGGCTCTACGGGTTCTGAGCGCGGCGATCCGTGCAATGCAGGGCGGGACGGTGCTAGGCTTGTGAGCTCTCGCAGAGCGAGGGGCGAACCGCCAGCTGAAGCAGAGGAGCCCGGCCATGTCCGATCACGTCTATTCCGTCACCGAGGTCTATGGGTCCTCGACGGACTCCCTCGACGCCGCCATCCGCAACGCCATCAAGACGGCCTCCAAGAGCCTCCGGAACCTGGAGTGGTTCGAGGTCTCCGAGATCCGTGGCCATATCGTCGACGGCGACGTCGGCCACTATCAGGTCGGCGTGAAGCTCGGCTTCCGCTACGAGAACTGAGCCCGACCTAGGCCTTGCCGTTCCCGGCGCCGTTCTCTTCGTCGGCGCCCCCGTTGGTGCCCCCGTTGGTGCCCTTGAACATGCGGCCCAGCAGCATGGAGGTCCGCGGCAGGTAGCGGTAGGGCGTGCGCGGCCCGGTGCCGGCGCGCCGGGTCATGCGGTAGAGGGTGAAGACGACCAGCGCCACGTGGACCGCGGCCATGAACATGAACATCGCCGCGGGCCCGGCGAGCGCAATGAGCCAGGCGGAGATCGTCGGGCTGACGATGGCGCCCAGGGAATAAAGGAAGATAAGGGCGGCGTTCAGTTCCACCATGAAGTCGGGCTCCGCCAGGTCGTTGGCGTGGGCGGCGGAGACCGAGTAGATCGGGTAGGCCGTGACCCCAAAGATGAAGGCGCCCAGGTAGAGGCCGGTGGGGTCGCCGGGCGGCACCAGGGTGGCGATGCCCAGGCAGCTGCCCGCGGCCAGCACCGAGAGGCCGAGCAGCACGTGGCGCCGGTCGGTCTTGTCGGCGACCCAGCCCACGGGATACTGCGCCGCCACCCCGCCCAGGATGGCCGCGGCCAGGAAGATGGCGATCTGGCCCTGGCTCAGATCGTTCTCGACGCCGTAGATCGGGCCCACCATGCGGAAGCCGGCGCCGGTGACCCCGGCGACGATGATGCCCAACGCCGCGGCAGGCGACAGCAGCACCGCCTTGATCGGGCGCAGGCGCGGGGCCTTGGGCGTGTCGGGCGCCACGCGCTGCGACAGCGCGAGCGGTAGTAGGCAGAGGCAGCAGAACATGGCGATGAGGTTGTAGGCGGCATAGCTCGCCGGCTCCAGGAAGGCGATGAGCCCCTGGGCGCAGAGTGCACCGGCCAGGTCGACCACGCGGAAGACGCCGTAGACCCGGCCGCGGTTGTCGTTGCCGGTCTTGGCGTGCAGCCAGCTCTCCACCACGGTGTAGGCGGCGGCAATGGCCAGGCCGGTGAAGACGCGCAGCAGCGCCCAGACATAGGGACCCTGCATGATCGGGTGCAGCAGCGCGCCAATGGCGCCGATGGCCGCGGCCGCCGCGAAGGCGCGGGAATGCCCGATGCTGCCGATAAGGCGCGGCGTCACGTAGCAGCCCAGGAAGAAGCCGAAGAAATGCGCCGAGCCCAGCAGGCCGATCTGCTCGGTGCTGAAACCGATGACCGAACCGGAGAGGGCGTCCAGCGGCCCCAGCGAGCCGGAGCCCAGTTGGACCAGGTAGATCGACACGAAGAGGGCGGTGAAGGAGAGGAGGGTCCCCATAGGATACTCACGGAATCGCTTGGCGGCTCTCGAAGGACCCGCTGAGGGGACCGGGACGAGCCTTCCCACATAGCACCATCTGAGAACGGAAGGGATGCCCATTGGTCGGGCCTGTCCCTCCGGTGGCGCAGGGCTGCTGGCGTTGCGGGTGATTGCCGCCGCCGCAATCACAGCAGACTCGCCTAGGAGTTGTTCCTGCTTGTTTTCGGGGTCCCGGTTACAGGAAAATTGACCTAGTCTCGGGCCCGGACATTGTCCATCTTTGACCCTTCCCGGAGGCTTTTCACGGCGCTACTGATGCAGGAGTTGATCTATGTCAGAGCAGATAAACGGCAGGGTGGTGTAGATGACATTTCACCTGCACAGGCGAGAAAATAGTCGAATAGACTACTAAGCTCAGTGGGATGGATTAGCTGAGATTAAGAGCTGTCGTAGTGGTCAAGCGGCAGCCTCAGGTGCCGGGACGTTCGAAGGGGCATGCGAGCGTGATTAAAGCCCTAAAACTTAGAATTGCAGCCAGAGAGATCAAGGATCCCGGCGCAGCGCGTGTCCTCACAGAGAGGGGCATCCGGTCGGGCGGCGATGCCGTTCTGGGCCCTGTCCTACAAAGACACAATAAGGGAGCCTAAGACAATGAATGGAACATTTCGCATGGCCCTGGCCGCCGCCGGGGTTGCGTTGCTGGCCGGCTGCAGCGGCATGGAACTGCAGAAGGCCGAAACCATGTCGCCGCAGGGCACGAGCCACGACCGCAGCCTCTACGACGGCTACCTGGCACTCTCGGAAGGCGAATACAAGGAAGCCGACTACGAGGATTCCGATGCCTTCGCGATGAAGGCGATGGAGGCGGGGAGCGGCAAGGCGGTGCAACCGGACATGATCGCCGCGCGCGACCTGCCGGCCGACAAAGTCCAGGAACTGACCGCCGCGCGCCTGCGCCTGATGACGGCGATGTCCGCCGGCGCGGCTGAGACGAAGCCCCTGGAGGCCGCCGACGCCCAGATCGCTTTCGACTGCTGGATTCAGGAGCAGGAGGAGAACTTCCAGCCCGACGACATCGCGGCCTGCAAGGACGACTTCATGATGGCGATGACCAAGCTGGAAGAGCAGCCGAAGGTCGCCGCTGCCCCGCCGCCGCCCGAGCCGATGATGGCGGAGCCCCAGGCCTTTACGGTGCACTTCGAGTTCGATGACTCCGGCCTGACCCCGGACGCACGGTCCATGCTGGCCGACGTTGTCGCCGCGGCGAAGAAGTCGGACTACCAGACCATCGACATCAGCGGCTACACCGACCTGGTGGGCGCTGAATCCTACAACCAGGTGCTCTCCGAGCAGCGCGCCAATGCCGTGATCAACTTCCTGGTCGACAGCGGCATCGAGGCCGGAAAGATCGTCGGCCGCGGCCTCGGCAAGGCCGACCCGGTCGTCGACGTGCAGGCGCCGGAAATGGCCAACCGGCGCGTTGAGATCAAGCTGGAGCCCTGATCACAAGAGATACTGTTCTGGCCGTGCGGCGTGATGGGAGGAAGCCGCGCGGCCGGTTCAGGTAGACCGGCGCCAGCGTCGCCACGGCAGCTGGTGCTCTAATAACAAGAAACAGGAGCCTTAGTGATGAATCGTGCGATACGTATGTTCCTGGCTGCGGCCGGGGTTGCCCTGCTGTCCGGTTGCGCCGGCTTCGGCCTGCAGGAAGCGCAGATGGCCTCACCGCAGGGCAATGCTTTCAATAACGCCCTCTACAGCGGCTATCTGGACCTGTCGCAGAGTGAGTTCGACGAGGCGGACTACGCCGATTCGGACGTCTTCGCCGAGCGCGCCATGGCGGCGGCCCGGGGCGACACTGTCCAGCCGGAAGAGATTGCCGCGCGCGATCTGCCGGCCAACAAGGTCGGCACCCTGACGGGCTCGCGCGAGCGCCTGGTCACGGCGCTGGCCAGCCCGGAAGCGCGCAACCTGCCCGCAGACGCGGCGGAAGCCCAGGTGAGCTTCGACTGCTGGATGCAGGAGCAGGAGGAGAACTTCCAGCCCGACGACATCGCCGCCTGCCAGAATCGCTTCATCGCGGCGATGGAGCGGCTGGAGCCCGCGCCGATGGCCGCGCCGGCACCGCCGCCGCCGCCCGCGCCGATGGCGCTGCCCGGTCCCTTTGTGGTCTACTTCGACTTCGACAGTGCCGCCCTGACGCCGCAGGCTCAGACGGAGCTCGCCGACGTGGTCGAGGCGGCGCAGAAGACCGGTGAGGGAACGATCAACATCACCGGCTACACCGATCTTTCGGGCGCCGAGGCCTACAACCAGGTTCTCTCCGAACGGCGGGCTAACTCGGTCATCGAGTCCCTCGTCGGGGACGGCGTCGACGCCGCCCGGATCGTCGGCCGCGGCTTGGGTGAGTCCAACCCGGTCGTCATGACCGAGGCCCCCGAGCAGCGCAACCGCCGCGTGGAGATCGAGTTCCAGCGCTAGAGCAGAACAGGGTCAGATGGAATCGCCGAAGGCGACCCATCGACCCTGCGAATCTGCTCGATGCTTTTGAGCTGGATCGGATTCACACATTCAGACGGCACCAGGGTGTGGTTCCGTCTGAATGTGATCCGATTCAGGCATCATCCCTGCGACGGCTTGCGTCGCCGCGTTCGCCCTTACTGCAGGGCGTCGCGGCGGCCGAGCCGTTCCATGATGTCGAACTGGATCGCGAGAAGGCGGTATTCGGCCGTCACCAGGGCGTCGCGCAGCCGGGTGGCGTCGCGCCAGCGTTCCTGCAGCGTGGCCGTGCTGACCTGGCCGACGTCGTACTGCTTGCCCGTCGCCCCGGCCAGGTCCCGGGCGAAGGCTTCCATCGGCTGCAGCAGGTCATAGTCCCGGCGGGCGGCTTCGTAGTCGATCCAGGCGTGCTGCAGGGCGATCTGTGCCTCGGGCCGCTGTCCTTCGGGGATGGCTTTCAGCTGGGCCAGGGCGGCCAGGGCGACGGCTTCGTCGCGCGGCCAGGCCGAAGGCTCCAGACGCGGCCGGACGAACTCCGAGGGCTCGCTTTCCATCACCGTCCTGAAGAACAGCTCGGCATGCAGCACCCCCGCGATCAGCGCGGTCTCCTGGCGCTGCCAGTACTTCAGCTCGATCTCCGCCAGCAGGGAGTCGCCGGTGCTGAAGACGCCGCTCTCCACGCCTTGCTGCACCACCGAAAGCAGATCGCGCTGGCGTGCGATGGCGGCGCGCATGTTGCTGAGCCGCTCGCGGTCGCGCAGCAGATCGAAGTAGAGGACACCCACGAGGTTGGCCGCACAGCGCCCGAGCGGCGCTCCGTCCGGCACCGCGACGTCGCCCAGCGAGGTGAGGCAGGCCTCGCTGTGCCTGGGATTGCCGTCCAGCTTGCTCAGAACCTGTTTCAGGTCCGCCGCCTGGGCGGTTGTGGTGCCGAGGCAGGCGGCCAAGGCGATCAGCAGGCTCCTGCCGAAGCGAGAGATGTGCACAGCTCGGTCTCCTTGCCGTTCTCTGCTGGGGTTGCTTGGGCGCATCAGTTGCCGCCGTCCGACGGGCCCTTGGGTTCTTCGAACATCTCCGCGACCGCCGACTTGGTGATGGCGAAGGCTTCGGCCAGCACGGCGATGCGGGTGCGCAGGTTGAGGGCCAGGCGGCGCAGGTGCTCCGGCGTCTCCGTGGCTTCCTGCACGACCTGGCGCTTG
>JBNKHC010000210.1:0-6554 GCA_050290145.1 Kiloniellaceae bacterium | reverse complement strand
CTTGACCTGGGCGATATGGCCGACGGCGAAGAAGATGGCCGACTTTGTCAGGCTGTGCATGGTCATGTGCAGCAGGCCGGCGAAGTTGGCGAGCGGCCCGCCCATGCCGAAAGCGAAGGCGATGATGCCCATGTGCTCGATGGAGGAATAGGCGAACATGCGCTTAATGTCGCGCCGGCGGTAAAGCATGAAGGCGGCGAAGATGAGCGAGGTCAGCCCCATGGTCACCATCAGCGGCCCCGGTGCGATGGCCGCTGGATTGGCGGCGAGCAGCAGCTTGAAGCGCAGGACAGCGTAGAGCGCCACGTTCAGCAGCAGTCCCGAGAGCACGGCGGAGATCGGTGTCGGGCCCTCGGCATGGGCGTCGGGCAGCCAGGCGTGCAGCGGCGCCAAGCCGACCTTGGTGCCATAGCCCAGCAGCAGGAACACGAAAGCGACGTTGAGCAGGGCCGGATCGAAGTCGGCGGCCTGGCGGATCAGCAGGGTCCAGACCATCGCGTCCTGCCCCTCCCCGACCACCGGGCGGGCGGCCATGTAGACGAGAATCGTGCCGAACAGCGCCAGGGCGATGCCGACGCTGCCCAGGATGAAGTACTTCCAGGCCGCCTCCAGGGCTTCGTGGCTGCGGTAGATGCCCACCATCAGAACGGTGGTGAGCGTCGCCAGTTCGATCGCCACCCACATGAGCCCGATGTTGTTGGCGATCAGCGCCAGGTTCATGCCGAACATCAGCACCTGGTACATGGCATGGTAGAACCGCAGGTGGGTTGTCGTGAGGCGGCCGGTCTCCACCTCGTGGGCGATGTAGCTGGCGCTGAAGACGCTGGTGGTCAGTCCGACGAAACTGTTGAGGACGATGAAAACGATGTTGAGCTCGTCGATCAGGATGTAGCGTCCGGCCTCGGGCCGCTCGACGAAGAAGAGCGACGCAGCGGCGAGAAAGGTCAGCAAGCTCGCCAAGACGTTGAGACTTGCGGTCACGCGGTAGTTCTTCAGCAGCGCCAGCACCGCCGCCGCGATGATCGGGACCAGCAGAACCGCCGCCACGGCATCGATCGGAAAGAAGCTCATCGCCGCTCTCCCCGAAAGCGGTCGAGCGCATGAACATCGACGGTGTCGAAGCGCTCGCGGATGCGGAACAGGAAGATTCCGATAACGATGAAGGCGATGAGAATCGAGAAGGCGACGCTGATCTCCACCACCAGCGGCATGCCCTTGGCCCCCGCGGCGGCGAGCACCAGGCCGTTTTCCAGCGACATGAAGCCGACCACCTGGCTGACCGCGTTGCGCCGCGTCACCATCATCAACAGGCCGAGCAGCACGACGGAAAGCGCAAGCGCCAGGTCCTCGCGCGCCAGCGGGCTGGCCTCCGCGGTCACGCGCAGCATCACCACGATCGACAGGGCGACGAGCCCGATGCCCGCGATCATCGTGAGGCCGACACTGACCACGGTCTCGATCTCCCGGTGAATCCCCAGGCGCTGGATGATCCTATGCAGCACCAGCGGGATGACGATGCCTTTGAAGATGAGGGCGATGGCTGCCGTGACATAGAGGTGCGGCGCGTCCTGGACCAGGGCCTGCCAGGCGACCGAAAGCGCCAGCACGATGGCGTGCAGCGCGAAGATGTTGAGCAGCGCATAGAGGCGGTCCTGGTAAAGCAGCATGAAGCTCACCAGCACCAGCCCGCCGGCCAGGAGATGCGCGATGTCGAAGGCGAGGCCGTTCATCTGGAGACACCCATCCAGTGCCCACTATCAGGATCAGATGCACCATGAGACGGCCGGGGGCGTCCCGTGGCAAGGAGCGCCGGCACAGGCGATGTGGGGCATCGGCAAGACGGCGCGACGACGTCCACGGGCCGCTCCCGGCCGCCCGCAGGGTCGATTTTCGCTCCGCACCCGCAGCGTCGCCGCGCTTGCCCGATGCACCACATCGCGCTGCGCATGGCTCCTAACGGGTGCGGTCGAAAAGTCGATCTCATGGCGCATCTGATCCTGATAGTGGGCACTAAAGGCTCCTCGAAACGAAAAGCAGCAGGGTGCCCAGCAGGCCCAGCATGAGGGCGGCACCGAGGAAATCCGACACGCGGAAGACCCGCATCTTGGCGACCGCCGACTCGAAGACCGCGAGCAGGATGGCGAGCAGGGTAAGCTTGCCGAGAAAGGTCGCCACGCCGATGGCATAGGTCGCAGGGCCCGCGCCTGAGGTCGCAAGACCCCAGGGCATGAAGAGGCAGGCGATCAGCGCCATATAGAGCAGCAGCTTCAGCGACGCGGCAAATTCGATCATCGCCAGGTGGCGCCCGGAGTACTCCAGGATCATGGCCTCATGCACCATTGTGAGCTCAAGATGCGTGGCCGGATTGTCCACCGGAATACGTGCGTTCTCGGCGATCGCGACGATGACCAGGGCGATCAGCGCCAGGGCAAGCGAGACCCTGAGGCCGACCTGCGGCGAGCCCATGACGGTGGCGATGGTGGAGAGTTGGGTGGAGCCCGCCACCAGCGCCAGCGTGAAAACGATCAGCAGCATCGCCGGCTCCGCCAGAGAGGCGATCATGACCTCGCGGCTGGAGCCGATGCCACCGAAGCTGGTGCCCACGTCCATGCCGGCCAGGGCCAGGAAGAAGCGGGTACTGGCGAGCAGCGCGATGATGGCGATGAGGTCGGCCGTCCAGCTGAAGGTCAGGCCGGTGGCGAAGGTCGGCACCAGGGCGGCCGCGACCCAGGTCGCCGCGAAGACCATGTAGGGCGTCCAGCGGAACAGCCAGGAGGCGTTCTCGGCCAGCACGGCCTCCTTGCGCAGCAGCCGCAGCAGATCGCGATAGGGCTGTAGCACCGAGGCCCCGCGGCGGCGTAGCAGCCGGGCCTTGATCTTGCGCACCAGGCCGGTGAGCAGCGGCGCCAGCAGGAGCACCAGGATCATCTGCGCCCCCTGCACCAGAAGGTCCAGCATCATGGCCATAGCGCGAGCACCAGCAGCAGGACGACGAGGGCGAGGAAGACCAGGCTCAGATAACGCCGGATGGTGAGAAACTGCAGATGGTTGAGCCGCTCGGCGGCCAGGCCGACGGCCTTGGCGAGCGGTGCGTAGAGGCTGTCCCAGACAAGGTCGCGCATCTCGACCCGCAGCCGCGCCGGCCTGCCGTCACCCGGCGGCGGCATCTCCACCTCCTCACGCGCACGGAACAGCAGCGTGCCGAAGACACGGCGCAGGGGCTGGGCGAAGCTGCCGGCGGTGTACTGCGTGACCGGGCTGGAGTTCGGGAAGCCGCAGTCCCAGGCCGGCGCCCGGCGCAGGGCGCGCGACGCGAAGCGGTGGATCACGGTGACCGCCAGCAAAGCCGACATGGCGATAAAGAAGAAGACCAGCAGCCCGTTGTAGGAACTACGGCCCTCGGCGATCGGCACGATCGACAGCCAGGGCAGGCCGGACTGTGCCGGCAGGCGGTCGCCGAACAGCATCAGGGTGACCGGCGAAAGGCCGTCCATGATCAGTCCCGGAAGCACGCCGGCAAGAAGGCAGAGCCCGGCGAGGAGGAAGAGGGCCGCCAGCGAAAAGCGGTCCACCTCCCCCGCCTGCCCGGCCGCCGCAGAGCGCGGCCGTCCCAGGAAGCTGATGCCGAAGACCTTCACGAAGCAGGCCGCGGCGAGCGCGGCGGCCAGGGCCAGCAGCCCGCCCACCGCCGGGACCATGATCTTCAGGCCCCACTGCGGCAGCTGCGGGCTCTGCAGAATTGCCTGAAAGGTCAACCATTCGGAGACGAAGCCGTTGAGCGGCGGCAGCGCCGAGATGGCCACGCAGCCGACCAGGAAGGCGAAGCTGGTATAGGGCATGCGGTGGATCAGCCCACCCAGCTTCTCCATGTCCCGCGCGCCCGTCGCCGTCAGCACGGCGCCCGCGCCGAAGAACAGCAGGCTCTTGAACAGCGCGTGATTGAATATGTGGAACAGCGCCGCGGTGAAGGCCAGCGCGGCCGCCCAGCGCAGGCCGTCGGCCTGGAAGGCCAGCGCCAGTCCCAGGCTGACGAAGATGACACCGATGTTCTCGATGGTGCTGTAGGCGAGCACCCGCTTCAGGTCGCTCTCCATCAGCGCGTAGAGGATGCCGAGCAGCGCCGTCGCGCCGCCGAGCAGGATCAGCGGCAGGCTCATCCACCAGGCCGGCTCGATCAGCAGATCGAAGACGACGCGGATGAAGCCGTAGATCGCGACCTTGGTCATGACCCCGCTCATCAAGGCCGAGACGTGGCTGGGCGCGGCGGGATGCGCCAGCGGCAACCAGACGTGCAGGGGAACCAGGCCGGCCTTGGACCCCGCCCCCAGCAACATGAGGGCAAGCACCAGGCCGGTAACGAAGGGTGTGTGCGGGGCAAGGCGGATCGCCACGAAGGTGTAGCCGCCCTCAGGGCCCGCCAGCAGGCCGAAAGCGAGCAGCAGAGCGAGCGTGCCGAAGCCCGCCATCACCAGGTAGACGTAGCCGCCGCGCAGATTGTCGCGATCCTGGTGATGCGCCACGACCAGCGCCCAGGAAGCCAGCGACATGAACTCCCACGACAGCAGGAACGTGAAGGCGTCGTCCGCCAGCACCACCAGGGTCATGCCGGCGATGAAAGCCGGGAAGAAGGGCAACACCCGCTGCGGCGCCTCCTCATGGCGCCCATAGCCGACGGCATAGAGGCTGGCCGCGGCGCCGCCCAGGCCGACGATGAAGAGGAAGAAGGCGGCCAGGGTGTCCAGCCGGAAATGAGCGCCGAGCCAGGGCAGGCCCAGGGGCAGCCCCGCCGTTGAGACCGACGCTGCGCCGCCCGCCAGCTGGCTCAGCGCAACCGTCGCCAGGCAGAGGCAGAGCACCAGGGTCACGCCATAGACGGCCGGCGTCGCCCGGGAGGAGCGGCCGAGGACGATCGCCAGGACGGCGGCCGCCAGGAGCGCGCCGGCGCTCATCAGGACAAGCGCTGCGCCACCCATTACGGCCGTTCCGTTGTCGTGCTGCCGGGCTGCTGGCCCGCGTCCCCGGCGGGACCGGCAATGCTGCCGCCCGCCGCTTCCTTCAGGCGCACGCCGCGGCCACCCGCCTGGCTGGCGGCCCCTTCCGCAATGAGCTCGATGCCCGCCTGCTCCAGGGCCGTGATCAGCTTCATCAGGGAGTCCACGTTGCCGCGCACGACGCCGTCGCTGGCCTCCATACGCTGGATGGTCGGCACGGAAAGGCTCGAAATGGCGGCGAGCTGGCGCTGGTCGATGCCGAGCAAAGCCCGCGCGGCCCGCAACTGGGCAGCCGTAATCATGTCTGAAACATCATTTATTGCGACCTGTACATCTTAAGTCTGATATATAGCGGTCATAAGCAGGTTTCAAGCATGAATGGAGATTCGGCCCAAGAGGCCCCGGAACCGCGGTTTTCGGGCGGCGGCCTGGTCAGGGTGCGGCCAGGAACCGTCCCGGCCGGTGGTCCGTCATCGCGCCCGCCGCGTAGGTCACCGCGCCGTTCACCAGCACCATGTCGATGCCGGCCGCGGGCTCTTCCGGGTCGTCGTAGGTGGCGCGGTCGATCACCGTCGCCGGGTCGAAGAGCACCAGGTCGGCGTGGTGGCCGGGCCTGACGAAGCCGCGCTCGGTCAAACCCAGCACCTTGGCCGTCCGGCCGGTCATCTTGGCGACCGCCTGCTCCAGGCTCAGGTCGCCGCGCTCGCGCGCGTAGTGGCCGAGCACCCGGGGGAAGGTGCCCCAGAGGCGCGGGTGCGGGCGCCTGTCGTGGGGCAGGCCGTCGGAGCCGACGAGGCTGGGCGGGAAGGTGAGGATGCGCCGCAGGTCCTTCTCGTCCATCTGGTGATAGATGCCGCCGCCGGGGCGCAGGCGCTCCATGGCCGTGGCCTGGTCGCAGCCCCACTCGGCGGCGATCTCCGCCACGTCGCGCCCGGCCATTTCCGGGTGGCTGTCGGACCAGGAAACCGTGACCTTGCTCGACTGCTTGGCGAAGGAAGCCAGCAGCACGGTGGAGCTGGCGGTGTAGGGATAGAGGTCGAGATCGATACTCAGCGTCTCGCGGGCCTCGGCGATCATGGCCAGCGTCGTCGCCGAGAGGCCGAAGTTGCCCTCGCCGCAGCACTTGTGGTGGGAGATCAGGGTACGCACGCCGCTTTCCCGCGCGATGGAAATCGTCTCGGCCACCGAGGCGACGACGCCGTTGGCTTCGTCTCGCATGTGGGTGGTGAAGAGCCGCCCGGCGGCGGCCACGTCGCGGGCCAGGGCGACGATCTCCGAGGTCGGGGCGTAGCGCGACGGCGGATAGGCGAGCCCGGTGGAAAGCCCCAGGGCACCGGCCTGCAGCGCCTCGGCCAGGTCGGCGCGCATGGCGGCGATCTCGGCCTGCGTCGCCGGACGCTCCAGCTTGTCCAGGGCGCGGGCGCGCAGGGTCATGTGCCCGACCAGGGCGGCGACGTTCACCGGTCCCGGCGCGGCTTCGACCCGGGCTCGGTAGTCGGCGAAACGCGGAAAGGCGAAGTCCGCCGCCTTGCCGAGCAGGTTGATGGGCGCGATGACCTCGCC
>JBNKHC010000209.1:0-5568 GCA_050290145.1 Kiloniellaceae bacterium | reverse complement strand
CGGCGAGCTCGCGGGCGTCGGCGGCGATGTAGTCCAGAACGGAGGTGCCGGCCCGCGCGACCTCGCTGCGCGCCTGCGCCAGCATCGCCGGGTCCAGGTCGACGGCGTAGACCCGGCCCTGGACCAGGCGGGCGAGGGGCGCGGTGAAGTAGCCGTCGCCGCAGCACAGATCGACGACAACAAGGCCCGCTTCGACGCCGAGGCGGCGCAGCACCCCGGCGGGGTCGGGCCAGAGGGCCTGCCACCAGTCGCGGTCCGGCATGGCGGTCGCCGGGAAGAGGCGCTCTTTCGTCATGGCCGCTTAACCAGGTTGCGGTCGCACAGCTCCCCGGGGCGAAGAGAGAGGCAGATTGGGCGTGAAGGCTGTAAGGCGGCGGCGATCAGCCGACGGTCTTGCCGATCGTGGTGCGGGAGCACTTGACCTTGACGTACTCGTCTTCGTGCCTGGCGGCAAGGGCGGAGCCTGCGAGATAGGCTTGGCCGTTGAAGCCGCAGAGCCGGGCATCGGCAGCTTCGGGGCCGTTGATCACCGAGATGGCGTTGTCGACCTGGCACTCCGAGGGCGTCAGGGCGGTGGAACAGACCAGAATTAATACCTTGAACATCTGTCACTCTCCCGGCGGCTTGGGGGCACTCAAACAGCGTGAAGGACCACGCCGCCACAGTTCCCACGGGGGGCACCCGGCCTCGGCTGCCCGGAACCGCCTCTTGTGCAGCTTCCAGGTAATCGCTCGCTCGGACGACTTCAAGTCGCCTAGAACAGCACGTCCAGCGGCAGGTGGTAGTAGAGGTTCAGCACCTCGACGCCCGGGTTGTCGTCGGCGACGCTGGCGTTGGAGGTGTGGCTGAAGGAGACCGCGAGGCGCGACTTGTTGTCGAACTGATAGCCGAGCTCAACCTGGCTGCGGATCTCGAAGACGCTGCCCAGGTCCTTGCCGCCGCCGTCCTCGTAGAGGCCGGGCGCGACGCTGCCGGTCAATACCACGGTGTCGAAGAAGGTGATGTCCATCAGCACGCCGATGCCGCCCCAGACGCTGCCGTCCGTTGTTGCTTCGATGCCGGCCCAGGGCTTCAGCCAGAGGAAATCTTCGCCGTGGCGATACTCCAGGCGAAAATCCACCGCCTCGTCGTCCTGCTGGGCGATGTCGAACCAACCGACGCCGCCGCTGATCACCGCCGGCGTCTCGTTGAGGGCGATCTGTGCTGCCGCGCGTTCGCTGGCGGTCAACAGAACAGCACACAGCAGCGCACTCAAGAGCGCCAAGCGTTTCATCACCTTGGATTCCCCCGAACCAGAAATGACCTAAATCTGCGCGATTCTTGCCGAAAACGTTCTTGAGGGCAAGGTTCACGTCGGCAAGCGGGGCTACTTATGCGGGCCTGTGCCGGGCCAAACCCGCGTAAAGCGTTATTCTTCAGGTGCTAATAGAGATTCTCCAGCACCTCGCCGTAGGCGTCCCTGATCTTGTGGCGGCGGATTTTCATGGTCGGCGTCATCATGCCGTTCTCCACCGAGAAGGGCTCACTGAGCACCGCGAATCGGCGCACCTTCTCCAGGGAAGAGAGGGCGCCGTTCACCCGGTCTACCACTTCCGATAACGCGGCGCGGAACTCCGGGTCCTCCCGCAGGGCCCCGGGATCGTGCTTCTTGCCCTTGCTGCGGCACCACTGGACCGCGAACTCCTCGTCGGGCACCAGCAGCGCCACCAGATGGGGGCGCTTGTCGCCGAAGACCATGGCCTGCTGGATCTCCCGCTGCAGGGTGAGGAAGCCCTCGACCCGCGCCGGCGAGACGTTGTCGCCGCCGGAGAAGACGATGATGTCCTTCTTGCGGTCGGTGATCTTCAGATAGCCGTCCTCGTCGAACTCGCCGATATCCCCGGTGTACAGCCAGCCGTCCTGCAGCGCCTGATAGGTGGCGTCCTCGTCGTTCCAGTAGCCGGTCATCACCAGCTCGCCGCGCACCAGGATCTCGCCGTCCTCGGCGATCTTCACCTCGACCCCCTCGAAGGGCGGGCCGACGGTCTCCAGCTTTACCTTCCAGGGCGGGTTGACGGAGACCACCGGCGCCGTCTCGGTCTGGCCGTAGCCCTGCAGGATCGGCAGGCCGAGCGCAGTGAAGAAGAGGCCGATGTCGTAGTTGAGCGCGGCGCCGCCGGAAACGATGGCCTTGATGCGGCCGCCGAAGCGTTTGCGCACCTTGTCGCGGACCAGGCGCTCCAGGACCATGTCCTGCAGGCGCTCCCAGAGGGTGAGGCTCTTGGGGTCGAGGTAGCGCTTCTTGCCCAGCTCCACCGCCTTGTAGAAGAGCTTGGCGTTGAGGCCGCCCTCCTTGTCGATGCGCCGGCGCATGCGCAGGTGCATGGTCTCGTAGAGGCGAGGCACGGCGGTCATGATGGTCGGCCGTGCCTCGTTCAGGTTCCTCTGCAGATGCTCGATGCCCTCGGCGTAGTAGATCTCGGCACCCAGGGTGATGGGGAAGAACTGCCCGGCAGTGTGCTCGTAGGAGTGCGACAGCGGCAGGAAGGAGAGGAAGACCTCGTGGCCCAGGCCGAGGCGCTCCAGCACTTTGTAGGCACCCATACAGTTGCAGAGGATGGCGCCATGGCTGAGCATCACGCCGCGCGGCACGCCGCCGGTACCGGAGGTATAGATGATGCAGGCGGTCTCGCCGCGCTTGGCGCGGCCGGCCACCTCGGTCACGTCGTCGGGCAGCTCGCGGCCCTTGTCCAGCAGGTCGTCCCAGAGATGCAGCGGCACCGCACCGGCCTGCGGACGCCGCAGATCCTCCATGCCGACCACCCACTTGCAGTTCGCCGCGTCCAGCACCGCGGGCAGCAGGTGCTCGGCCAGCGCCCGGGTCGAGACGATCGCCCCGACCGCGCCGCTGTCGGTCAGGACGTGGCGGTGGTCGCCGGCCAGAAAGGTGGTGTAGGCCGGCACGGTGATGGCGCCGGCGGCCATGATGGCCAGGTCGGCGACCAGCCATTCCGGGCGGTTCTCGGCCACCAGGACCACCCGGTCGCCGGGCTGAAGGCCCAGCGCGCGCAGGCCGCGCGACAGGGCGCTCACCTGCTCGGCGATTTCGCCCCAGCTCTGCGGGCGGAAGCGGCCGTCTTCCTTGTGCCAGACGAAAGGGGCGTCACGCCGCTTCGCTGCCTGGTCGAAAAACACCGTGGTCAGCGAACGGCAGGCCTCGAAATCCATATCTCCTCCCTTGGGGCTCCGGCTGGACCCTTGGGGCCGGACTCCCTGCGCGGAATTCCTGCCCGGAACCGTCGATTACTGCGTCTCGATGTCGCGGCGAAATGCCCCGGCCGGCGCGGCTTTGCTCTTGGCGATCCAGTATTTGCGGCCTATATCGCAAGGGGTCAAGGCGACTGACCGGCATCTTAACCATTTCGTGCGATAGCTGGGGCGGCTGACGGCCCGGCCCGCAGCCTTTTGCCAGCAGCTTTGAAGGTGCGTTCTTGAACCCGAAACCCGTAACCGACGAAAACCTGGGCGAGCTGCCCGCCTGGAACCTGGCGGACCTCTACCCCGACCTCGATTCCCCGGCGCTGCAGGCCGACCTTGAGGGCGCGGCCGCGCAGGCCAAGGCCTTCCATGCGCGCCATGCCGGCAAGCTGGCCGGACTGGACGGGGCGGCGCTGGGCGCGGCGATCGCCGACTACGAGGCGATCCAGGAGACCCTGGGCCGGGTCATGAGCTATGCGCAGCTGGTCTATTCCGGAAACATGAGCGACCCCAAGATCGGGCGCTTCTTCCAGTCGATGCAGGAGCGCTGCACGGCGGTCTCCACCGATCTGGTGTTCTTCACGCTGGAGCTGAACCGCATCGACGAGGCGGCGCTGAAGGAGAAGCTGAAGGCGCCGGAGCTGGCCCGCTACGCGCCCTGGCTGCGCGACCTGCGCGCCATGCGCCCGCACCAGCTCTCCGACGAGATGGAGCGCCTGCTGCACGAGAAGTACGTGGCCGGGCGCGCCGCCTGGACGCGCCTCTTCGACGAGACCATGGCGGCCCTGCGCTTTCCCTTCCAGGGCGAGCAGCTCACCTCCGCCGAGATCCTCAACCGCCTGACGGACCGCGAGCCGGCGGCGCGGCAAGACGCGGCCAAGTCCCTCGGCAAGGTGCTGGGCGACAACGCCCGCGTCTTCGCGCTGATCACCAACACCCTGACCAAGGACAAGGAGATCGAGGACAAGTGGCGCGACTTCCCGCGCCCGGTTTCCTCGCGCAACCTGGCCAACTTCGTCGAGGACGAGGTGGTCGACGCCCTGGTCAGCTCGGTCCACGAGGCCTATCCGCGCCTCTCGCACCGCTACTACGCGCTGAAGGCCAAGTGGTTCGGCGGCGAGACGCTGCCCTACTGGGACCGCAATGCGCCGCTGCCCGACGACGACGACCGGGTCATTCCCTGGCTGGACGCGCAGCGCCTGGTGCTGGACGCCTACAACGATTTCTCGCCGGCGCTGGCGGCTATCGGCCAGCAGTTCTTCGAGAAGTCGTGGATCGACGCCCCGGTGCGCCCCGGCAAGGCGCCGGGCGCCTTCGCCCACCCTACCGTGCCCTCGGCGCACCCCTATCTGCTGCTGAACTACCAAGGGCGCGCCCGCGACGTCATGACCCTGGCCCACGAGCTGGGCCACGGCGTGCACCAGGTGCTGGCCGGCCCGCAGGGACACCTGATGGCGGACACGCCCCTGACCCTGGCGGAGACCGCCTCGGTCTTCGGCGAGATGCTGACCTTCCAGGCCATGCTTAAGGCCGAGAGCAACCCCAGGCTGCGCAAGGTCATGCTGGCCTCCAAGGTGGAGGACATGCTGAACACCGTGGTGCGGCAGATCGCCATGCACGAGTTCGAGACCCGGGTGCACGACGAGCGCCGCTCCGGCGAGCTGCTGCCCGAGCGCCTGGGCGAGATCTGGCTGGAGACCCAGCAGGTAAGCCTCGGCCCGGCCATCGCCTTCGACGACGATTACCGCAACTACTGGGCCTACATCCCGCACTTCATCCACGTACCCTTCTACGTCTACGCCTATGCCTTCGGCGACTGCCTGGTGAACTCGCTCTACGCGGTCTACGAGGGCGCGGCGGCGGGCTTCGCGGAGAAGTACCTGGAAATGCTGCGCGCCGGCGGCAGCAAGCGCCACAAGGAGCTGCTGGCTCCCTTCGGGCTCGACGCTTCGGATCCGGCCTTCTGGGCGCGCGGCCTGCAGCTTGTCGAGAGCTTCATCGGCGAGCTGGAGGCCATGGACTAGGACGGCCGTCCCGTTCCTGCGCGAACGGGGCGTCGCCGGGGCGAAGTGATCTGGCTCAAGGTGCCGGACGCAGAGTTGCCATTTAGTGTTCCTGTACTGCTTCCGGTGCCTGCTGCCGGGCATCGCGCTTTGCGAAACTAGGAGGCCGCCATGGCGGCGAAGAAAGCTTCCCTGAAACTGGCGGCCGAGGGCGGCAAGACCCTGCCGCAGCCCTGTGTGCCCGCAGCGCCGACCGAAGCGCCGGACGTTGCCCGCCTGCCGGACGTGGCCGGGCACCCGGTCGGCGCCGAGGTGGCGCCCAGCCCGC
>JBNKHC010000208.1:0-2217 GCA_050290145.1 Kiloniellaceae bacterium | reverse complement strand
CGCTCCGGCTCGGCCGGCTCCGGGGTCACGGTCACCGTCTCGCCCTCCCGCTCGGCACGCCAGAGGGTCTGATGCGGCGGATGTAGGAACTTCTTCCAGGACTGCGGGCCCACGACGAAGTCGAAGAAGCGGTCCTCCCCGCTCTCGATCAGGCGGTAGTGGCCGCCGTCCTGCTCGTCACGCCAGCCGCGCGGCAATTCGTCGATGGTCTCGATGTCGTCGTAGACGACGGCCCGGTCGCTCAGCGTCGGGCCGATGACGCGGTAGCCACGCGCCTTCAGCGCCGTCAGCAGGGCCTGCAGCCCCTCGGCGTCCAGAACCGTGCGTCTCTCCGTCTCCATCGGCACCCGCTTGGTCAGCTGTTCGCGAACGACTCGCCGCCGGAGCGTCGTTGCGCTCCAGGGAAGACTGTAAAGGCTGTGCCCTATCTTCGCAAAAGACAGGACGCAGACTCACCAAAATCGATCGAGAAATCCGGGCCGGCGCGAGGGGAACGGCGTTGCCCGGCCCCGGATCCGGTCCGAGGCGGACAACGCCACCCTTGTGCGGGCAGGGGCCCGGCCCTGCGCCGAGACTTAGGCTGCCAAGGCGGCGGCCGGTTCCACGTAATCGTAGTCGAGGGCGGAGGCCACGGCCTCGAAGGTGACCTTGCCGTTGATGACGTTGAGGCCCTTCAGGAAGTTCGGGTCCTCTATCAGCGCCTGCCGGTAGCCCTTGTCGGCCAGCTTCAGCACGTAGGGCAGGGTCACGTTGTTGAGCGCGAAGGTCGAGGTGCGCGGCACGCCACCCGGCATGTTGGCGACACAATAGTGCACAACATCGTCGATCACGTAGGTCGGTTCGTCATGGGTGGTCGGGCGCGAGGTCGCAAAGCAGCCGCCCTGGTCGATGGCCACGTCCACCAGCACGCTGCCGGGGCGCATCTGGGCCAGGGTCTCGCGGGTCACCAGCTTGGGCGCCGCGGCGCCGGCCACCAGCACGCCGCCGATGACCAGGTCGGCCTCGACGACCGCCTCATCGACCTTGGTCTTGGTCGAGTAGACCGTCTTGAGGGCCGGGCCGAAACGCTGGGTCAAGCGCTCCAGCACCGCGACGTTCCTGTCGAAAACGGTGACGTCGGCGGCCGCGCCGAGGGCCATGTAGATGGCGTTCTCGCCGACCACGCCGCCGCCCAGCACCACCACCTTGGCCGGCGCCACGCCCGGCACGCCGCCCAGCAGCATGCCACGCCCGCCGTGGGCGCGCTCCAGGCAGTAGGCACCCGCCTGGATCGACATGCGTCCGGCGACCTGGGACATCGGTGCCAGCAGCGGCAGGCGGCCATTGCCGTCGGTCACGGTCTCGTAGGCGATGCAGGTGGCGCCGCTGGCGACCAGGTCGCGGGTCTGCTCGGCATCCGGGGCCAGGTGCAGGTAGGTGAAGAGGATCTGACCCTCGCGCAGCATGGCGCGCTCGACGGCCTGGGGCTCCTTCACCTTCACGATCATATCGGCCTTGGCGAAGACATCGGCGGCGTTGCCGGCGGTCTCGGCGCCGGCGGCGCGATAGGCATCGTCGGGAAATCCGATGGCCGCACCGGCGCCGGTCTCGACCAGCACCTGGTGGCCGTGCGCGACCACCTCGGCGACACTGTCGGGGGTCAGCCCGACGCGGTACTCGTGATTCTTGATCTCCTTGGGCACGCCGATGAGCATGGCTTTCCTCCGGTCCGGCGGTTTGCTGGTTCGATGCTGATGGATAACCGCAAAAGCCTGTGCATGTCCTTGCGAAGTAGGCGGCGATTCGGGCCAGATTTCGCAGATTCTTGCTTTGATTCGGCTAATTTTCGGATAATCTGCGGTCCATGGACCTTGATGCGCTGGATCGCAAGATCATTACCCTGCTGCAGCAGGACGGCCGGATGAGCAATGCCGAGCTCGCCGAGCGCGTGAACCTGTCGCAGTCCGCCTGTCTGCGCCGGGTGCGGCGCCTGGAGGAGGACGGTGTCGTCCAGGGCTACGCCATGCTGGTCAACCAGGCGGCCATCGGCCTGCCGCTCAACGTCTTCGTGGAGATCTCCCTGAAGGCGCTGACCGAGGAAGCCCTCGACGCCTTCGAAGCGGCGGTGCGCGATTGTCCCGCGGTCATGGCCTCCTACCTGATGTCCGGCGACGCCGACTACCTGCTGCACATGGCCGTGGCCGACGCCGAGGACTATGAGCGCCTGCACCGCAACTA
>JBNKHC010000207.1:0-10485 GCA_050290145.1 Kiloniellaceae bacterium | reverse complement strand
TCGCGCACGGTATTCCTGGGCAAGCCGACGCCGCAGTTCGTCGAAGCCGAGAAGGCGGTGCTGGAAGGCATGGAGGCGGGCCTTGCCGAGGCACGGCCGGGCCGCAGCTGCGAAGACATCGCCAAGGCCTTCTTCGGCGTTCTGGCCCGCTACGGCATCGAGAAAGACAACCGCACCGGCTATTCCATCGGCCTCAGCTATCCGCCCGACTGGGGCGAGCGCACCATGAGCCTGCGCGCCGGCGACACCACAGAGCTGCAGCCGGGCATGACCTTTCATTTCATGACCGGACTATGGCTCGACGATTGGGGTTTCGAGACCACCGAGAGTATCGTGATCACCGAAGACGGCGCGCGCTGCCTGGCCAAGGTGCCGCGCAAGCTCTTCGTCAAAGATTAGGGTTCCTTCAGAAACCAGGGTTCTTCATGGCCATCAATCCGATTTCCTGCTCCCTCGATTTCGACCAGGACGGCGTCCAGCACGGGCACCTGAAACTACCCTACTCGCGCGACGATTCCGCCTGGGGCGCCATCCTGATCCCCATCACCGTGATCCGGAACGGCGACGGTCCGACGGCGCTCTTCACCGGCGGCAATCACGGTGACGAGTATGAAGGGCCCATCGCGCTGCTGGACATGGCCTTGAACCTGGAGCCTGCGGCGATCTCCGGCCGGGTGATCCTGCTGCCGATGATGAACTATCCGGCGGTGCGCGGCGGCCGGCGCACGTCGCCCATCGACAGCGGCAACCTCAACCGCCTGTTCCCCGGCAAGCCGGACGGAACCATCACCCAGAAGATCGCCGACTACGTCACAACGACGCTGCTGCCGCTGGCCGATGTCATCGTCGACCTGCACTCCGGCGGCAAGACCCTGGAATTCGTCCCCTACGCGGCCAGCCACCGCCTGCCGCAGGACCCGGAGCTGGAGGCGCGCTGCACGGCGGCCATGCAGGCCTTCAACGCCCCCTACTCCATGATCATGCTGGAACTGGATGCGGTCGGCATGCTGGACACCGAAGCCGAAGCCCGCGGCAAGATCTTCGTCACCACGGAGCTCGGCGGCGGCGGCAGCACCACGCCCCGGACCGTGGCCGTGGCCAGGCGCGGCCTGCGCAACGTTCTGCGGCACGTGGGCATCCTGCCGGGCGAGGTGACGATGGAGTCCAGCGCGCAGCTCGACATGCCCGACGAGCGCTGCTTCGTCACCTCCGAGCACTCGGGCATGCTGGAATTCATGGTGGACCTGGGGGCGGCCGTCAGCGAAGGCGACGTCATCGCCCGGGTCTACGATCTGGACCGCAGCGGCTGGCGCCCGGTCGAGTACACCGCCTACCGCGACGGCGTGGTGGCCGGGCGTCACTACCCCGGCCTGGTCCAGAGCGGCGACACTCTGGCGGTCATCGCCGTCCCGCAGGACTGAACCGCGGCCAGGCGAAGAGAGCCGTGGGGCGCTCCCCACGGCTCTTCGTTGCGACGCTGGTTATTGCCAGCCGTTGTCGATAGCCGAGGCTTCCTGATCCGCCGGCAGGGGATCGCCCTCGCCTTCGCTCTCCTCTTCGCTGAAGAAGTCGTCGGTCCCGCGGCCTCGACCCCGGCCCCGGCCGCGATGGTCGTCACCCTCTTCGGACTCGGCCAGCTCGCCTTCTTCGCCGTGCTCGCCATGCTCACCGGCAAGGTCATCGCCACCGCGTCCCCGGCCACGCCCGCGGCCCCGGCCCCGGCCGTGATGGTCGCCGTCGTCGCTCTCGGCGGATTCTCCGCCCTCGCCGTGATCGTCGTCGCCGTGCTCGCCGTGTTCGCCATGATCGTCATCGCCGCGCTCGCCGCCGCGGTCGTCGCCGCCACGATCGTCGC
Source organism: Kiloniellaceae bacterium (assembly GCA_050290145.1). Lineage (GTDB taxonomy): Bacteria > Pseudomonadota > Alphaproteobacteria > Kiloniellales > Kiloniellaceae > Pelagibius. Next base: position 8,630 of record JBNKHC010000207.1, on the reverse strand, counting down.
CGCCGCGGTCACCACCGCCGCCGCCACCGGACTCGCCACCCTTGTTGTGGACGACATAGCCGTTGGCAACATAGGTGTGGTCGCCGTCGAGCAGCAGGTTGTAGACCCGAAGCCGCGGGTCGGCGTCGACGCTTTCGATCCGCTCAAGCGGCAGCAGGCTGGTCTCCAGGTCGAGCGCCAGGGCAAGGTTGCCGAGCGCGCCGCCGCTGCGCGGCAGAGCCACGGTCACCAAGTCACCACGACTGAGGCTCGCCACCTTCAGCGCCGGGTTTTCCGCTGCCGTCGCGGCCGGGTCGAGGGACTTCCACCCCGCCGGCGTGAGGAAGGGGTGCTCCGCCGTCACGAAAGCTTCGCCACCGTTGAAGGCATAGAGCTTGCGCCCGGCCAGCCGCGGCCGCTCGACCGCCACGACGCGGTTTACCTGGCCGGAACCGCTCATGACACGGTCGCCGGACTTGATGTCGCAGATGCGCTTTTCACTACCGTCGGCCATGAGCACGAGAGTCTCCGCCGTAAAGCAACTCTTGGCCTGCGCCGTCTGCAGGGCGACGTCCGGCCCCTGCCAGTCGACCGAGACGGTCAAAGGCGTCGCCGCGAGGGCGAGGCCGAGGATGCTGGTACTGGCCAGAAGCCGAATATGCCCGGTGCTTTTCCTGGCAGACATTTGGTATCTCCCATCCATGAAAGTGTTGATACTTGGACAACACTTCATGCGGGAAAACCATCCCGTCCCAGCAAGCTTTTTATTTCGGATTTTACTTAAATTACAGGTCGGACCACATGCGAAGCAGGTTCGCGTAGACCTTGAAGGCGACGTCCGTCTCCTCGGCGTCCGGATCGGCGTTCATGAGACGCCGGCGCACCTTGTCGACATCGTAGAGAACCTCGCGCCGCAAGGGATCGGCGACAAAGCTCTGCACCCAGGTGACGGCGGCCAGGCGCTCGCCCTCGGTCACTGGCTTTACCCGGTGCAGCGTACTGGAGGGATAGACCACCGCCGAGCCGGCCGGCAGCTTCACTTCCTGGGGACCATAAGGGCTGGCCATCTCCAGCTCGCCGCCCTCATAGTCCTCGGGACTGCTGAGAAAGACGGTGACCGAGATGTCGCTGCGCACCTTCTCGCCGCGGCCCATCAGGGCGTCGTCGACGTGCAGGCCGTAGTCCATGCCCGGACGGTAGCGGCTGAACAGCGGGCGGTGGAGGGTTTTCGGCAAGGCGACCCGCTGGAACTCCGCATTGCCCATCAGAGCGTCCAGCACCATCCTGTCGATGATTTTACGGCTGGCGTCCTTGGGGCTCAGCTGTTCGTTGTGCTTGACCCGCTTGGCGCGGAAGCCGGCGGTTTTCTGACCATCGACGAACTCGCCCTCTGTCACGGCCTGTCTGATTTTCTTCAGGGCAGGCCAGTCCAGCACCCCGTCGATCGTCGCAAGCATGCGCCCACCTTATGACCTTACCGGCTTCCACAAGCCGTCGTCGTCCCGGCAGGCCGTGCGTTGCCGGCTGGCCCGCCCATCGGTGCCCGCATCTACCACTTCCAGGTATTCCCGGCAATAGAAGCCGGCGGAGCTGCGATAGGTGCGCAGCGGCGTGATCTCGCCACGGCTGCCGTCCTCGACGTAGCTCCACGACAAGGTGGTCTTGCTGCGCGCGGTCTCCAGGGCCTCCTGGACCGTGTTGCGGGCCAGGACCTCGGCGCGCGGCGTAAGGGCGTTATAGACCGGATCTCCACGGTCTGGGGCCGGCGACTGGGCGCAGGCGCCCAACAGGAACATCGTGACGGCGCCCGCCGTGGAAGGCAGCGCCAGGTTCAGCTTGCTGCGCGCCGCCATCACTTCCATCCCCGCCCGATCAGGTCCGCTTCCTCGGCGGGAGAGAGGTCGCGGTCAGCACGTCCCGGATCCCCGGGGAAGAAATCATCGCCGCTCTCGCCGCCTTCGCCGGCGTCGTCATCATCATCGTCGTCGTCATCGTCGTCGTCGTCGTCACCGGACTCGCCGCTTTCACCGGACTCGCCGCTTTCGCCGGAGTCGTCGCCGTCGTCGTCGCCGCTTTCGCCGCCTTCTCCGCCGTTGTCGTCGCCGCCGTCATCCCCGCCTTCGCCACCGCCGCCGCTTTCGCCGCCGCCGCCGTCGTCGCCACCACCGTCGTCGCCACCGCCATCATCGCCGCCGCCGTCATCGCCGCCCTTGTTGTGGACGACAAAGCCGTCGGCGACGTAGCTATGGTCGCCGTCGAGCAGCAGGTTGTAGACCGTGGTCTCGGGATCGGCGGCACAGGCGCTCATGGTCTTGAGGGGCTGCAGCCAGAACTCGATCTCGCAATCCCGCGCCAGGTTGTCGCCGCCGCCCTGCCGAAGCGCCGGCCGTACCATGGTCAGCAGGTCGCCGGCCATAAGGGCCGCCACCTGGAGTGCGGCGTTCTCGCGCGCCGTCGCCGCCGGGTCGACGGCTTTCCAGCCGGCCATGGTCAGGAAAGGATGTTCGGCGGTGACGAAGGCCCGCCCGCCGTTGAGGGCGTAAAGACGCCGGCCGCCCAGGCGCGGCGTTTCGACGGCCACGACACGGTTGATGCCCCCACGCCCGCCGCGCACCAGATCACCGGGTTTTACCGCCTCGATCGGCCGCTCGCTGCCGTCGGCCATCAGCACCTTGGTGCCGGCCGCGAAGCAGGAACTCCCCGATTCAGCAAAGCTCAAGGCCGCGCCGCCGATCTCCGGATCGAGCACGATCGGTGCGGCGGTCAGCGTCAGGGCGACGAGGCTGGTGGTGGCCATAAGGCGGGTCAAAATGACCCTGTTCCGGCGTTTCATCGCAATGGGTCCCTTGGTCGACAGTGGGCCAGGCTCATGTTTTCGGGAGCCCGGGTACCTCTACAACCCTCAAGATTGTCTTTTCATCCGGATTCCGTCCATCATCGAAAGAAAAAATTGTTCCGCAGCGCAATATTGTCCGATTCGGCCGGATGAAAGTGCCCGCCCGGGTGTTGTCAGAGCGTTGGGGAACAGCATCGCGGGTATATCGCGCATTGCTGGCGGAGGGAAAAACGCTTGGACGAGGGCATCCGTAAGGAAATGATCGCCGTCTTGCCGCAGCTGCGACGTTTCGCCTATGGGTTGACCGGCTCTATCCCTGATGGGGACGATCTGGTGCAGGCGACCTGCGAGCGGGCGATCGCCAATCTCGACAAGTGGGAGATCGGCACCCGGCTGGACAGCTGGATGTATCGCATCGCCCAGAACCTGCACCGCAATGCCCTGCGCGACAGCGCTTCGCGCGCCCGCAAGCTGCAGGCCCTGGGCGACGAGCTGGAGCACAGCACCGACGGCCGGCGCGAGCAGGAAAACCGCGCCACCCTGCAGGCCGTCCGCCGCTTCGTCGAGCGCCTGCCCGAGGACCAGCGGACGATCATGCTGCTGGTTTGCGTGGAAGGCCGCTCCTACAAGGACGTCGCCGCGATCACCGGCATGCCCATCGGCACCGTGACCAGCCGCCTGGGCCGGGCGAGAGCGGCCTTGCGTGAACACCTGTCCGAAGGCCCCCCCGCCGCCGGCGCGGAGTCGCCGCAACCGGACACTCAATTGGAAGGAGGCGTGGGATGAGCAAGCGTCTCGATCCTGAAAGCATCGACGCCTATGTCGATGGTCAGTTGGAGCCAGAAGCCATGGCTGAAACCGCGGAACACTTGATGCAGGATCCCGAGGCCCTGGCCCGGGTGCGCGCCTTGCACGGCGACTGCGCCCTGCTTCGCGCCGCATACCAGGAGGCCGCCGAGGCGCCGCCGCCGCCGGAACTGCTGGCCGCCATCGACCGCGGCTTCGCCGAACGGGCGCGGCGGCACCGCAGGGCCGGCCCCTCCCCGCGCTTCGCCCTGGCCGCCGCCATCGCGCTGGCGGTGGTCGGCACCCTGGCCGGCTACCTGGCCGGGGAATACCGGCTGCGCAGCGAGCTGGAGGTGATCGCCGCCCGTCAGGCGGAAGACCAGCGGATTCTCGCCGCCGCGATCGAGCAGGCCCTGGAGCACACGGCTTCCGGCCAGCCGGTGGTCTGGCAGAACCCCGACAGCGGCAGCCATGGCCAGGTGATCCCGGTGCGCACCTACCGCAGCAAGTCCAACCACTGGTGCCGGGAATACATGGCCTCCAAGGTGGACAACGATATTGAGCAGAAGTCCCGGGCCATCGCCTGCCGCGCCGGTGACGGCGACTGGGTGAAGGTGGAAGAGCTGTATTACGAGAGCTAGGGTTCCCCTAGCTCTCCTGCTCTCCGCGCAAGGACCGCTTCACCACGGCCTTGAAGGTCAGTCCCTGAACGATGATCGAGAAGACCACCACCGCGTAGGTGATCGCGAGGATCGGCCCCTTCTCCGGGCCCTCCGGAAGGGAAAGCGCCAGGGCGACGGAAATGCCGCCGCGCAGTCCGCCCCAGACCAGCACCGGAATGGCGCCCTTGGTGAAGCTCTGCCCCAGCGACAGCAGGGTGATCGGGATCGACACGCCGAAAAAGCGCCCCAGCAGCACGATGGGGATCGCCAGCAGCGCCGCCTCGGCCGAGACCAGGTCGACCCGCACCACGAGCACCTCCAGGCCGATCAGCAGGAACAAGAGGGAGTTAAGAATCTCGTCCAGCAGCTCCCAGAAGTTCAGCAGGTGCTTGCGCGTCTTCTCACTCATGGCGTAGGCGACGCCGTGGTTGCCGATGAAGATGCCCGCCACCACGACCGCCAGCGGCCCGCTGACGTGAATGACGTGGGCCAGGGCGTAGGTCACCGTCACCAGGGCCAGGGTGATCATGACCTCCAGGTTATGTTCGTCCAGGCTGGCCAGGGCGCGGTAGGCGATATAGCCGGCGATGGCGCCCAGCAGGGCGCCGCCGCCCGCCTCCTGGGCGAAGAGCCGCGCCACCTCCAGGGGGCCGACCTCGGCGTGCGCCCCGCCGGCGGCGATGGCCACGACGATGAGGAAGACGACGACGCCGACGCCGTCGTTGAAGAGCGATTCCCCGGCGATCTTGGCCTCGACCGAAGCCGGCACCTTGATGGTCTTGAGGATGCCCAGCACCGCGACCGGGTCGGTCGGGCTGATCAGAGCGCCGAAGGCCAGGGCCCAGATGAAGGGGATGTCCAGGCCCAGCAGGCCGAAGACCAGCCAGGCCAGGGTTCCCACGACGAAGGTGGAAATCAGCACCCCCAGGGTCGCCATGGCGCTGATCGCCGCCAGTCGGCTGCGCAGGGCCGCCAGGTCGACATGCAGCGCGCCGGCGAAGAGCAGAAAGCTCAGCATGCCCTTCAGCAGGGTGTCGTCGAAGTCGACCTGGCGCAGGGCGGCGGTTACCGGCCCATCGACGTCGGTCGCCGGGAAGACCAGCTCGAAGGCCACCAGGGACAGGGCGGCGCCCAGGGCGATGACCATCAGGCCGATGCTGTGCGGCAGGCCCAGGACCTTGTGATTGATGTAGCCGAAGAGCGCGACCAGCCCGAAGAGGATCGCAACAAGCTCGAATATCGACAGCTCCACGCCGCCCCCCCTTTAGCTGCTGCCCAGAGGGTTCTTATCCGCTTTGCCGCGGCGCGGCAACGCATCGGGAAACGGGCGGACGAAGAAAGCTACTCCGCCGCGTCGACCGCCTGCTTGGCGTGCTTCTCGCGCGCCTCGGTCTCCTTGTGCGCCTTGGCGACGGCGGCCTGGGCCGCCTCGGTGTGGGCGAACATCTCCAGCTCCTCGTCCTCGCCGTGGTCGGCCACGGGCGTCAGCGCCAGGTCGGTGTAGTTCTGGGTCGCCGGATCGCGCTTGATCTGCTGGCACTTGAGCCAGAGCCTGAGGGCGAACCAGGCGAAGGGGCCGTAGGTCGTGACCATCTCCCACAGCCGGCGCGGATAGAAGACCAGCGGCGATTCCAGCGGCAAGCCGGAGCGGCGCTGGCTGCGCACCTTGCGGCGGAAGTAGCCGCCCTGCAGCGGGTGGACCTTCTCGTAGCGGATACAGCCGGCGAACTGCAGGGCGTGGGCCCAGATACGCTCCGGCTTGTTGCCGCTGACCACCATGCGCCGCATCAGCGTTTCCAGGTGCTCCTCGGAGTAATAGAGCTCCCAGGCCTTGTTGTAGATGCCCTGCCACTCCTCCTTCGACATCAGCGGATGCCCGGTGCAGACATGCTCCAGGTCGTAGATGTTCATGTCGGGGTCCATGGGGACGCCCTTGAGGTAGAGGTTCTTGTGGTCCTCGGAACCTGGCAGCGGCGTCAGGCAGAAGAACTCCAGGATGTCGATGGGCAGCTCGCGCTTGATGACCTCGATGTCGTGGACGATCTTCTCCGGCGTGTCGGCCGGGAAGCCCAGGATGTAGCCCGCGTAGGTCAGGATCTGCTGCTCGCGCCAGGCCTGCAGCATGGCCCGGTACTCGGTAATGCGGTTCTGGCGCTTCTTGGCCGCCATGAGGTTGTCGGGGTTGATGTTCTCCAGCCCGATGAAGACCCGCGCCACCCCGGCCCGCTTGGCCTTGGGAATGAAGTTCTTGATCTTGTGGCACAGGGTGTCGACCTGGATGATGATGGAGAACGGCAGGCCGGTCTCCTCGCGCAGGTCTCCGAGACGATCGAAGATCGCTTCCCAGTTCTTGTTGCGGGCGAAGTTGTCGTCGGTGATGAAGAAGCGGCAGATGCCCTGCTTGATGTTGGCGCGCACCAGGCGCTCCACGTCATCGGCCTCGCGGAAGCGCGACTTGCGGCCCTGGACATTGATGATGGTGCAGAAGGAGCACTGGAAGGGGCAGCCGCGCCCGGCGTCGAAGCAGGCAACCGATCCGCCGTAGCGCCGCACCATGGCCTCCGGCAGGTAAGGCGTCGGCTGGCCGTCCATGCCCGGCAGGTCGTTCATGTAGTTGTAGATCGGCTTCAGCTCGCCGTTGAGCGCATCGAGATAGAACTCGTGCAGCCGCCCCTCGCCCTCGCCGGCGTAGAGCGTGATGCCCAGGTCGAGCGCTTCCTTCAGATCCGGCGGCAGCTCCGGCAGCATGGCGATGCAGCCGCTGGCGTGGAAACCGCCGATGGCGACCTGCAGGCCCTCGGCGCGGAACTGGCGGGCGATGTCGAGGGCGCGGGGGAACTGGTTCGACTGCACCCCGACCAGGCAGACCACGCCGGTGGTGCCCGGCGCCTTCAGGCGCTGGGTGATCTCCTCGATCGGGATGATGGTGTTGGTCTCGTCGTAGCCGTTGAGGACCACTTCGACGTCGTCGCCCAGCAGCTTGCGGTCGATCACGTCCAGGGTGATGCCATAGAGGCTGGACAGGGTATTGGATGGGACCCAGGCCTTGGCCCACTGAATGACGTAGCCGTCGTCGTCGTAGTGCGACGGCTTGATCAGTTCTATGACAAATTTCTTCTTCCGGCCATCGGTCGTCATGAAGGGCCCCCAAGCCAGGCAATAATTACCGAAAGTAGCTCAATTCGCTTAGCAAACCTAGGGATAAGGGTCAAACGGCCGCCCTATCTCACTGATCTGCAGCCGAATCGGCGCCCGCGGCGGCCTGAGCGGCGCAAAACGCCGGACCGCGGCCCTCCGACGGGCCTGGCGGGCCGCTCCGGAGGCTATTTTACGGTGATTGTGATCTGCTTCGACATCACCGGCGGATTATGCGGGACGTGGCTCCAGTCGCCCAGCACCAGCTGCAGGGTGTGGGTGCCCGGCGACAGCTCGATGCTGGTCTCCGTCTGGCCGCCGCCGAAGTGCTTGTGGTGCTCGTCGGACGGGAGCGGCTGATCCAGGGCCATGCCGCTGGGCGCCGGGGCGTCGATCAGCAGGTGGTGGTGGCCGGTGTTTTCCTTCTCGGTGCCGGCCGGAGCGACGCCCATACCCTTCAGACCGAAACGAACGGTGACCGGCGAGCTGACTGTGGCGCCGTCCTGCGGCGAGACGAAATAGAGCTCGGCGCCCGCCGGCGCCGGCGTCCCGCCGGCCAGTGCCGGCCCGGCGAGCAGGGCAAGCGCGGCGGCCAGGATCATGCTGCGCATTCTTCAAGTCCTTCCATCTGATCGATCGCACACCTGTCCGCATTTAGAACCGCGGTCGGGCAAGACAAGGGATACCGCAGCGGATGGCAGGGATTTCATGCAGGAGCCGCGCCGCGGCCCCTGGTCCTGCCCGCCTCAGATCTCGGTCAGCGGGCCGTAGGCCTCCGGCCGGCGGTCGCGGAAGAACTGCCAGAGATTGCGCACCTCGCGCACCTTGTCCATGTCCATGTCGGCGGTGACCAGTTCGTCCTGGTCCTCGCTGGCCTCGACCAGAAATTCGCCGCGCGGGTCGACCACGTAGCTGGAGCCGTAGAACTTGCCGATGTTCCAGGGCGCCTCGGTGCCGACGCGGTTGACCGCGCCGATATAGCAGCCGTTGGCAACGGCCGAGGCCGGCTGCTCCAGCTTCCAGAGGTACTGGCTGAGGCCCGCCACGGTGGCCGAGGGATTGACGATATACTCGGCTCCCGCCAGCGCCAAGGCGCGCCAGCCCTCCGGGAAGTGGCGGTCGTAGCAGATGTAGACGCCCAGCTTGCAGTAGGCGGTCTGGAACATCGGCCAGCCGGAGTTGCCGGGCTTGAAGAAGAACTTCTCGTAGAAGCCGGCGACCTGGGGAATGTG
>JBNKHC010000206.1:0-7032 GCA_050290145.1 Kiloniellaceae bacterium | reverse complement strand
GCCGCCGATCTGCTCGGTGATCTCCTTGGCCGCCTGCACCACCCGCGCGCCCAGTTCGCCCAGCCGGGTCTCGGTGACCCGCACCGAGGGTCCGGAGACCGACACCCCGGCGATGACCTCGCCGTGCTCGTTGTGAATGGTCGCCGCCACGCAGCGCATGCCCACGGTGTGCTCTTCGTCGTCGACGCCCCAGCCGCGCTCGCGCGTCTTGACCAGCTCGGCGCGCAGCGCCGTCGGATCGACGATGGTCTTGTCGGTGAAGCGCGGCATGCCCTTGCGGTGCAGCAGTTCGGTCAGCGCCGCGTCATCCATCTCCGCCAGCATGGCCTTGCCGACTGCCGAGGCGTGCATCGGCGCGCGTCGGCCGGGGCGGAAGAAGGCGCGCATGGGCGCGTGGCTCTCGAACTGGGTCACATAGACAAGCTCGTTCTGGTCCTCCACGGCCAGGTTAACGGTCTCCCCCACGTCTTCCATGAGCCGGCGCATGACCGGACGGCCCAGGGTGACGATGCGGCGGTTGCGCAGGAAGGCGTTGCCGACGTTGAAGGCGCCGACGCCGATCACCCAGACGCCGTACTCCTCGTCGAAGTCGGCGAAGCGGCGCTGCTGCAGCGTGGTCAGCAGGCGGTGGGTGGTCGAGGGCGCCAGGCCCACGGACTGGGCCAGGTCGGTCAGCGTCATGCCGTCGGCATCGGCCAGGCGTTCCAGAATTGACAGGGCCCGGTCCAGCGACTGGACCTGCCCGCTTCCCTTGCTGGCATCCCCCCTGGCAGCGCCCCGGCTCTTTGCGGCGGTTCTCGGCATAACGAGCGACTCTCCCTTCTAGTGGGTACTCGGCTGGCGCAGCATAGAGGGCAAAGCCCGAAGCTGTCAGCAGGCACGTCGCCGGCTGTGGGCCGAGCCCCTTTTGGCATATCTTTCCATTCTCGAGGCCATGAAACTCCTTTAAAAACCGCAGTTTTCATGGGTCTCTGATCCATTATTCCACGATACGGAATATCATTCCATTCCTATTGACACATGGTATACCAACTGGCATCTTCGCCACCCCAGCAAAATCAACACCCGAACAGCAGGTTTGGGGCGGAGGAACGACGATGACCCTGATGACCGCAGCAGAAGCCGCCGTTCGCGTCATGGAAAAGGAAGGCATCTCCGTTGCCTTCGGCGTTCCCGGCGCAGCGATCAACCCGCTCTACGCCGCCATGAAGAAGCGCGGCACCCTGGACCACGTGCTGGCGCGCCACGTCGAAGGCGCCTCCCACATGGCCGAGGGCTACACCCGCGCCACGCCGGGCAACATCGGTGTCTGCATCGGCACCTCCGGGCCGGCGGGCACCGACATGATCACCGGGCTCTATTCCGCCTCCGCCGATTCCATTCCGATTCTCTGCATCACCGGCCAGGCGCCGCGCGCCAAGCTGAACAAGGAAGACTTCCAGGCGGTCGACATCGAGACCATCGCCAAGCCGGTCACCAAGTGGGCCATCACGGTGCAGGAGCCGGCCCTGGTGCCGCGCGCCTTCCAGCAGGCCTTCCACCTGATGCGCTCCGGCCGGCCCGGCCCGGTCCTCATCGACCTGCCGATCGACGTGCAGCTCGCCGAGATCGAGTTCGACGACGAGACCTATGAGCCCCTGCCCGTCTACAAGCCGGCCGCCACCCGCAAGCAGGCGGAAAAGGCGATTCAGATGCTGAACGCGGCGGAGCGGCCTGTGATCGTCGCCGGCGGCGGCATCATCAACGCCGACGCCGCCGACCTGCTGGTGGAACTCGCCGAGATCACCGGGGTGCCCGTCATCCCCACCCTCATGGGCTGGGGCGCGATTCCCGACGACCATCCGCTGATGGCCGGCATGGTGGGGCTGCAGACCAGCCACCGCTACGGCAACGCCACCTTCCTGCGCTCCGACTTCGTCTTCGGCATCGGCAACCGCTGGGCTAACCGCCATACCGGCTCCATCGAGGTCTACACCAAGGGGCGCAAGTTCGTGCACGTCGACATCGAGCCGACCCAGATCGGCCGCGTCTTCATGCCCGACTACGGCATCGTCTCCGACGCCAAGGCGGCGCTGGAGCTCTTCGTCGAGGTGGCGAAGGAGCTGAAGGCGGCCGGCAAGCTGAAGGACCGCACCTCCTGGTCGCGCGAGTGCGAGCACCGCAAGAAGAACATGCTGCGCAAGAGCCACTTCGACGAGGTGCCGCTGAAGCCGCAGCGCGTCTACGAGGAGATGAACGAGGCCTTCGGCCGCGACACCTGCTACGTCACCACCATCGGTCTGTCGCAGATCGCCGCGGCGCAGTTCCTGCACGTGTATAACCCGCGCAACTGGATCAACTGCGGCCAGGCCGGCCCGCTGGGCTGGACCCTGCCGGCGGCACTCGGCGTGCGCAAGGCGCGCCCGGAACAGGAGATCGTTGCGGTCTCCGGCGACTACGACTTCCAGTTCATGATCGAGGAGCTGGCCGTCGGCGCCCAGTTCAAGCTGCCCTACATCCACGTGGTGGTGAACAACGCCTACCTGGGCCTCATCCGCCAGGCGCAGCGCGGCTTCGACATGGACTACAACGTCCAGCTCTCCTTCGAGAACATCAACACCTCCGAGATCGGCGAGTACGGTGTCGACCACGTGAAGGTCGCCGAGGGCCTGGGCTGCAAGGCGATCCGCGTGAAGAGCCCGAACGAGTTCAAGGAGGCCTTCGACAAGGCCCACCAGCTGATGGAGGAGTTCCAGGTGCCGGTGGTGGTCGAGTTCATTCTGGAGCGCGTGACCAACGTTTCCATGGGCATGGAGATCGACGCAGTGAACGAGTTCGAGGAGACGCTCTGCCTCGACCCGACGCTGGGCCCCGACGGCATGCCCAAGGGCAAGCAGCCAGAGCTGGAACCCGCCGAATAGCGCCCGGCGAAAAGCGCCTGCCGTAAGAGCGGCAGCGGATTTTCACCTCGCTATCATTGCCTGGCCTTGTTGACTGGTCTTGTTGACTCAGGGGCCACCCCAGCCTGTAAGCTGTGGAAAAATTCAGGAGGACCCCCAGAATGCCTAAGTTCGCCGCCAACCTGTCGATGCTCTACAACGAGCATGACTTCCTCGACCGCTTCGCCGCGGCCGCGAAAGACGGCTTCCAGGGCGTCGAGTACCTGTTTCCCTACGCCTTCGAGAAGGAAGTCCTGGCCGAAGCGCTGAAGGCCAACAACCTGGTCCAGGTGCTGCACAACATGCCGGCGGGCGACTGGGACGCGGGAGAGCGCGGATTGGCCTGTTTGCCGGACCGCATCAGCGAGTTCCAGGACGGCGTCGGCACCGCCATCGACTACGCCAAGGCGCTGGGCTGCACCCAGCTCCACGCCATGGCCGGCATCCGCCCCGAGCATGCCGACCCCGACAAGGTGGCGGAGACCTATATCGAGAACCTGCGCTTCGCCGCGAAGAAGACCGAGGAAGCCGGCATCAAGCTGCTGATCGAGGCGATCAACACCATCGACATCCCGGGTTATTACCTGGACACTTCCGCCCAGGCGATGATGACCATCGACACGGTGGGCTCGGACAACCTCTTCTTCCAGTACGACATCTATCACATGCAGGTCATGGAAGGCGATCTGACCCGGACCATCGAGAAGTACCTGGCGAAGATCCCGCACATGCAGCTGGCCGACAACCCGGGCCGCCACGAGCCGGGCACCGGCGAGATCAACTACACCTTCCTCTTCGATGCCATCGACAAGATGGGCTACAAGGGCTGGATCGGCTGCGAGTACAAGCCCAAGGCCGGCACCTCGGAAGGCCTCGGCTGGCTGCGCCCCTATCTCTCCGCCAGCGCCGCGGCGGAATAAGCCGCGCGCCCGCAAAAAAGATTCGAGCGAAAGGAACGGAAAGTCATGGCTAAGATCGGATTCATCGGCCTCGGCATCATGGGCGCGCCCATGGTCGGCCACCTGCTGGACGGCGGGCACGAGGTGACCTCCACGGTGCATCGCACACCCGCGCCGGACGAGCTGACTGGCAAGGGCCTGAAGCTGGTCGACAGCGCCAAGGCGGTTGCCGAGGCGAGCGACGTCATCATCACCATGGTGCCCGACACCCCGCAGGTGGAGGCCGTGCTGTTCGGCGAGAACGGCGTCGCCGAGGGCCTCTCCAAAGGCAAGCTGGTGATCGACATGAGCTCGATCTCGCCCATCGAGACCAAGGTCTTCGCCCAGAAGATCAACGACCTGGGCTGCGACTACCTGGACGCGCCGGTCTCCGGCGGCGAAGTCGGCGCCAAGTCGGCCTCCCTCACCATCATGGTCGGCGGCAGCGACGCGGCCTTCGAGAAGGCCAAGCCGATCTTCGAGCTGATGGGCAAGAACATCACCCTGGTCGGCCCGAACGGCGTGGGTCAGACCACCAAGGTCGCCAACCAGATCGTCGTCGCGCTCACCATCGAGGCGGTAGGCGAGGCCCTGGTCTTCGCCTCCAAGGCCGGCGCCGATCCGGCCAAGGTGCGCCAGGCGCTGATGGGCGGCCTCGCCACCTCGCGCATCCTGGAGATCCACGGCGAGCGCATGATCAAGCGCACCTTTGATCCGGGCTTCCGCATCGAGCTGCACCAGAAGGATCTCAACCTCGCCCTGCAGGGCGCCAAGGCGCTGGGCGTCAGCCTGCCCAACACGGCGACCGCGCAGGAGCTGTTCAACGCCTGCGCCGCCAACGGCGGGTCCGCCTGGGACCACTCCGCCATGGTGAAGGCGCTCGAGCTCATGGCCGCTCACCCGGTCGCAGAAGATTCCGCCGCCTCTGCTGCGGCGGAATAATAGGGGGACTTCTTCCGAAGTAGTCTTTCCCTGTGCCTTCGACTGAAGCCCGCCGGCGCCCACCGGCGGGCTTTTTTCTTTCAGACCTTGCGGTACGCCGCCAGGGAACGGTCGATGTCCTGATCGCCGGCAGCCCAAAGACTCCCACTGATCCGCATTGCCGTCCGCGCCCGCCATCGCAACCGATGATCGCCGGCGGTCGCTGAGCTTTCGCAATACACGCAATGGCAAACGCTCGAAAAGCCGCTACCGTGTTTCATGCTACAAAGGGCAGTGGGGAAAACGCTATGAGCGACTATGCCGTCTTTGGCGAAAGAGAGCGCAAGGGCTGGGCCGAAGAAACCACCACAGACAAGTACATTGCGGGCTTCGGTCCGGTGACCGATCAGGTTGCCGAACATCTGGTCTCCGTCGTCGCTCCCGGTCCTGGCCGCGATGTTCTCGACCTCTGCTGCGGGCAGGGCTACCTGACCTCCAGGCTGGCGGAAACCGGCGCCACGGTCGACGGCCTCGACTTCTCGTCGACCATGTTGCAGAGGGCGGCCCGCGCCGCGCCCGCGGCACGACTGCGGCAGGGCGACGCGCAGGACCTGCCCTACGGCGAGGCCAGCTTCGACGCGGTGGTCTGCAATTTCGGCATCATGCATATCCCGGATCAGCCGCGGGCCCTGTCTGAGGTGCGTCGCGTGCTGCGCCCCGAAGGGGTCTTCGCCTTCAGCTGCTGGGTCGGGCCGGAGGCTTCGGCGGGATTCGGCACCGCCTTCAGCGCCGTCAGAGCCCACGCCGACCTTTCGGCAGCACCGCAGCAGCCGGACTTCTTCCAGTTCGCGCGCCGCGACACCGCCGAGGAGATGCTCCAGGCCGCCGGCTTCCGGCCGGCCGGCCATGAGGTCCGCGAGTTCTACTGGACTCTGCAGGCGCCGGAAGACCTCTTCAACATCTTCGCCCAGGGCACCGTCAGTTTCTCGATGATTCTGAAGAGCCAGTCTGCCGAGACGGTCGAGCGCATCCGCGCCGCGATGACGGCCACTGTCGCGGCGGACTTTGCCGCAGACGGCGGTTACGTGGTGCCGGTGCCGGCGGCGATTATCCTTGCCCATCCCGCCTGAAACCTGCACCGAACCTCTGGTCGTCGGACAGAATTTCTCAAGGCGTTCAATCGAACCTCGGAGGCCTACGCTTCCTTTGGATGGTTGTGCCGGCCAGGCAGCCATTGGGCTTCGGATCTGATCCATATCGCGTCTCGCGCAAACCAAAGACGCGAATACGCGTGCACGATGCCAGTCGAAGGGGCAATCCCGTGAATGCTTTGTGACCCGCCTTCACGTTGGAGTGTCATGACGCAAATACGATTGGCGGTTGCTTGACTGCAAAAAACGCTGGGGGAAGGATCAAGGGCGAAAAAAGGATTGAGATAACCGGTGCTTTCCCGACACCACCGCGTTCGCTTTTGGTCGACGTCTCACACCGAGATAAGTGGCGACACCGCGGAGGCAATTGCGACCTGCCTTGCCCAGGCGTTCAGTGCCGGCCTTTGGGCGAAATCACCCATGCCCTTGGGCGATCAGCAAGACCGACATTCCGCGCGCGGCATCATCGCCGAACTGGGTGATCGCGCGCAGGTTCTCGCCGCTGCGGACCCGGAAGACGGCACCTCCGTGCTGGGTTGCGTGGTCGGCGTCGTCCTCGACGGCGACCTGATCGATGCCTACAGACTCTCGGACTTCGGCGCGCAGTCCGGAGACGGACTGCTGGCCTACATCGGTATCCGGCCGGAGGTACAGGGCGGTCGCGCCGCCCGTTTGCAGGACGGCACATTCGAAGTCCGCCGGGGCCCCTCCGGCGACCCGAGCCTCGCAAGCCTTCTGTTCGAACGCTGGCTCGAATTGCCGCAGATCAGCGCCTGCCCCAGCCTCTTTGTTCGCACGAGAAGGGCCATCGCGCCGGTTCTCTATCTCCTCGAGAAGCACGAGTTCACCTATCGCGGCGAGTTCCGCCTTTCCTTCAGGGGCATGAGCCAGACGAGGCTGGTGTTCGGGCGCAGCGGCAATGGTTCCCTGCCCCTTCAGCACCACAATGACGGAAGGGACGGCTGATGGAGTCCGGTTGCTACTATCTGCGAAATCCGGACTGGGTCACGGTGACCAGCGGAGACGGGATCGCCTTCATCGGCCCCGAGGACGAGAAGCTGTATCACCAGACCGCTTCCGCAACGCGCTGGTCACGCCTGATGC
>JBNKHC010000205.1:0-18847 GCA_050290145.1 Kiloniellaceae bacterium | reverse complement strand
CTTCGGGCAGGATGGCCCCTACGCGAAGCGCCCCGGGTTCGACCAGATCGCCCAGGGCATGGGCGGGCTGATGTCGATCACCGGCAAGCCCGGCCAGGGGCCGATGCGGGTCGGCATCCCGATCGCCGACCTCACCGCCGGTCTTTACTGTGCGCTGGGCATTCTGGTGGCCCTGCTGGCCCGCGAGGAGACGGGGGAGGGCCAGTGGGTCCAGACCTCGCTGCTGGAAGCCCAGGTCGCGATGCTGGACTTCCAGGCGACGCGCTGGCTGATCGACGGTGAGATTCCTCCCCAGGCCGGCAACAACCATCCGACTTCCATTCCGACCGGGGTGTTCGAAACCGCGGACGGCTACATAAATCTGGCCGTCACGGGCCAGGTCATCTGGGAACGCTTCTGCCGGGCCGCCGGCGCCGAGCAACTCATCGACCATCCCGGCTACAGGACGGCGGCGCTTCGGTCCGAAAACCGCGATGCGCTCGGCGAGGAAATCAACGCCCTGCTCAGGACCGCCGAGAGTGCCACCTGGATCGATAGGTTCAACAGCGCCGGCGTGCCCGCCGGACCGATCAACACCATCGACAAGGTCTTTGCGGACCCGCAGGTGCAGCACCTGGGGATGGCGCAAAAAGTCGCCTCGGCCGCGCTCGGCGAACTCACTCTGGTCGCACAGCCGGTGAAGCTGAGTGGCACTCCGAGCTCCTTCAAGCTGGCGCCGCCCGAGCGCGGCGAGCACAGCGATGAAATTCTCCAGGAATTCGGCCTTTCTGCCGCCGAGATCTCCGGGCTGAGAGCCGCCGGAGTCATCTGAGACGGACCTTCAACCACTTCCGAGCATCCGCGCCGCGCCGAAGGCCAAACATCCGAAGAGGAGCCCATTTCATGTGGACACCCCCCACCGTCAGTCTCGACGCCGAACTCGCGGGCCAATGCGGAGATGACATCCTTTATGAAGTCCGGGACGGCATCGGCTTCCTGACCTTCAACCGCCCCCAGGCGCGCAACGCCATGACCTTCGCCATGTACGAGCGCATGGCCCAGATCTGTGCGGAAGCGAACGAGAACAGGGATATCCGGGCGCTCGTCCTCACCGGTGCGGGAGAAAAGGCCTTTGCCGCTGGGACCGACATGTCCCAGTTTCGCGCCTTTGAAAAGGAAGAGGACGCGGTTGCTTACGAGGAGCGGATCGACCGCACCCTGGGGGCGCTCGAACGCTGTCGCGTGCCCACCATCGCCGCCATCAAGGGCGCCTGCGCCGGCGGTGGCGCCGCCATTGCCGCCTGCTGCGATCTGCGCATCGCAGCCCGTACGTCGCGCTTCGGCTTTCCGATCGCCCGCACGCTCGGCAATTGTCTGTCGATGACGAACTTCTCGAGGCTGGCCGACCTGATCGGCACGTCCCGTGCCAAGGATCTGATCTTCCGGGCGCGCATGATCGAGGCGTCGGTCGCGCTCGACTACGGCTTCATCACCGAGATGGTCGAGACGCCGGAAGAAGTGGCGCCCTGTGCCGAAGAGATCGCCCGCCAGATCAGGGGCTACGCGCCCTTGACGCTGCTGGCCGCCAAGGAGGCCCTGCTGCGCCTGCGGCCGCAGCTCCCGCCGGGCGGCGGTCGCGACCTCCACCTCATGTGCTACATGAGCGAGGACTTCAAGGAAGGGATCGAAGCCTTCCTCGGGAAGCGCCCTCCCGTATTCAAGGGCAAGTAGGCAATCGCCGAGGCTGCTTAGCGGTCGTGCGTCGCTGAGCCAGGCCGCTTGGTCGGCAGCGGCCCGCCCAAGTACGAAAAGGACCCTGGACTTGCGCATCGTCGATATCAAGGAGTTCACCCTCAATACGGGCGAGAAGCGCGCGAACGCCATCATGGACTTCAGCGGCATGACGACCGGGTTCGTCGCCCTGGTCACCGACGTGGTGCGGGATGGCAAGCCGGTGGTCGGATACGGCTTCAGCGGCACCGGGCGTTACAGCCAGAACGCCATCTGCCGGGAGCGCCTGATCCCCCGTCTGCTGTCTGCTCCGGCCGAGACGCTTCTTAACGAGGCCGGCGACAACTTCGATCCCTTCCGGGTCTGGAACTGCATGATGCAGAATGAAAAGCCCGGCGGGCACGGGGACCGGGCAATCGCGGTGGCGACCCTGGATATGGCCGTCTGGGACGCCGCGGCCAAGATTGCCGGAGAGCCTCTGTATAGCTTCCTGGCGAAGCGGTATGGTCCGGGTGAATCGCCCGAGCGGGTTTCCGTCTATGTCGGCGGCGGCTACTACGGGGCCGGCGGGGACCATAGCGCCTTGCAGGACGAGATCCGGCGCTACCTGGACGACGGTTTCACGGTGGTGAAGATCAAGTTCGCCGGCGCACCGCTGGACGAAGACCTGCGCCGCATCGACGCTGCCTTGGAATTCTTGCCGGCCGGCCGGCTTGCCATCGACGCGAACGGCCGTTTCACGCTCGACGAGGCGCTCGCCTGTGCCGGGAAGATCGGGCCCTACGGGCTTCGCTGGTTCGAGGAGCCCGGCTATCCGCTCGACTACCATCTGCTGTCGGAGGTGGCGCAGGCCTACGAGGGCCCGCTGGCAGGGGGCGAATGCCTGCTCTCGAGCTGGGACGCGCGAAACCTGCTGCGCTACGGCGGCCTGCGGCCCGACCGGGACATTCTTCAGTTCGACTGCGCGCTCAGCTACGGTATCTGCGAGTACATCCGGACGATGGCTGTGGTGGAGGAGTTCGGCTGGTCGCGCAGCAGGGTCTTTCCCCACGGCGGCCATCTGCTCTCGCTGCACATCACAGCGGGCCTGGGGCTCGGCGGGACGGAGGTCTATCCCTACACGCATCAGCCGGTCGGCGGCTTCACGGACGGCCTGGACGTCGGCGACGGGTCCGTGGCCCTTCCCCAGCTCCCCGGCCTGGGTTTCGAGGGAAAATCGAACCTTCATGAACTGCTTCAGGCGAGGTTCTGACGGCCGATGAACGGACATCGTTTGAGCCGGCCCTGCGGCATACCGGGTGAGTATCGAAGATGAAGCTTCTATTTCATCTGCAATGGGAGGGCAGGGCAGTCGCCTCCATCCAGGCGCAGCATCCCGATGTAACCTTCGTGGAGTCCACCTCCACGCAAGAGACGGTGCGGCATCTGGCCAATGCGGATATTCTCGTGGTTGCCGGGCCCTACTATCCGGGCGATATATCGGCGGCGGTCAACTCCGCCGCTCCGAAGCTGCGCTGGCTTCAGACGACGTCCATCGGCACCGACAAGTTCGAGGAGGCCGGCGTGCCCGGAACGGTTGCCTTCACCAACGCGGCCGGCCTGAAGGGTAGAACCGTCGCCGAACACACCATGGCGCTCCTTCTCGGAAGCGTTCATGCGCTGCCGCAGATGGAACGGGCGCGGGGTGCGGGGCGTTGGGTGCGCGACGAACTGCGCGGTCAGGTCTCAAGCGTCGAAGGCAAGATGCTTCTCCTTTTGGGTTACGGCTCCATCGGACAGGAGATCGCCCGCAAGGCGAAGGCTTTCGATATGAAGGTCGTCGCGCTCAACCGCAGCGGCGAGGGCGCGGCTCCGGCGGACCTGGTTGCCCCGATGGCTGCACTGGGGGAGTGGCTTGGCGAGGCGAATTTCGTCGCCTGCACGCTGCCGCTCTGCGCGGAGACAAGGCACCTGATCGGTCCGGGTGAGCTGGCAGCCATGAAGTCGGAGGCTGTGCTGGTGAACGTCGGGCGCGGCCCGGTCATCGATCAGGCGGCCCTCACAGATGCCCTGCAGAAAAACGCAATCGCCGGCGCCTGCCTGGATGTTTTCGAGTCCGAGCCGCTGGCCGAGGATGACCCGCTTTGGCGCCAGCCGAATCTGATTCTCTCACAGCACGTGGCCGGCACCGGCGGCCCCCTCGCCCGACGCTTTGCAGAGCTGGTCTCGGAGAACCTCTCCCGCTTTAAGGGCGGGCAACCGCTTCTCAATGAGGTCAAGCTCGGCGCCGCCCAGTAACACGACCAGAGGATCCTGAAATGCAGATGTTGAATCATAGCGGGCGGGCAGGCCCCGGACTGCCTTGCCCTTGGGGCAATCCCGGCACGGCGCGGAGGGCATCGTGAGCGGAGAGAAGAGGCGCATCGACGTAGAGGCGGCGCGCGCGCACTTTGAGCAGGCGCTGGAATCCCACGAGCAGGTTTTCGAGAAGTTCTTTCTCGCCCGCTTCATCGGCCTTGAGTACAGCTATCTTCCCGAGGAAGCTCCCGATGACCAGAAGGACGTCTGCCGTATCGAGTTCGATGTCAACGAGATGCTGATGAACCCGCAAGGCACGCTTCATGGCGGCGTGATCGCGACGGTCATGGACATATCGATGGGACATCTCGTCAATCGGATCGCCGGACCCGGCGCGACCATCGAGATGAAGATCCAGTTCATGCGCCCGGTCAGCGCCGGCCGTGCCGCCTGCGAGGGGCGTTTCCTGCGCCGGGGGCGCAACCTCTCCTTCATGGAAAGCCGCTTTTACGGTCCCGACGGGAAGCTGGCCGGCCTCGCAACGGCCACTTGGAAGACGCCGGAGCGTTCCTCCTGAAGGCTTCGGATGAGAGTGCAGGAATATCCACGAGAGAAGAGACGAGATGACAGACAAAGTGCTTTCGGGCAAGACCGCCCTCATTACCGGCTCCGGCCGCAATATCGGCCGCGCCATCGCCGTGCAACTCGCGGAGATGGGCTGCGACGTGGTGGTGAACGGCTCACGGGACCGGGAGGCCTGCGAGGCGACGGCGCAGGCCGCTGCCGCCTTGGGCGCCGAAACCCTTGTCGCCATGGGGGACGTGAGCAAGGTCGAAACCGTGGCGGCCATCGCCGAGGCAGCGTTGGGGCGCTTCGGCACGGTTGATATCCTGGTCAACAACGCCGCCATCCGTCCGCACAAGCCGTTCCTCGAAATGGCGGATGACGATTGGCAGAAGGTGATCGACCTCGACCTGACATCTGCCTTCTATTCGGCCCGCGCCTTTCTTCCGGGCATGGTGGAGCGCGGCTGGGGTCGGGTGATCAACATCACGGGCATGAAGGCCATCCGCGGCTATTCCGAGGGGGCGCCCATTTCCGCCGCCAAGCACGGGCTGTGGGGCTTGGCCAAGGCGCTTTCCACGGAGTTTGCCGGCCGTGGCATCACCGCCAACGCCGTCTCGCCCGGTCCGACCCGTGTGGAGGGGCGTTCAGGGGATGATCCCAAGCAGCTGGCCGGAATTCCTGCCGGGTTCATGGCCGAGCCCGAAGATATCGCCGCCGTTGTCTGCTTTCTTGCCTCTCCCGCCGGACGCTTCGTGACGGGTCAGATGATCAACGCGAACGGTGGTGGGACGACCTGACTCCCCGCCCCTTTGAGTGCGGAAGCGCGACGCCGGAGCGCCAGGCTTCTACCTGTCTCGCACCCCCCAAAACCCTGCGGCCGGAGCAGTTGGCGCGCAGGGTTCAGGGCGAAGGGGACTGGCTGTCTTATTCTCGTTATCGCGTCTCGTGTTGCTTTGAGTCCGCTTCTGGCAGGAAGCGGACCACAGAGCCGTGGGGCTGGCCCGTTCGTTTCTGAAACCAGATCTGCCTGGAATGAGGGGCCGCCTCGAGCCTTCAGCCTCGCAGCCAGGCCCAGGCATCGTCGACCCGCTCGGCGGGGAAGACCTTGATCTCCCCCTCCATGAGGAAGCCCGCCCACTTGATGCACCAGTCGACCCAAGCGGGTCCGCCGACCACCGCCATGCGCTCGAAATCGGCCCGGTGTTTCAGCCCGTAGGACGCGTCGTCCCAGGCGGCCTCCAGGTCCCAGCCTTCGAAATCATCCGCCATGTAGAACAGCACCTTGAGTTTGCCGTGCTGCTTGAAGAGGGCTTCGAACCTGGGGATCAGGTGTTCCCTGTAATCTTCGTCGGTGAGCTTGCCGTGCGCCTTTATGCCCAGCAGGTTGCCGCTGCTTTCCGGCATGAACTCGAACATCTGTGCCTCCTCTCCCTTGTGAGGTGGACGTCGCGGCGGCGGCGTTCAAGACGGACGGTTCTCTTCCTGAGCCTCTTCCGCCGCCAGCGGTTCGCCGTTGATGCGGTGCCATTCCCGGATGCCCCCCCAGATCTCCTCGGCCGTCTCGGCGATCCAGAAAAGCTCCCGGTCCTCCGGGTCGATGACGCCTTCTTCGACCAGGAAATCGAAGTCGATGGCCCGCGACCAGAACTCGGCGCCGACGAGGACGACCGGCAGGGGTTTCATCTTGCGGGTCTGCACCAGGGTCAGGGTCTCGAAGACCTCGTCCAGGGTGCCGTAGCCGCCGGGAAAGGCGACCAGCGCCCTGGCGCGGCGCAGGAAGTGCAGCTTGCGCAGGGCGAAGTAGTGGAAGCTCAAGCAGAGGTCGGGCGTGATGTAGGGGTTGGGATACTGCTCGTGCGGCAGGGTGATGTTGAGGCCGACCGAATTGGCGCCGGCCTCGAAGGCGCCGCGGTTGGCCGCCTCCATGATCCCCGGGCCGCCGCCGGTCATCACCGCGATCCCGTCGCCCCCGCTGCGCCTGGCCGCTTCGCTCACCAGCCGGCTGAAGTCCCGCGCCACCATGTAGTAGTAACTGCGGTCCAGCACCCGTTCGGCGGCGCGGAGGGCGCGCTGCAGCTCGGCATCTTCCGGCGCCCGGGCGAGGGCGGCCTGCAATTCCTCGACCCGCCGCCGCGCGGCCGCCGGCTCGACGATGCGGGTGCTGCCGAAGACGACGATGGTGTGGCGGATGCCGTGCTCGCGCAGCAGCAGTTCGGGCTTCAGGTAGTCGAGCCCCAGCCGCGCGGCGCGCGCGTCGTCGCGGCGCAGAAAGTCGGTATCCTCGTCGGCCGGACGGTAGCTCGGACTGGCCAGCAGGGCCCGCACCCGTTTCAGCGCCTCCGGGTCGTCCTGCAGGGACTTCGGGACCTGCCCGGGCAGGGGCTGGCTGCGCTGCTGCGGCGCCGGGGAGATCAGCCGCGGGCTGGCGCTTACCCGGGCCGGTTTCTCGTCGTTCATGGTGTCGCTCGCGCTTGGATGCCGTCGAGGGCGAACAGTCTAGCACCGGCAGGCGGCGCGGCGGGCAGCGGTCTTCTCGGGGATCTTTCAGTCCGCGGTGCCGGCCGCCAGGGCCTCGAGCTGGACCAGCAGGTCGCGCGGCAGCGCGATGCCGTCGCTGAGCGCCCTGGCGCGCTGCGCCTGCTGGCGCTGCCCCGGGATACGCACCGGCGCGGCCGGGTCGGCCGGCGGCGTCTCCTGGATCAGGGCGCGGAAGCGGGCGACGGCGGCGGCATAGGCCGCGGCGCCGAGCAGGCGCTGCGGGTCGAGCAGCAGGAAGAAGTGGCCGCTGCCCGAGGGGCGGTCCGGATGTCCGATGCCGGAGGAGAGGTCGGTGAGGAAGCGCGCGCCCGTCACCACGCCGGCCAGCAGCTCGACGGCCTGGGACAGGCCCGATCCCTTGTGGCCGCCGAAGGGCAGCAGGAAGCCGGCCAGGGCCGCCGCCGGGTCGGTGGTCGGCCGGCCCTCGGGGTCCAGCGCCCAGCCCTCGGGGATCGGGGTGCCTTCGCGCTCGGCCCGGCGGACCTTGCCGCGCGCCGCCACGCTCATCGCCATGTCGAGGATGAAGTGCGGCGCCTCGGGGCAGGGCGCGGCCACCGACAGCGGGTTGTTGCCGAGCCGCGCCTCGCGTCCGCCCCAGGGCGCCATGGTGCTGGCGGCGTTGCTGCCGCTGATCAGCAGGAAGCCGCTTTCGCAGGCTTTCAGGCCATAGGGTGCCAGGGCGCCCAGGTGGTTGGAGTTGCGGCAGCCGACGTAGGCGATGCCGGTTTCGGCGGCCATCTCCAGGCCGCATTCCAGAGCGGTCATGGCGACGGCCTGGCCGAGGGCGCTGTCGCCGTCGACCAGCGCCAGGGAGGGGGCCTTGCGCTCGACGGTGATCCGCGCCGCCGCCTTGATGCCGCCCAGGCGCAGGCGCTGGCAGTAGGTCGCGAGGCGTTGCACGCCGTGGGTGGCGATACCCAGCAGGTCGCTTTCCACCAGAACCTCGGCGGTCGAGGCGGCATGCTCCGCCTGGGCCCCGGCGGCGGTCAGCGCGGCGGCGGCGAGGCGGCGCAGCTCGCCGGCGGCGAGGGTGACGGAATCGCTCATGTCTCCGTCACCTCGCGCAGGCAGGCGATCAGATTGGCCTTCTTCTCGAAGCCGATACCCGGGGCGTCGGGCAGCGGAATGCGGCCGTTCTCCACCCGGGTGTCGTCGGCGAAGCCGCCGAAGGGGGCGAAGACCTCCGGGTAGGATTCGTTGCCGCCCAGCTTCAGGCCGGCGGCGATGTTCAAGGACAGCTGATGGCCGCCGTGGGGCACGACGTTGCGGCCGGAAAAGCCGTAATCGCCGAGCAGCTCCAGGGTGCGCAGGTACTCGACGAGGCCGTAGCTGAGGGCGCAGTCGAACTGCAGCCAGTCGCGGTCCGGCCGCAGGCCGCCGTAGCGCAGCAGGTTGCGGGCGTCCTGGTGGGAGAAGAGGTTCTCGCCGGTCGCCATCGGGCCGTCGTAGTGCCTGGCGAGTTCGGCCTGCAGGGCGTAGTCCAGCGGGTCGCCGGCCTCCTCGTACCAGAACAGCTTGTAGGGCGCCATGGCCTCGGCGTAGCGGATCGCCGTTTCCAGGTCGAAGCGGCCGTTGGCGTCGACCGCCAGATATCTGCCCTCGCCGACCACCTCCAGCACCGCCTCGATGCGGGCGATATCCTCCTCCAGCGGCGCGCCGCCGATCTTCATCTTCACCACCTCGTAGCCCATGCCGCGGTAGCGCCGCATCTCCTCCTGCAGGGCGGCGTGGTCCTTGCCCGGGTAGTAGTAGCCGCCGGCGGCGTAGACGAAGACCGAGTCGTCCACCGTGCCGTCGCCTTCGGTCTCGGCGAGATAGCGGTAGAGCGGCACTCCGGCGATCTTGGCCACGGCATCCCACACCGCCATGTCGACCACGCCCACGGCCACGGAGCGCTCGCCGTGGCCGCCGGGCTTCTCGTTGGTCATCATGGCCGCCCAGATCCGGCGCGGGTCCAGGTTGTCGCCGGCCTCGTTCAGCAGGCTGCCGGGCTCGGCCTCCTCCAGGCGCGGCAGGAAGCGCTCGCGCAGCAGGCCGCCGGCGGCATAGCGGCCGTTGGAGTTGAAGCCGTAGCCGACCACCGGCTTGCCGTCGCGCAGCACGTCGGTCACCACGGCGACCACGCTGGCGGTCATCTTGGAAAAATCGATATAGGCGTTGCGGATCGGGGAGGAGATCGGAACGACGGTTTCACGGATGTCGACGATGCGCATGGCAGGTTCCGGTCTGGCTGGCGTGATTGCGGCGCGGGCGGATACCCCCTGTCCTATAGAATGCCTGCCGGGGCCCTGTCGACCGCCTTCCCCCTTGAACTGCGTGGCGAGACCGGCATGGTAGTACCCACTATCAGCAAAGGAGCCGCTTGCCGTGAGCCGTGAAGTTTCCGCCGCCGAGGCCAAAGCCCAGGTCCACGACGGCACGGAGATCGCCTTTCTCGACGTCCGCGAGGCCGGGGAGTTCGGCGAGGGGCACCCGCTCTTCGCCGTGCCCTGCCCCTACAGCCGCCTGGAGGCGCGCATCGCGGCCCTGGTGCCGCGCTACGACGTGCGGGTGCTGCTGATCGACGGCGGCGACGGCGTTTCCGCCCGCGCCGCCCGGGTCCTGGAGAGCCTGGGCTACGGCGACGTCGCCTGGGTCGGCGGAGGCGTTGCGGCCTGGGCGGCGGCGGGCTTCGGGCTCTTCAAGGGCGTCAACGTGCCCTCCAAGACCCTGGGGGAGCTGGCCGAGCACGCCTGGCACCCGGCGACCCTGGATGCGCCGACCCTGCAGCGCTGGCGCGACGAGGGCCGCGACTTCCGCTTCTTCGACTGCCGCCCCCCGGGGGAGTACGCCAAGATGCGCGTGCCCGGCGCCGTCTGCCTGCCCAACGGCGAGCTGGCGCACCGCTTTCCGGTGGCGGCGCCGGAGGCGGAGACGCCGGTGGTGGTCACCTGCGCCGGGCGGACCCGCAGCATCGTCGGGGCGCTGGGCCTCCGCCTCGCCGGCGTCGAGGCGCCGGTCTACGCCCTGGAGAACGGCACCCAGGGCTGGCAACTCGCCGGCTACAGGCTGGAGCGCGGCAACACGGCGGCGCCCTATCCGGAACTCGACGCGGCGGGCGCGGCGGCGACGCGCGCCCGCGCCGAAGCCCTGCTGTCCGGCCTCGGGATCGCCGTGGCGGCGCGGGCGGAGGTGGAGGCCTGGCGCGCCGAGGCGGGGCGCAGCACCTACCTCTTCGATCTGCGCACGCCGGAAGAGACCGCCGCGGCCCCGGCGCCGGCCTTCACGCCGGCGCTCTCCGGCCAGCTGGTGCAGGCCACCGACCAGTGGGTCGGCGTGCGCCACGCGCGCCTGGTGCTGCTGGACGACCTGGGCCTGCGCGGCGCCATCGCCGCTTTCTGGCTGCGCCAGCTGGGCTACGAGGTGGCGGTGGCGCGTTACGATCCGGCGCTCGGTGCCCTGCCGCCGGGCGACGGGGCAACGTCCCTGCCGGCGGTGGAGGAGGTGGATGCGGCCGCGGCCTGGCTGGCGGCGCAGGCGGGCGCGGCGCGGCTGGTCGACGTCCGCGCCTCCAGCGCCTACCGGGCCGGCCATGCTGCCGGCGCGCTCTGGGGGATCCGCCCGCGCCTGGACCGCCTGCCCCTGGACCGCGCCGGGACGGTCCACCTTGTCGGCGACGACGCGGCGGTGACCGCCCTGGCGGCGGCGGAGCTGCGCGGCCTGGGCCAGGCCGCGGTCTCGGCCGTCAGCGGCGGCCAGGACGCCTTGAGCGCCGCCGGTGCCGAGGTGGAAGCCAGCCCGGAAAGCCCGAGCCGGGAGGAGGCCATCGACTTCCTCTGGTTCGTGCATGACCGCCACGACGGCAACCTGGAGGCGTCGCGGGCCTACCTGGCCTGGGAGCAGGGCCTCATCGTCCAGCTCGACGCCCAGGAGCGGGCGGCCCTCGTCCTCAGCGACTGGCCTGCCGCCTGATCCTCTGCCGCGGTGCCGTTTGGCTTCGGCGGCCGCATGGTGTATCTCCGCCTCTAAGGAAATGACCCGGCCGGTCCTGCGGCGCGGGCGCAGACAACGGAATGACGAAGCATGAAAAAGCACAAGATCGCCGTGGTGCCGGGTGACGGCGTCGGTCCCGAAGTTATCGCAGCGGGCCTGGAGGTGCTGCAGGCCGTGGCCGAGGCCGACGGCGGCTTCGCCTTCGAGACCGAGAACTTCGACTGGGGCTCCGACCGCTACCGCCGGGTCGGCCGCATGATGCCGGAGGACGGCGTTGAGACCCTGCGCGGCTTCGACGCCATCTACTTCGGCGCCGTGGGCGATCCGCACATCCCCGACCACATCACCCTCTGGGAACTGCGCCTGGCCATCTGCCAGGGCCTGGACCAGTACGCCAACGTGCGCCCGACGCGCCTGCTGCCCGGCATGCAGGGGCCGCTGCGTCCCGAACTGGGCGAGCAGATCGACTGGGTCATCGTGCGCGAGAACTCCGAGGGCGAGTACGCCGGCGTCGGCGGGCGTGTCCACGCGGGGCTGCCCCTGGAAACGGGCATCGACGTGGCCGTCTTCACCCGCGAGGGTATCGCGCGCATCTGCCGCTTCGCCTGCGAGTTGGCCATGAGCCGTCCGCGCAAGCGCCTGACCGTGGTCACCAAGTCCAACGCCCAGCGCCACGGCATGGTGTTCTGGGACGCGGTGTGCCGCGAGGTCCTGGCCGACTTTCCGGAACTGGACGTGGATTTCAAGCTGGTCGACGCCATGACCGCGCGCATGGTGACTCACCCGGGCGACATCGACACCGTGGTGGCCACCAACCTGCACGCCGACGTGCTCTCCGACCTGGCCTCGGCGCTCACCGGCAGCCTGGGCAACGGCGCCACCGCCAACATCAACCCGAATGCCGCTGTGCCCTCGATGTTCGAGCCGATCCACGGCTCCGCCTTCGACATCACCGGCAAGGGAATCGCCAACCCGGTCGGCGCCTTCTGGACCGGCGCCATGATGCTGGAGCACCTGGGCGAGACGGCGGCGGCCGAGCGCCTGATGAAGGCGGTGGAGGCGGTGACCGAAAACGGGCCGCGCACTCCCGACATGGGCGGCCAGGCGGGCAGCGCGGACGTCACCAAGGCGGTTATGGCGGCCTTGTGATTCTCTACTTGCCGAAGAGCTTCACGTAGAAGGTCTCATAGAAGGCCTGGGCGATATCGCCTTCCAGGGGGAAGGACAGCATCCCCATGACCGAGTAGCCCAGCAGCCAGGGCATCAGGTAGAAGCGGACCATAAAGAAGAACCAGGCGACGAAGAGCGGCACCAGCGGTTCGATCAGGAAGCCCGGCGTCACCGGCTTGAAGACCCGGAGGACGGGGTTGGTCAGCTTCACGAAAGCCTTCATGAAGAACCAGTCGGAATCGATCGGCAGGAAGAGGTTCATGGCGACCCGGCCGATCAGGGTCCACATGATCACGCCGAGGGCGTAGTCGATCGCCACGACCCAGATCGGGAAGACGGAAAGCGGATCGGTCATCGGGACTGCTTAACTCAAAGAAATCGTCGAAGGAAGAAAAAGGGTGGCGGAGAAACTCCGCCACCCCAGTTCACACTTGCTTTGTAACTCAGGTCAGTGGGCAGCACCGAGGATCGTCTTGCCCGAAGGCACGCGAACCTCGTCCACCATGGCCTGGGTTTCCGCATCAGGTGCGGGGGTCATCAGGCTGACAACGACCATGGCGATCAGGCTCACCGGCATGCCGATGATCCCGAAGCGCAGGTGGTCGATGCCGAACCACGGCGTTCCGCCCATGCCTCCTGGGAAGACATAGTAGAGGTAGGCCGAGCCTGCGACGAAGCCGCAGATCATGCCGGCGATCGCTCCTGGCGTATTGGCCCGCTTCCACCAGACGCCCAGCACCAGCGGGAAGAACAAGCCGGAGCAGGCGAAGCAGAAGGCCCAGGCCACCGCACCGAGGATGCCGGTGAGCTGCAGGCTGGCGATGAGCGCCGCCAAGGCGCCGATGACGATCAGCAGGACGCGCGCCACGATGAGGCGGTGACGCGTGTCGGCCTTCGGATCGATGATCTTGTAGTAAAGATCATGGCTGAGGGCGTTGGCGATAGCCAGCAGCAGACCGTCGGCCGTCGACATGGCGGCGGCCAGACCGCCGGCGGCGACCAGACCGGAGACGACGTAGGGCAGGCCGGCGATTTCCGGCGTTGCCAGCACGACGATATCCGGCCGCATGAAGAACTCGTTGAGCTGCAGGATGCCGTCGCCGTTGCTGTCGGACAGCCATAGCATCTGCACGCTTTCCCAGTTCTTTATCCAGGCCAGGTTCTTCACCGTGTCGAAGGACTGCCCGATGATTGCCGTCGGCAGGGTCGGATCGAGCAGCTGCAGCTTCGTCAGCGTGGCCAGGGCCGGCGCCGTGAAGTACAGCAGGAAGATGAAGAACAGCGAGAAGGCCACGGACTTGCGGGCCGCACGCACCGACGGCGTCGTGAAGTAACGCATCAGGATGTGCGGCAGCGAGGCCGTGCCGGCCATCATGCAGAGGGCCAGGGTAACGAACTTCCAGCTGTCCATGCCCCCTTGCGGGCTGTTGTGCGGCGTCATCAGGGTTCTGACGCCCCCGAAAGGCGCACTTTCCGTCGCCGCCGTGCCGAGGCCGACCAGCGGTTCCAGCTCCTGGATGCGCAGCACGGCATCCCCGTAGCTGAAGTGGGGAATGACACCGAACCCTTGCTTGTTCGACATCCAGATGACCGGCGCCAGGTAGGCGACGATCAGCACGATGTACTGAGCCACCTGGGTCCAGGTCACCGCCCGCATGCCACCCAGCATGGAGCACAGCAGGATGCCGAGCAGGCCGACCCAGACACCCACTTCGAAGGGGATGTGCAGGGCCCGCGCGGCGATGGTGCCGGAGGCGTTGATCTGCGCGGTCACGTAGGTGAAGGAGGCGACCACCAGAACGACGATGGCGCAGAAGCGCGCCAGGTTGCCGCCGTAACGGGTACCGATGAAGTCCGGCACGGTATAGCAGCCGAACTTGCGCAGGTAGGGCGCCATCAGCGAGTTGACCAGCACGTAGCCGCCGGTCCAGCCGACAATGAAGCCCAGGTAGCCATAGCCGCCGAAGTAGATGCCGCCGGCCAGGGCCACGAAGGAGGCGCCGGACATCCAGTCCGCCGCCGTCGCCATGCCGTTGTAGACGGCGGGCACCTCGCGTCCGGCGACGTAGTAGGCTTCAACCTGCATGGTGCGGGAGAGCCAGCCGATAACCGCGTAGATGACCACGGTGAAGGCCACAAAGAGAATCCCGATGGTGTCGGCGCCCACGCCGAGCTGTTCAAGAATGGCCATCAGGATGATGAAGACCAGGAACCCGCCGGTATACATCGCGTATACGCGGCCGAGGTTTTCGATAAAGCTTCCTTTAATCATGTCGGCTTCCCCTTATTGCTGATCGCTTTCGCTGCCGACACCGGCTTCATCGTCGATCGCGTCCTGCCGCCAATTCTGGAAGAAGATCAGCAGCACGAAAACGATCAGAGACCCTTGAACGATGAAGTAGTAGCCCAGCGGAAAGCCGAGAAAGGAAAACTCGTTAAGATCTTTGGCGTACCAGGGAAGGATGAAAGCGAAGATGAACCAGATCACCAGGACTAAGATCGTCAAATTTCTCGTCTTAGTCCAATGGCGCTCTTTAGCGTCTTGACTAATCTCAGGCATGTTATCCCCCGCATTAATTATTGTATCTTACCCCACTACTGTGACCCCATTGGCGGATGACTGGGATCACGCCAGGATTGTACAAAAATGGGTAGCATTGTAATACCAATAATAATGGCACTCGGTCGAATTTTGGTCTGACCGGGAAGCCAGTCGGCTGAAACTGGCGAAACAGGGGGTTTTTTGCGGGTGATCGCAAGCCTGAAGACGGCACGGGCATTTCTGCCGGAATTCATTGCCCGTTTGACAGTTCGGCGCGAATCGGAGCCGATCGATTCTCTTTCCGCCCTCCGCCGATTCGTTTCTACACGTGCGGCTTTCATTGCGCAGAAGACCCTCTACGGTTACCTGAAAACCCGCATGGGCACGCGCTATCCCAGCATGTTCGAGGACGATTTTTTCGTCAGCTCGATCAACGTGGCGAAGATGCACGTCTTTGCCGCCTGCCTGTCCGACCTGGCGATTTTCGCGGTGCGCCGTGCCCTCTTCGACACCCCGGTGGACGACGACCTGCGCCGGCGCCTGGCGCTCGACTGCTACGAGCGCGGGCTGGCCGACAACGCCGAGCAGGCGGCGGGGGTGGAGGCCTTCTCCCCCGCCGAGGCGCTGGCGGCCTTCGAGCGGCGCCTGGCCTTCTTCGACTGGCACGACGGGGTCAGCGGCGCCGACCTCTTCACCGAAAGTCCGGCCGCGCTGGTGCGCTGGGCGCCCATCGCGCCGGAGCTGAAGAAGTTCGACGAGGAGATCGTGCAGAACTCCGTCAGGTTCGCCTGGCGCGAGGTGCGCAGCCAGTTCGAAAAGCGCATCGACGGGGCCGCCGTTGCCGCGCAAGCGCAGGCCGAGAACCCGGGAGGATGAGGCGTCCATGAGTTTCCGCCGGGCCGAGGACAGTCTTTCGGGTCTGCCGCTTGGCGCCGTGCCGGCGGTGGCGCTCGACCTCGAGACCACGGGCCTGG
Source organism: Kiloniellaceae bacterium (assembly GCA_050290145.1). Classification (GTDB taxonomy): domain Bacteria; phylum Pseudomonadota; class Alphaproteobacteria; order Kiloniellales; family Kiloniellaceae; genus Pelagibius. The sequence continues at coordinate 3,097 of JBNKHC010000205.1, read as the reverse complement.
AGGTCGCCAAGGACCGCATCGTGGAGATCGCCGCGGTGCGCCTGCAGGGCGCCGGTGGCGAGGACGATCACTTCGCCCGGCTGGTCAGCCCCGGCATCCCGATTCCGCCGTCCTCGACCCGCATCCACGGCATCACCGACGACGAGGTGGCCGGCGCCGAGGCCTTCGCGGCGGTGATCCCCGAATTCAGCGAATGGGTCGGCCGCTGCCTGGTGATCGGCTATGCCCTGGGCTTCGACCTGGCGGTGCTGAGGGCCGAGCACCAGCGCCACGGCCTCGACTGGAAGGCGCCGCGCTCCGTCGACGTGCGCCACCTGGTTCAGCTTGTGGCGCCGGACCTGCCCAACCAGTCGCTGGAGCTGGCCGCGAAGTGGCTGGGCGTCGAGGTTGGCGAGCGGCACCGGGCCCTCGGCGACGCCGAGACCGCGGCGCGGATCTTCAAGGCCCTGGTACCGCGGCTCCGGGAAAAGGGCATCGTCACCCTGGCCCAGGCCGAGCGGGTCTGCCGCAACCTCACGACACGCCTGGACGAGGAGGCCCAGGCCGGCTGGCACGAGGTGCTGCGCGACAGCCGCATCGCCCCGGAAAGCGTCGCCGAATACGCCCGCATCGACAGCTTCCCCTACCGCCACCGGGTCTACGACGTCATGCGCTTCCCGGCGGTGATCCTGCCGCCGGCGACGCCCGTCCGCGAAGCACTGGCGCTGATGATGGAAAAGGGCATCTCCTCGGTCTTCGTCGATCCGCCGCAGCCGGGCGGCAGCTACAGCATCCTGACCGAGCGCGACCTTCTGCGCGCCTTCAACAGCAACGTCGCCGGTTTGCGGGACGCGCCGATCTCGCACTACGCCAAGGGGCCGCTGGTCAGCGTCGACAGCGAGGAGTTCGTCTACCGCGCCATCGCCAGTATGTCGCAGCGCGGCTTCCGCCACCTGGGGGTGCAAGATCCGGCAGGCAAGCTGGTCGGCGCGATCTCGGCGCGCGACCTGCTGCGCCAGCGCGCCAGCGACGCGCTCTCCCTGGGTGACAGCCTGGAGCGCGCGGCCAGCCCCGGCGACCTGGGGCGCATCTGGTCGGAGCTGACCACCGTGGCGCGCGGCCTGGTTTTCGAGGAAGCCGATCCCCGCGACATCGCCGCCATCATCTCGCGCGAGCTCCGGGCGCTGACCCGGCGCGCCTGCGAGCTGGCGGAACAGGAAATGGCGAAACGGGGCGAAGGCGCGCCGGCCAGGCCCTACGCCATGATGGTGCTGGGCTCCGGCGGGCGCGGCGAGAGCCTGCTGGCCATGGACCAGGACAACGCCATCATCTTCGACTCCGGCGAGTCGGGTGGGGGCGAGCCCGGCGGCGAGGCTGACCGCTGGTTCGAGCAGCTCGGCACCCTGGTCTCCGACATGCTGAACGAGGCCGGCGTGGTTTACTGCCCCGGCGGCATCATGGCCGCCCGGCCGGAATGGCGCCTGGACATGGCCGGCTGGCGCCACCGCCTGGAGACCTGGATCACCAAGGCGCGGCCCGAGGACCTGCTGAACAGCGACATCTTCTTCGACGCCGTGCCGGTCTACGGCGAGCGCGCCCTGGCCGAGAGGCTCTACGACGAGGCGCAGGCGGCGGCCGGCGGGTCACGCGATTTCCTCATGGCCATGACCTTGAAGGCCAGCGACTTCCGTCCGCCGCTCAACTGGCTGGGGCGGCCGCGGCTGGAGAACGGCCGCATCGATCTGAAGAAGAGCGGCCTCATGCCGATCTTCTCGGCGGCGCGCATCGCCGCGCTGACCCACAAGCTGGATGTCCGCTCGACGCCGGAGCGCCTGGAGGCGGTGCGCCAGCTCGGCGCCTTCGACGCCGCGGTCATCGGCAGACTGATCGACGCGCACAAGATCCTGCTTGGCGCGATCCTGCGCCAGCAGCTCGACGACATGCAGCACGGCATCGCGCTGTCCAACAAGGTCGCTCCCGGCGAGATGCAGGCCCACGAGCGCCAGGAACTCACCTGGGCGCTGGGCCAGGTGGAAAGCGTCCGCGACCTGCTCGGCGCGCCGACGGTGGGGTGAAGGGGCGGAGTTGGCCCGCGGCGTCGCCGGAGAGTCTCAGAACCTGAAAATCACACCGATCTGCGGCCCGTGGGTGACGGTGTCGTAGGCGAAGTACCCCGGCTGCCCGGACTTGTCGTTGTCGTAGTCGACCCAGAGGGCGCGATAGCCCGCGGCGAGGGAGACGCTTTCCCAGGCGTCGTAAATGATCAGCCCCTGGAGGTTTGCGGTGAAGTCCGAGGCGACCCCGAAGCCGCCGATGTCGGCGGCCAGGCTGGTGCGCCAGTCGGGGAACCACTCGGCGGTCCAGCGCGCACCGATTACCGGATCGACCCAGTCTTCGTCTTTTTTGCCGGAGACGTTGAAGGCGGCGGCATTGCGGCGCTTCAGCTCCACTTCCATGTGCCACCACCTGATTCCGGCATAGGCGTCGATCTGGTGCTGGGGCGTCAGGTCGAAGCGGTAGCTGCCGAAAGCTTCCAAGACTCCCTGAAAGACCTCGCCCTTGATCTTGGCGCCGGGAACGATGGGGCTGTCGGTCTCGCTGGAGAGGTCCATGAAGGCATAGTCGACAATAGCGCCGAAGCCACTGCGGTGGCGGACTTCGGCGTGCACCATGGCGCCAAGATCCAGGTGTTTGAAGACGTCACGTGAATCGACGTCGATATCGGCGCCGTTCAGGAAGCGGCCCAGGCCGGCGTCGCCGTTGATGCGCGGCGCCAGCAGATAGGGCGCGATCACGAACTCCCAGTCGTCCTCGGCCGCGGCCGGACTGGCACTTATGATGCAACAGGCGGAAAGCGCGGCGGCGGAGAGTCTTGCGAGCATCTGTCCCTGCCTTGCTGTCGGTCCGAGACGGCATGAACTTTAGCCCAGGCGCGCAAGTCCGGGAAGCGCCTTGCCTGACTGCGCGCGACCGCTCTTGTGATTAGAGAAGCAGGTGTGAACACAGGAGCAGGCAATGTTGCCGGCGCGGGCCGCAGCTCAGCGCCCCGGCCGTTTGAACTTCCGGCGTGCTGTCTCGACCTTGGCCCGGGTGACGCAGTCCTCGACGTGGTCGTTGA
>JBNKHC010000204.1:0-5543 GCA_050290145.1 Kiloniellaceae bacterium | reverse complement strand
CATCGGCGGCCTGGTCGCGATCACCGCCGGTCCGGACCTGCAGAACCACTTCCTGTCGATCATCGTCGGCGGCATCGGTGGTGCGCTGGTGGTCTTCGCCGTGCCGCTGATCGACAAGCTGAAGATCGACGACGTGGTCGGTGCCATCTCCGCCCACCTGGTGGCCGGCATCTGGGGCACCCTGGCGGTCGGCATCTTCGGCGGCGGCAGCCTGGTGACCCAGATCATCGGCATCGTCGCGGTCGGCATCTTCATGATCGTGACCAGCGCCATCGTCTGGCTGGTCCTGAAGTACACGGTCGGGCTGCGCGTCGACGAAGAGGCCGAGGAAATGGGCCTCGACAAGGCGGAGCTGGGGATGGAGGCCTATCCCGAGTTCGGCCATGGCTCGCAATCGCTCTAGAGGGATTTCCCTCTGACCGGGTTTCTCTGAAACCCATCTGATAATCGGGCTCCTCCAGGAACACGATTATCCTCTGCCAAGACTGGGCCTGGGAGCTGTCGCTCCCAGGCCTCTTTTTTTGCCCCCTTTTTCGCCGCATTTCGGCGCTAGCCTGCGCTTTCCCGCGCGGCGGCGGGGCGACCGCCAAGGCTTGTCGCGCCCTGTGCGCACAGATAGAATCCACCGGAGTCGTTTGCGTTTTGTACCGCCGCGCGAAGATGCGCCGCCGCCATGGCCCCTGCCGCCGGTCTCGGCGGGGCCGACGCCGACGATGCGCCCGCCGGGAGACCCCCGGGGGAGATATCCCGGGAGCAATTCCAGGAAACCATTCGGAACCGACGCGTCTTGCCCGATCGCCGCAGCTTTCAAGCCTTCCATCCCTTCGCCAGGCTGAGCCGCCTGCTGGATCCCCATCCGGCGGGCCACGACACGCCGATCCTGCTGTCCATCGGCGAGCCGAAGAACCAGCCCCCGGCCTTCGTGACCGAGGAGATCGTCGGCGCCGCGGCGAAGTGGTCGAGCTATCCGCCGCCGCGCGGCACCCCGGCCTACAACGGCGCCTGTGCCGACTGGCTGACCCGGCGCTACGCGCTGCCCCAGGGCATGATCGATCCGCAGCGCCACGTCCTGCCGCTGCCGGGCAGCCGGGAGGGCCTGTTCTTCGCGGTGCTGTCGGCGGTGCAGGACCATGAGGGCGCCGCGCCGCCGGTCATCCTCATGCCCAACCCTTTCTATCACGTCTATGCCGGGTCTGCCGTGGCCATGGGCGCCGAGCCGGTCTTCGTGCCGGCGACCGCCGAGACCGGCTTCATGCCGGACTATGGCGCGCTCGATCCCGCGGTGCTGGACCGCGCGGTCTTCTGCTTCCTGAACTCCCCGGCCAACCCGCAGGGTGCGGCGGCGGACCGCGCCTACCTGGCCCGCCTCGTCGAGCTGGCCCGCCGCCACGACTTCATCGTCGGCTTCGACGAATGCTACGCGGAGATCTACGACACCACGCCGCCGGCCGGGGTCCTGGAGGTGGTCGCCGAAGGCGGCGGCGCGCTGGACCACGTCCTGGCCTTCCATTCGCTGTCCAAGCGGTCCTCGGCACCGGGCCTGCGCTGCGGCTTCGTCGCCGGCGACGCCGCCCTGATCGACAAGCTGGACGCCGCCCTGCGCGTCGGCGGCGCCGGCGTGTCGCTGCCGATCCTCGCCGCCGGCACCCGGCTGTGGCGCGACGAGGCGCACGTCGAGGCCAACCGCGACTACTACCGCCGCAACTTCGCCCTGGCCGAGCGCATCCTCGGCAACCGCTTCGGCTTCCGCAAACCCGACGGCGGCTTCTTCCTGTGGCTCGACGTCGGTGACGGCGAAGCCGCGGCGCTGAAGCTGTGGCGCGAGGCCGGCGTGCGCGTGGTGCCCGGCGGCTACATGAGCGAGCCCGGCCCCGACGGCGTCAATCCCGGGGCGCGTTACATCCGCGTCGCCCTGGTCTATGACGCCGCGACCACCGAGGAGGGCCTCAACCGCATCGTGCAGGTGCTGGGTGGCGGCGCGCTGGGCGACGACGACGCGGCTCAGGTCGCGGCGGCGGAGGGCTAGGCCATGGTCCTGCGCTCCAACAGCTCGACCCGCGAGGGACGCACCACGCTGCTGCCCAGCGGCACCAACGAGTTCTTCAGGAAACGCGCCATCGAACTGGGCGGCGGCGTGCTGGCGGTGCTGGCCTTTGCGCTGCTGATCGCCTGCCTGACCTACAATCCGCAGGACCCCTCGTGGAACGATTCCACCGGCGGGGCGGTGAGCAACCCGCTGGGCCTCTTCGGCTCCTACAGCGCCGACGTCATGATGCAGTCCCTCGGCATGGCGGCCCTGCTGACCCCGCTGGTGCTCTTCGCCTGGGGCTGGCGCCTGCTGCGCGAACGCCAGCTGCCGACGCGCTGGTGGTGGCGTCTGGCCGCCTTTCCCGCCGGCCTCATCCTGCTGGCCATGGCGCTCGAGTCCTTCCCGCGCCCCTCGACCTGGCCGCTGGACAACAAGCTGGGCGGCTTCGTCGGCGACCTGGTGCTGGGACAGACGCAGAGCCTCACGAGCCTGCCGGTCTGGCTGCTGGCCCTGATCGCTTTCCCGCTCGGCCTGGCCGGGCTGTTCTTCGCCCTGGGCCTGACCGCGGCGGAATGGCGCGTGCTGCGCGGCGGCGTCGCCTGGGTCTTCGGCGGCGCGCGCCGCGGCATCATCAGCGCCATGGAGCGTCAGAACGCGGTGGAACCGGGCGAGGCCCGCGCCGCGGCCCGGCGCCAGCGCCTGGAGCCGATGCTGGACGAGGACCTGGAGGACGACGACGGCGACGAGCTGGCGCCGGCCCTGCGCCGCGCGGCCGCGCGCGCCGCGGACGACGAGGAAGAGGCCGACCTGGTCGCCGCCCCGCGCAGCAAGACCAAGCCCGGCAAGCGCGCCAGGTCCGCCGCGCAGGGCCGCCTGGACCTGGGCCCGACCGGCGTCTACGAGACGCCGCCGCTGACCCTGCTGGACCTGCCCAAGGGCGCCGGCAAGGGCGAGGGCCTGAACCGCGATGCCCTGGAGAAAAACGCCCGCCTGCTGGAGACCGTGCTCGAGGACTTCGGCGTGCGCGGCGAAATCGTCAAGGTGCGCCCCGGCCCGGTGGTCACGCGCTACGAGCTGGAGCCGGCGCCGGGCACCAAGACCAGCCGCGTGGTCGGCCTGGCCGACGACATCGCGCGGTCCATGAGCGCGGTCTCGGTGCGCGTCGCCGTGGTGCCGGGCGACAGCGTCATCGGCATCGAGCTGCCCAACGCCAAGCGCGAGACCGTTTACCTGCGCGAGCTGCTGGCTGCCGAGGACTACGAGAAGAACAACGGCAAGCTGCCGCTGGTCCTGGGCAAGGACATCGGCGGCAACCCCTCGCTGGTCGACCTGGCGCGCATGCCGCACCTGCTGGTCGCCGGTACCACCGGCTCGGGCAAGTCGGTGGCGATCAACGCCATGATCCTGTCGCTGCTCTATCGCCTGGGACCCGACCGCTGCAAGTTCATCATGGTCGATCCCAAGATGCTGGAGCTTTCCGTCTACGACGGCATCCCGCACCTGCTGGCCCCGGTGGTGACCGAGGCCAAGAAGGCGGTGGTGGCGTTGAAGTGGACGGTGCGCGAAATGGAGGAGCGCTACCGCGCCATGTCGCGCCTGGGCGTGCGCAACCTGGAAGGCTACAACGCCCGTGTCGAAGAGGCGCGCCGCAAGGGCGAGGTGCTGACCCGCAAGGTGCAGACCGGCTTCGACCCGGAGACCGGCCAGCCGATCCACGAGGAGGAGCCCTTCGACCTGGATCCGCTGCCGCTCATCGTCGTCGTGGTCGACGAGCTGGCCGACCTGATGCTGGTGGCCGGCAAGGACGTGGAGGCGGCGATCCAGCGCCTGGCGCAGATGGCGCGCGCCGCAGGCATCCACCTGATCGTCGCCACCCAGCGCCCCTCGGTCGACGTCATCACCGGCACCATCAAGGCCAACTTCCCGACGCGCATCTCCTTCCACGTCACCTCCAAGATCGACAGCCGCACCATCCTGGGCGAGCAGGGCGCCGAGCAGCTGCTGGGCCAGGGCGACATGCTCTACATGGCCCAGGGCGGGCGCATCCTGCGCGTACACGGCCCCCTGGTCACCGACCAGGAGGTCGAAGACGTGGTCGCCTTCTTGAAAAAGCAGGGGGAGCCTTCCTACATCGAAGCCATCACCGACGAAGGCGAGCTGGAGCTCGACGGCGGCGGTGGCGGCGGCGGACTGGGCGGCGAAGGCAGCGGGGATGAACTCTACGACCGCGCCGTACAAGTGGTGTTGCAGCACCGCAAGGCGTCCACCAGCTTCGTGCAGCGCCACCTGCAGATCGGCTACAACCGCGCCGCCCGCATCATCGAACGCATGGAGGAAGAAGGCTTGATCTCCGCGGCCAACCACGTGGGCAAACGCGAAGTCCTGCCGCCGGGCGGCAGCGAGGTATGACCGCACGGCCCGCAAGCTTGCGCCGGCGTCTGCTGGGCGCCCTGGGCGCCGCGGCCCTGCTGCTGGGCGCCGCGCCGGCCGGCCTGGCCGAAAGCCGCGCGCAGACGGCTTCCCTGTCGCCCGACGACGTCGCGGCGGTGACCCGTGTCGAGCGTTACCTCAACGAAATCCAGACCATGAAGGCGCGTTTCGTGCAGGTCTCCTCCAACGGCGCCTATGCCGAGGGCGAGGTCTTCCTGGACCGGCCCGGACACCTGCGCTTCGACTACGACCCGCCGACGCCGGTGCTGATGATCGCCAACGGGCTGTCGCTGCTCTACTACGACAAGGAACTGAAGGAGGCGACCTTCCTGCCGCTGTGGGAAACGCCCCTGTGGTTCCTGATCCGCGAGGAAGTGCGCCTCGACGAAAACGTCGAGATCGTCGCCATCGAGGAGGCGCTGGGCACCCTGCGTCTGACCCTGCGTGATGCCGAGACCCCGGACGGCGGCGCGGTGACGCTGATCTTCAGCGACGACCCCCTGAGCCTTAAGAAGTGGGAGATCACCGACCCCCAGGGCATCGAGACCCAGGTGTCGCTGGTCAATCCCGTCTTCGGCGTCGAGGTCGATCCCGACCTGTTCAAGACCGGCGACCTGGAAGTCTGGCAAGGCGGCAGGAATCAGGACCAGTAGGCCGCCGCCCCGCACGACAACAACAGCGAAACGGCCCCTCCGTCGCGGAGAGGCCGTTTTTTGCTTTTCGGATAAAAGCGGCTTGGGAAGGAACCTCCGGCGAGGCTACCAGTTGAAGCTGAAGGCGTTGTTGGTCTCGTTGGTCTCGGCGATCTTGTTGCCGTAGTCGGCGTAGAGATCGAACTTGTCGCCGGGCTTCACGTTGGGCCAGATCTTCGCCTCGCGCCAGCCGCTGCCGCCCGCCTGCAGGCCGCGCACCGTCATGATGCCGGCGCCGCCGCTGGTCTTGTTCTCGATCTGCACGCCGCAGGTCATGAAGTCCTTGGTGCCGTGGTTCTCGATGAAGAAGCGGAAGGTGTCGGGGCCGGTCTTCTCGGCCTGGGTGATGACGATGTCCGGCTTGCCTTCCGGCGGCGCCTTCTTCTTCAGGG
>JBNKHC010000203.1:0-2247 GCA_050290145.1 Kiloniellaceae bacterium | reverse complement strand
AAACATCGGGGCAAGCATCGGGAACGGGGCACAACATGAAGAGGTTCTCATGTCTGTTTTCGAGCATCACGAGTTCGACGCCCATGAGCAGGTGGTCTTCTGCCACGACCCTGCCAGCGGCCTGAAAGCCATCATCGCCATCCACAACACCAACCGCGGCCCTGCACTCGGCGGCTGCCGCATGTGGCCCTATGCCAGTGACGAAGAGGCACTGACCGACGCGCTGCGCCTGTCGCGCGGCATGACCTACAAGTCGGCCCTGGCCGGCCTCGACTACGGCGGCGGCAAGTCGGTCATCATCGGCGACCCGCGCCAGGACAAGTCGGAAGCCCTGTTCCGCGCCATGGGCCGCTTCGTCGACAGTCTCGGCGGCCGCTACAGCGTCGCCGAGGACGTCGGCATTTCCGTGCCCGACGTGGAGATCATGGCCGGGGAAACCCGCCACGTGGCCGGCGTCGCGGCCGGCGGCGTCGGCGACCCCTCGCCCGCCACCGCCTACGGCGTCTTCATGGGCATCAAGGCCGCCGCCAAGCACCGTCTCGGCGTCGACAGCCTCAGCGGCCTGCGCGTCGCCGTGCAGGGCGTCGGCCACGTCGGCTACTACCTTTGCCGCCACCTGGCCGCCGAAGGCGCCGAGCTGGTGGTCGCCGACCTCGCGCAGGACTCCCTGGACCGCGTGGTGCGGGAGTTCGACGCCCACGTGGTGGCGCCCGAGGCCATCGCCACGGCGGCGGCCGACATTTACGCCCCCTGCGCCCTGGGCGCGACCATCAACGACGACACCCTGCCCAGGCTGCAGGCCAAGATCGTCGCCGGCTCCGCCAACAACCAGCTGGCCGAGGCGCGTCACGGCGAGGCGCTGCGTCGGCGCGGCATCCTCTATGCCCCCGACTACGTGATCAACGCCGGCGGCGTCATCGTGATCAGCCACGAGGGTCCCGACTACAACGAGGCCAAGGCCTTCGCCCACGTGGCACAGATCCACGACACCCTGCTGGAGATCTTCCGCCGCGCCGATGCCCAGAAGGTCGCGACCTCCGAGGCCGCCGACCGCCTGGCCGAGGAACGCTTCCGCGGCCCTGCGGTGAAAACGCGAGCCGCCTGATCCGGCACGCCTGGCCCGAGCCACTCCTACCCTCCCCCGTCAAGGGGAGGGTAGGGAAAGACGCTGCTCTACCAGGTTCTCACGTAGAGAAAGCCGTCCCCGGTATCCGACTCCTTGTAGCCCATCGCTTCGATGCGCTTGGCCGCGTCGGAGCGCAGGAGAAAACTGTCGAGGAGCTCAGCCTGACCGAACTTGGAGGCGGCTTCGGCGAAAAGCGCCTTCGCGGAACCCCTGACCTTCATCGCGGCATCATGCAGCAGGCTGAGAACCAGCAGAATCTCCCTGACATCTTCGCTCCGCGCGACGATTAACAGAGCCGCCAGTCCTTTTCCTATGGGATCCGGGCTGTTCTTCCTGACGGCGAGCGAGGCCATTCTCTCGGCAAAGAGGCTCAGCACGCGGCCGCGCTCCCCGGCTATACCGTCGGCGACAGATGCAAGTTCGTCCTCGTCACAGGATGAAAGGCGGACAAGAACGTCGCCGATTTCCTCATCGATCGCGGAGGGGATGGCTTGCTGGTGGTAGGCAGAGCTCATTGCCCGGTCGAGCAATGCCGGCAAGGCAGCAAGCGTGCTTCTGGCGCCCGTCAATGCCTTGTCCCCTTCGAGGCCATGAGGATGAAACCAGGCTCCGCCTTCCTTAGCACAGGCAGCCCTATAGCTGGGTTAATCCCCTTTCCGGCACATCAGCGCAGCCTGCATCACCCCTTCCAGGCCCATCACCCTCCGGCGGGCGGACCTGCGGAAGCTGCTTGACATTCATTGAGGAGTATTTCATTGAATATATCCTCAGTCATTTGAGGCACCCCATGAGCCGCCGGAAATACAGGATGGACAAGCGCGCCGGCGCCGCGGAAGAGACGCGGCGGCGCATCGTCGAAGCCTGCTTCGAACTGCACTGCCGCAAGGGCATCGCCGACACCACCATGACGGAAATCGCCGAGCAGGCCGGGGTCAGCGTCGGCACGGTCTATCACCACTTCCCGCGCTACGAGGACGCCGTCTCCGCCTGCGGCGCCCACGCCGCCGCCAAGGTGCCCCCGCCCGGGCCCGGCGTGTTCGAAGGGCTCGATGACCTGGAAAGCCGGCTCGAGGCCCTGGCCGCCGCCGTCTTCGACTACTTCGAGCGGCTGGAGGTCTTCG
>JBNKHC010000202.1:0-8444 GCA_050290145.1 Kiloniellaceae bacterium | reverse complement strand
CGAGGACGCGCGGGAATTCGACCGGGTCGAAGTCTTCGCGCCGCCGCGGCACGGCGTGCCTCTCCGTTGCTGACCACCAGGACAACAACCGCCGCGCGCTGTCGTCGGCGAGTTCGGACTCATCTATACGGGTGACCATTCCTGGAGGCGCGTCCGGGTCAGGCTCAGTGGCCTTCCGCGACGCATCGTGATCTCCCGGATGAGCTGGATTCATGGACCAGATCATGCGCATGCAGTGATCCTTGGTCAAGCGGACCCCGGCGCCTAAGGCGGCCCGCCGGACCAGGCTTGTCCACAGCAACCGCCGCACCTGCTCGCCTGACAGGTCTGCGATGGATCAGAAGCGGACAGCGAACGTCAGGCTTCCTCCCCCACCTCCTCAATCAGCTCCGGCCCGTCGTTCTTTGGGGAGCCCACCGCCTTGTCGACGGGGTAGGCGATCATCTCGCCGGCGTAGGGCGTGAGCAGGGCCTTGGCCTCTGCGGGCGGCGTCGCTTGGGACAGCCAGCCGGCATAGGCCTCGGGCGGCAGGATGACCGGCATGCGGTCGTGGATCTCGGCGGCGACCGTGTTGGGCTCGCAGGTGATGATGGTGCAGCTGGTCACCTCCAGCTTGTCGTTCGCCTCCCACAGGCCGGCGAATGCGAAGGGGCGCTGGTCGGGCAGGCAGAGGCGGTAGGGCTGCTTCTCCTTTCCGCCCTTCAGCTTCTTCCACTCGTAGAAGCCGTCGGCGGGGATGAGGCAGCGGCGGCGCTTGAAGGCGTTGCGGAAGGCCGGCTTCTCGTCGACGGTCTCGGCCTTGGCGTTGATCATCTTGTAGCCGACCTTCAGGTCCTTGGCCCAGAAAGGCACCAGGCCCCAGCGCGCCATGACCACTTCGCGGGGCGCGTCTTCGTCCTCTTCTTCCCCGGTGTCGTCCGGCATGACCGGCCGGACGATGGGAATGTCCTGGCTGGGCGCCACGTTGTAGCGCGGCCTGAGGTTCAGGGCCGGCTGGTCGTGGATCCCGTAGAGCTCGACCAGCTCGCGCCAGGTGATCTGGTTGGTGAAGCGCCCGCACATGATGCCTCCTTCCGCCTCAAGTGAAACGTGAAGGGCGGGGCGCGCGCAAGGGGCTCGGCGCTCTCCCGTGGCACGGGGGGCGGCCTTCGGCTAACCTTCAAGGGTGCGGGGGCAGCCGGACGGCAGCCGGCCCGCGTGGCGGAAAAGCGGGGAGGGGCCCCATGAAGTTCCTGCACTGGCTCACCGATGAACTGAAGCTGCTGGTCGGCGTGACGCTCTACTTCGCCGCCTGCTTCACCCTGATCATGGTGATGAAGCAGCTGCTGCTGGCGCAGTACGGCATCCGCTTCAGCGGCCTCGCCACGGCCATGCTGGTCGCCCTGGTGACCGCCAAGGTCGTCATCGTGCTGCAGAAGGTGCCGATCAGCCAGTGGCTGCAGCATCGGCCCGCCATCTTCGACGTGGTGGCGCGCACGGCCTTCTACACCGTGGCGACCGTGATTGCCCTGCTGCTGGAAAAGGCCTTCGAGGCGCGGGACGAGTACGGCGGCTTCGGCGCGGCGGTCGCCGGCGTCTTCGAGCATCGCGACGTGCACCAGGTCTGGGCGACGATCATCTGGACCGGCGTCGCCTTCATGGCCTACAACGCCTTCGGCGTGCTGCGCCGGGAGCTGGGCGGCCGCCAGCTGTGGCGGATTTTCTTCAGCAATCCTGCCGCTTCACGCTAGCCGGCCGGGCGCTTCCCGGCGGCCTCCGGCCTCGGTGTGAAAGGATTTACCCCCTATACATTCTCCCCGGGGTATAAGAGGGCGCCTGTAAAGGCGCGCGGAATTCCGCCGTCCGGGGGGAAAGGGAGATCATGCCGGATAAGAGAGTAGCCGTACTGATGGGGGGCGTGTCGGCCGAGCGCGAGGGCTCCCTGACCATGGGCCGGAACTGCGCGGCGGCGCTGCGCGAGGCGGGCTACGACACGATCGAGATCGACGCCGGCTATGACGTCGCCGAGCGGCTGCTGGAGGCGCGGCCGGACGTGGTCTTCAACGCCCTCATGGGGCGCTGGGGCGAAGACGGCGCCATCCAGGGGCTGCTGGAGTGGATGCAGATCCCCTACACGCACTCCGGCGTCCTGGCCTCGGCGGTAGGCATGGACAAGGCGCGCTCCCGCGCCGTCTACCGGGACGCCGGCCTGCCGGTCGCCGAGGGACGCCTGGTCCACCGCGACGAGCTGGCGGCCGGCCACCCCATGGCGCCGCCCTACGTCCTGAAACCCAACGCCGAGGGCTCCTCCATCGGCATCCACTTCGTCCTCGACGAGGTGACGCCGCCGCTGGCCGCCAGCGCGGAGCTGCCGGAATGGTTCCTGGTCGAGAAGTACGCGCCGGGCCAGGACCTGACCGTCAGCGTGCTGCGCGACAAGGGCTTCTGCGTGAGCGCGATCAAGACCGCTCGGGGCGTGTGGGACTACGACTCCAAGTACCATATCGTCGAGGCGGAGGTGATCACCCCGGCGGCGCTGCCCGAGGGCATCCGCGCCACCTGCTACGCGCTGGCCGAGGCCGCGCACCGGGCGCTCGGCTGCCGCTTCATCAGCCGCACAGACCTGCGCTGGGACGAGAGCAAGGGGCAGGCGGGCTTCGTGGTGCTGGAGACCAACACCCAGCCGGCCATCGGCTTCTCCGGCGGCGGCACATTCGACCGGCAGCTGGAACACGCCGGGATTTCGCTGGCCGAGCTCTGCAGCTGGCTGGTCGAGGACGCATCGCTGAAGCGCTAGGTTATTCGCAGGCAGGAAAGACCCATCCCCATGCAACCGACCCTGACGGCCTACTATGTGGACGGCGCGAACCCTTCCAGCGTGAAGAGCATCATTCGCTTCGTCGCTTCCGAAGCCGGCCCGCCCATCGCCTCCGACGACCTGGAACGCCTGCTCCGGGAGATCCAGGAAGCGCCCTGCATCTTCGCCTATCCCGCCCCCCAATGGCTTGACGGCCTCGCCAAGGGCACCCAGGTCGACGGCCTCGGCGCCATCGCCGCCGTCGCCGTCATGCTGCAGCGGCAGATCGGCTACGACGTCGCCCGCTGTGACCAGGCCGGCGGGCAGGGCCGTCGCGAGCACTGGTGGTTCGAGTGTATCGAGCGGGGCATCGGAACGACCGCGCTGCGACTGGCCCGGGAGCTGGTCGGCATGATGGCGGCGCAGCCGGGCAAGGAGGAACTCCAGGCCGCCGTCGCCGCGAAGCTCGACGCGCTGTTCGACCGGATCGATCTCTACAGCTGGTTCATGTGGCGCGCCGCCCAGCGGCAGCGCATTCCCTGCCGCTACCTGCTGAGCGGCTCCATGATCTATGAACTGGGGCTCGGCGCCCGGACCCACCGCGCCGCCAAGGGCATGTTCGACCCGGAGAGCCATATCTCCCACATGCTCGGCTCGAACAAGAACTGGACCTCCAAGCTGCTGTACGACGCCGGCATCAAGGTGCCGGTGCAGCGTGGCGTCTCGTCCTTCGAAGAGGCGAGGAAGGCCGCCGCCAGGCTCGGCTACCCGGTGGTCGTCAAGCCGGTGACCGGTGGCGGGCAGAGAGGCGTCAATCTCAACGTCCGCTCCGAGGCGGAGTTGAAGGACGCCTGTGTGCGGGCAGCGGAACGCAGCCGGGATCTCCTGGTCGAGAACTTTGTGCCGGGCCGGAGCTACCGGCTGATGACCGTCAATGGCCGCCTGGTCAACGCCTATGAACTGGAACCGGCCTTCGTCACGGGCAACGGCCGCGACAGCATCCGGGAGCTGGTCGCCGAGGAGAACCGCTCTCCCACGCGCGGCAAGGGCAAGCGCTTCGCTTATCAGCCCATCGACCTGGAAGTCATCGAGAGCAAGGGCAAAACCCCCTATGGAGACCTCGGGCTCACCGCCGACTCGGTGCCGCAGGAGGGACAGCGCATACAGCTTTCCTATTTCGGTGGCGGGGCGCACGGCGGCAAGACCATCGAGGTCACCGACGACGTGCATCCCGACTACGAAAGGATCCTCCGGCGCGTCTATGCGACCATTCCGATTCCCGTCTGCGGCTTCGACCTCATCTGTCCGGACGTCTCGGCGCCGCCGGAGGAAATCGGCTATGCGATCAACGAGATCAACTCCTTTCCCGCGCTGACCACCTATCGCCTGGACGGAACGGAGTCCCGATCCGCCGAGAACCTTCTGAACGCGATCACCGGCGGCCCCGAGGCTCTGCGCGTGCCGGTCGTGGTGATCGTGACCGAAGGCGAGGTGCCCTCGCTGACCGCGGCGGTTGTGGCGGCGCTGGAAAATGATGGCCGCGGCGTGGCGGCCGCGACGCGGGAGGGCTATTTCGTGGGCGCCGACCGCTGGAGCAAGACTTCCCATGCGAGCCTGGAGGGCATGCACCGCGCGATGTCCGACCGTCAGGCGGAAGCGATCGTCGTGGAAAGGCTCGCCGGGGAGCTCGAACTGGCGGGCCTGGGGCTGGCAGAGGTCGACCTGGTGGTCTTCGCCCCGGACCCCGGCGGCGACGTGGCGCGCTTCCTCGAGCGCACGGCCTACCTGCAGGGGATCAGCCTGCGCGGCAACATCTTCGTCGGCGTCCCCCCTGGACAGGTGCCGGCTGCCGCGCGCGGCGGCGTCCCGAACACCACGGTGTCGGGCGCGGATAAGGTCGAGCTTTCCGCCGCCGTCAGGGAACGCCTTGAGGCATAGGCGGGCGGCTGAGCTTCAAGCCCGCCGCATTCATCTCAAATCCGAATAAACGTCTCCGTGCAGTCGCTTAGGGCTGTTCCGCGTGGGGTTGAAACTGCGGCGCATGAACGATCGGTTTACTCGTTTCGAGGGAGAATGGGCACCGGAGACGATGCCGGCCCCGCCCTGGAAGAACAGCGCCTTAGGCGCCGGGGCCGCTGAAGGACGATGCGATGAGCGATATGACCGCGGCCCTGCCGGAGGACGAGGAGTCCCTGGTCGGCATTCCCTTGGACCTGGCGCCCCTGCTGGCGCCCTACGCCCGCTATCGGCGTCTGCTGCTGCGCGTCGTGCACCTGCCGGCGCGCGCGCGCTTTTCCAGGGGCAACGGCAATGAGGACGGCAGCTGGTCGCTGACCCCCGATGACCTGGAGGGCGTAGAGCTGCTGCTGCCCGAGGACGTCGAGCCGCCCATCGCGCTGGCGGTGCGCGTCGTCGGTATCGACCGCGACGAGAACGCCACCATCGTCGGCCAGTTCGATCTGCCGCTCTGGGTGGCCCGGCTCTCGGAGGCCGGGCCCTCGGTGCCCCAGGCGCGCATGGAGCGCCGGGTGAAGGCGGCGCTGCGTCTTGCCGAGCGCCGGGCGGCCAAGGCCCAGGGCGAAGCTGTGGCGGAGGCCGAGGCCCGCTTGCGAGAGGAATTGCAGGAAGGCTGGCGCGAAGCCGAGGCAAAGCTGCGCGAGGCCGCCACGGTGGAGCGCGACGCGCTGCTGGCCGACCAGGCCGGCCGCCTGGAGCACGAGTGGCAGGAAAAGCTGGAGGCCGAGCGCGCCGTCCGCCAGGACGCCGAGCGCCAGGCGACTCAGATCGAGCAGCGCGCGGCGGAGGCGGCGCAGAATGCCGGCGCTGCGGCGGAGGAGTCCGAGCGCAAGCTGAGCGCGCTTTCCGGTGAACTGGAAGAGGCGCGCGCCGAGGCCGCTGCGGCGGCCGAAGCGGCTGAGCAGCGCGCGGCGGAGCTCGAACGGACTGCCGCGGCGGCGGCCGAAGCCGCTGAAGCTTCCGAACAGGAGCTCAAGGCGCTCTCCGAGGAACTGGCGCAGGCACGCGCCGAGGCGGCAGCCGCCGCCGAGGCCGCCGAGGCGCAGCAGATTGCGGCTGCCCGGGAGGCCGAGTCGGGAATCGCCCAGGCCGTCGAGCAGGCAAAGCAGGAGGCCGAAGCCGTGGCTGGTGCGCGCCTGGAGGAATCCTACGCCGGCTGGAAGGAAGAGACCAGGCGCGTCCTGGAAGAGGAACGGCGCCAGCGTGGCGTGGCCGAGGCCCGCGTGCAGGATCTGGAGACCCGCCTGGTCCTGGCCGAGGCGCGCGGCGGCGGCGCTTCCCTGGACAAGGCGCGCGCCCTCTGGCAGGCGGAGGCGGAGGAAGAGCGCGCCGCGGTGGAAGCGCGGGCGGCTGAGGCTGAGGCGAAGCTGGCGGCGGCCGAGCAAAGGCGGAGCGAGGCCACCGACGCCTTGGCGGCGGAGCAGGCGCGGCGCCTGGAAGTGGAGGCGCGCGCGGATAGCGGGGCGCGCGAGCTGCAGCGCCGCCTGGACGAGGCCGAAGCCCTGCTGGCCGAGGCGGCGGAGGGGCCGGACCCTGAGGAAATCGAGGCGGAGACCCGCGCGCGCATCGACGCGGCGGTGCAGGAGGCCGCCAAGCAGGTAAGACGCGAGGCCGAGGCGCGGGCCGAGGGCCGGCTGGAGACGGCCAAGGCCGAGTGGCGGCGCGACAGCGAGCGCTACGCCGAGACGGCGCGCCTGCAGCGGGCCGAGGCCGAGGCCGAACAGCAGCGTCTTGCCGCCCGCCTGGCCGAAGCCGAGGCGCGCCTGGCCGAGGCCCAGGCCAAGCTGGTCACCGCCGAGGTGAAGGCGGAGGCCGAGGGCAAGGCGAAGGTCGCCGCCGCGGTCGAGGAGGCTGTGGCGCAAGCGGTCGAAAGCGTGACTCGGGAGGCCGAGGCCGCCGCCGAGGCGCGCCTGCAGGACGCCCGCGCCCGCTGGCAGGAAGACGCCGAGGCGAGGGAGACACGCGTCCGCGAGGAGCTGGCGCGCGAGCAGCAGCATCGCTCCAAGGCCGAGGCGGCGCTGCAGGAGCTGCAGGAGCGCCTGCAGCAGGCCGAGACCCAGGGTCATGCGACGCGCAAGGCGGAGCTCCAGCAGCACCTCGCCGAGCAGAAGGACTTCCTGGAGCAGGCCTGGGAGGAGAAGCTGGCGGTCGAGCGCTCCTACCGCGAAGCGGCGGAGGCCACGGCGGCCGCGGCCGAGCAGCGCCTGGCCGCGCAGGCCGGCGAGCTGGAGGCGTCACGCACCCGGGCCGCCGCGGCCGAGGCGACGTCCCTGGCCAAATGGAACAAGGAAGGCGAGGAGCGCATCTCCGAGGCCGTGTCCCAGGCGATCCTCCGGACCGAGGCCAAGGCCAAGGCGCAGCTCGAGGAGGCGCGCAGGGGCTGGGAGGAAGACACCCGCAACCAGATCTCGGCGGCGCGCGAAGAGTGGCGCAACGAGGAGTCCAAGCGCCTCTCGGCAGCACGCGCCGAATGGCAGAAAGAACTCCAGAGCCAGAACAAGCAGAAGCGTGGCGTCCTGCGCTCCCTGGCGCGCCGCCAGCGGCTCGGCGCTTTCATCCGGCCCCTCAAGCTGGTCATCCTGCTGGGCGCCGCCGCGGCAGGCGCCTGGTTCCTCTATCGCAAGTTCGGGGCGGACCTCGACCTGGGCGGCCTCGGCGGCGCCCTGGGCGGCTGGCTGGGTGATGGCCAGGCGGCGGCCGGCGAGGCCTGGGCATTCGCCAAGGCTCAGCTCGACCTGCTGCTGGCCTGGGTGCTGAGCGTGACCGGGTAGGGGTGAGGGTCTGAGGGACGGTTTCCCGGCTCCGGTGTCCGAGATTTGCTCGATCGTCACCCTCGGACTTGATCCGAGGGTCCATTTTTCAGCTTGCTCCGTTCCGGTCTGTCCTCGCCATGGATGCTCGGGTCAAGCCCGAGCATGACTGCTGTTGAGGCGGGGCTGGTGGTGCGCCCTGCAGCGGCAAGCCTTGTCCGGCAGGCGCGGTTCTAATTGCCTGCAACGAATTTCCAACCTTCCCCCAGCGTCGATTTTCGTTATGGTGCGGCCCTCTCACTTTTCCCCCAGAATCCCTTGCCGCACCTGGAGAAGTCATGACCGCCCTGCTGCCCAACGTCGATCCTGATGGGCTCCTCGAATACTCCGTGGTCTTCACCGACCGTGCCCTGAACCATATGTCCCAGACTTTTCAGGGTGTTATGCGGGATATCTCCACCACCCTGAAAAAAGTCTACAACGCCGAAGCCGTGGCCGTGGTGCCCGGCGGCGGCACCTACGCCATGGAGGCGGTGGCCCGGCAGCTGGCCGGCGGCAAGAAGGCCCTGGTGATCCGCAACGGCTGGTTTTCCTACCGCTGGACCCAGATCTTCGAAGCCGGGAACCTTCCGGTCGAGGTCATCGTCCTGAAGGCGCGGCCGGTGGAGGAGGGACGCCAGGCCGCCTTCGCGCCGGCGCCGGTCGAGGAGGTGACGGCCACCATCCGCGAGGCGAAGCCCGACGTGGTCTTCGCCCCCCATGTGGAGACGGCCTCCGGGATGATCCTGCCGGAGGACTACATGAAGGCCGTGGCCGAGGCGGTACACGAGGTCGGCGGCCTCTTCGTGCTGGACTGCATCGCATCCGGCACGGTCTGGGTCGACATGAAGGCCGTGGGCATC
>JBNKHC010000201.1:0-2585 GCA_050290145.1 Kiloniellaceae bacterium | reverse complement strand
ATATCGGTGAAGTTCTCGTTCGACAGCTCGAAGTCCTCGTCGGTGACCACGTCGTTGAGATACAGCAGGTAGGCCGTGATCGCATAGACGTCGTCGTCGCTCAGCGAGCGGGCGTCGCCGAAGGGCATGGCCCGGCGCACGTAGTCGTAAACCGTCGAAAGATAGGGCCAGTAGGAGCCGATGGTCTTCACCGGACGCTCCGCCTTCAGCGTGTCCTGGCCCCCGGCCAGGACCGGCCAGCGGTCGCGGCCTTCGCCGAAGTCGCCGTGGCAGACAGCGCAGGCCTCGGCGAAGATTTCCTCGCCCTGGGTGACGGTACCCTTGCCCTTGGGCAGGCCCGTGCCGTCCGGCCGGATGTCGATATTCCAGGCTGCAATCTCCTCCGCCGTGGCCTGGCGGCCAAGGTGGAAGACCCCGTGGGTCGGCCGGGGAGCGTCCCCGGCCGACTTGGGGGTACCGGCGGGCGCCGAGGAGACAGCCGCGGCCTGCTGGGAAGGCGCATCGGCCGGCTCAGCAGCGGCCGCCGGTTCGGTACCTTCAGAGAAGGTTTTCAGGTAGGCAATGACGTCGGCTCGGTCGTCCTCCTTGCGCAGGCCGGCAAAGCTCATGCGATTGCCTTTGATAAAGTCCCTGGGCTTTTCGAGGTAGGCCGAGAGGGACTCATCGTCCCACACCATGCCGCCCTCGCCCGCCGCGACCATGGCCTTGGAGTACTTGAACCCCTCGGCGGTACCGGCGGTGCGCCCCATGAGATCATTCAGGTGCGGGCCCACCTTGTTCTTGGCGCCCTCGCCCACCGCATGGCAGGCCTTGCACTTCTTGAAGACCTTCTCGCCCTTGGCCGCATCGCCCTCGGCGTAGGCCGAGGCCACGGGGATCAGCAGCGCCAGGGTTGCCGCAGTTGCGACCTTAAGAAACTTCGACATTCTCGACCACCCCATCCGCTTTCACGTACCAGGTTTGAATTCCGTTGTTGTGATAGATCGAGTTCTCGCCGCGAGCGAGGCGCAACTCGTCCTTGGTCGGCTGGACGAAGCCGTGCTCGTCCATGGCCCGCGACTGCAGCAGCAGT
This sequence comes from Kiloniellaceae bacterium, assembly GCA_050290145.1. Classification (GTDB taxonomy): domain Bacteria; phylum Pseudomonadota; class Alphaproteobacteria; order Kiloniellales; family Kiloniellaceae; genus Pelagibius. The sequence goes on along the minus strand of JBNKHC010000201.1, from coordinate 1,513 downwards.
TCCGAACCGTCCCAGTCTATGTCCAGGTAGAAGCGGTGCAGCGCCTTGGAGAGGCTCGGCCCGTCGATGCGCGCCGTCTTCCAGTTGCGCCCGCCGTCGATGCTGACGTCGACCCGCTTGATGGTGCCGTTGCCCGACCAGGCAAGGCCTGAGATCACCAGCGGCCCGCGGCCGTGGGTGACCGGCGCCTGCGGGCTGGGGCTGGTGATGACGGACTTCACGTCCATGACCCAGGTGAACCGCCGGGCCTTGCCGTTGGCCAGCAGGTCCGTGTACTTCGAGGTCTCTTCGCGCTGATGCCAGGGCATGTCGCCGACTTCCAGGCGGCGCAGCCACTTCACCCACATGTTGCCTTCCCAGCCCGGCACCACGAGGCGCAGAGGGTAGCCCTGCTCCGGACGCAGCGCCTCGCCGTTCATCTTGAAGGCGACCATGCAGTCGTCCAGCGCCTTTTCCATGGGGATCGAGCGGGTCATGGCGGAGGCGTCGGCGCCCTCGGCCAGCAGCCACTTGCCGTTGGTCTTGACGCCGGCTTCCTCCAGGATGGTGCGCAGCCTGACGCCGGTGTAGACCACGCAGTGCACCATGCCGTGGGTGAACTGGCAGCCGTTCAGCTGGGCGCCGCGCCACTCCATGCCGGAATTGGCCGCGCACTCCAGGAAGTAGACTTTGTTCTCACGCGGGAAACGCTTGATGTCCTCCATGGTGAAGACCAGCGGCGTGTCGACCAGGCCGTCGATCATCAGGCGGTGCTGGGCCGGGTCGACCTCGGCAATGCCGGCGTGGTGACGCTCGAAGCAGAGACCGTTGGGCGTGATGATCCCGTCAAGCTCGTGCAGCGGCGTGAAGTTTACCGAGGAAACCGGGTCCGCCGTCAGCCAGGCGACGTTGCGGCGCACGACATGCTCCTCGTATTGGGAAGGCGTGCCGTAAGGGCGCGCGTCGACGCCGTCGCCCAGATAGCGGTTCCAGTCCTGGATCTCGGTGATCGCCGGGTCGCCGGCCGCCAGGGCCGGACGAGCCTGCAGGCCGGCGATGGCCGCCCCCGCGCCGGCCGCCAGGCCGGTGGTCAGCAACTGACGCCGCGAGGGGTTCGCGACGCTGGCCGCCTGTTCCGCCACTTGGCTCGCCACGGGGGGAACCGATTTCTTTCTGCCGGATACGCTCGACATTCATTCGCTCCGCAATGTCTTGGCGCAAACTGCGCCGCTTTACCGAACCTCTAGCCGACCACCTTGACCGACTGGTTCTCTTCCACATGAACGTTGGGGTTCTTCTGGAGATGAGCCTCGACCACATCCCAGATCGGCGGGCCCTCGGTGCCCTCGTTGACCGAGGCCCAGCCGGCGACCACGTAGTCGCGCGCCGGATCGATCTGCTCGCCGCTGGCCAGCAGTGTCATGTCCGTGATCCGCGAGCCGATTTCCTTCTTCGGATCGATGCGGTAACCCATGCCCCCGACGCGCACCATATCGCCGCCCTGCTGGTAGTAGGGATCGGGATTGAAGAGGTT
>JBNKHC010000200.1:0-10283 GCA_050290145.1 Kiloniellaceae bacterium | reverse complement strand
CCTTCCACCAGCACCGTCTCGCCGCAGAAGCGGCGGACCGCCTCCTCCAGCGCCGCCTGCACCGAGGGGCCGTTGGCCTGGCGCTGCCAGCCGACGAAGTCGCCGCCGTCGTATTCGACGATGATCTTGTAGCGGGTCACGGCAGCTCCCCGATCAAGGTAGTACCGTTCCGGCGGGCAGGTCGAAGCCGCGCAGCCAGGATTCCGCGTCCAGCGGCGCCTTGCCGGCGCGCTGCACTTTCTTCAGCCGCAATGCGCCCTCGCCGCAGGCGACGGTCGCCTGGCCGTCGAGAACGGTACCGGGGACGCCGCTTTCGTCGCGCAGCTCCGCCTGCAGCACCTTCACCCGCTCACGGCCTTTCGCGCCGTCCACTTCGAAGAAGGCGCCGGGCCAGGGGGTGAAGGCGCGGATGCGGCGGTCCAGCGCCACAGCGCTGTCGGTCCAGTCGAGGCGGCCCTCGGCCTTGTCCAGCTTCTCGGCGTAGGTGACGCCCTCGTCCGGCTGCGGCGTGGCGGCCAGCGCGCCGCTGTCGAGCCCTTCCAGGGCCTCGTTGATCATTGACGCGCCCAGTTCGGCGAGGGCGTCGTGCAGGTCCTGCGCCGAGGTCTTCCGCGTGATCGGCAGGCTGCGCTTCAGCAGCATGGGCCCGGTATCGAGGCCCGCCTCCATCTGCATGATGGTGACGCCGGTCTCGGCATCGCCGGCCAGCAGCGCGCGCTGGATCGGCGTGGCGCCGCGCCAGCGCGGCAGCAGCGAGGCATGGACGTTGACGCAGCCGAGGCGCGGCGCGTCGAGGATCGCCTGGGGCAGGATGAGGCCGTAGGCCACCACCACGGCGACGTCGAGATCGAGGGCGGCGAAATCCGCCTGGGCCTCCGGCGTCTTCAGCGAGCCGGGCGTGCGCACTTCCCAGCCCCGGCTTTCGGCGTAGGCCTGGACCGGCGAGGGCCGTTCCTTCTGCCCGCGGCCGGCCGGGCGCGGCGGCTGGGAGTAGACGGCGGCGATCTCGTGGCCGGCCTCGGCCAGCGCTTTCAGGGTGGGGACGGAAAAGTCGGGCGTCCCCATGAAAGCAACACGCAGGGACATGCCGGGCCCGCCTCAGACCGTGGCGTAGCTGGCCAGGGGGGTGTTGGACTTCTTGGCCTTCAGGAGCTTGCGCAGGATCATGTTGCGCTTCAGGGCCGTCAGGTGGTCGACGAAGAGGATGCCGTCCAGGTGGTCCATCTCGTGCTGGATGCAGGTGGCCAGCAGGCCGTCGGCCTCCAGCTCGCGGATCTCGTTCTCGCGGTCCAGGAAGCGCACGCGGATCTTGGCCGGGCGGACCACCTCGCCGTAGTGCTCCGGCAGGGAGAGGCAGCCTTCGTCATAGGCGGCGTCGTCGTCGGAGACCTCGACCAGCTCCGGGTTGGCCATGAAAAGCGGCGCCTTCTCCTCCTCCTCGCCGGAGATGTCGACCACGAGGATGCGCTTCAGCACGCCGACCTGCGGCGCGGCCAGACCGATGCCGGGCGCCGCATACATGGTCTCCAGCATGTCGTCCATGAGGCGGCGGATATCGTCGTCCACGGCCTCGACGGGCGCGCAGACCTTCTTGAGGCGCGGATCGGGCGCGGTGATGATGGGGAGCAGAGCCATGGCCCTGTAGGTATGGCGAGAAACGGCCCGGGTCAAGCCGTTTGGAAGGGTTCCAAAGCGCGGGCCCCTTGCTCCGCAGGGCCCGGCCCGTCGCCCAACCCATCGCCGGGCCGGGCCTTCTGTGCTAGCTTCGGATTCGCGTTCTGTTCCACCCCCAGAGTCGTTTGCGGAGTCGGGCCCATGGACCTCGTCCTCATCCTCGCCATCGCCGTGGCCGCGCTTGCGCTCGGCGCGGTCGCCGGCCTCCTGCTGCGGTCCAAGCCGGCGCCGCAGCCCCAGGAAAGCCCGGAGCTGGCGGCGCTCGCCGGGCGCCTCGCCCAGATGGCCGAGAGCCAGAACGCGGTGCAGAACACCATCGTCGAGCGCCTGCAGACCCAGGAACGGGTGGTCATCAAGGCCGTGGACGAGCGCCTGCAGGGCTTTTCCAAGCAGGTCGGCGACCGCCTGACCGATTCCACCACCAAGCACCAGACTGCCCTGGCCGACCTGCGCGAGCGCCTGGCGGTCATCGACAAGGCGCAGCAGAACCTGACCGAGATCTCGACCCAGATGGTCGGGCTGCAGGACATCCTGGCCAACAAGCAGGCGCGCGGCGCCTTCGGGGAGATCCAGCTGCGCGACCTGGTGGAGGCCACCCTGCCGCCCTCGGCCTACGAGTTCCAGGCGACCCTCGGAAACGGGCGGCGCGCCGACTGCCTCTTACGCCTGCCCAATCCGCCGGGGGCCATCGCCATCGATTCGAAGTTCCCGCTGGAGAGCTACGAGGCGCTGCGCGCCGCCGGCAGCGACGAGGCCCAGCTGGCGCCGGCCAGGCGCGCCTTCGCCGCCGACGTGCGCCGCCACGTGAAGGACATCGCGGAGCGCTACATCCTTCCCGGCGAGACCGCCGAGTCGGCGTTGATGTTCCTGCCCAGCGAGGCGGTCTACGCCGAGCTGCACGCCAACTTCCGCGATGTGGTCGAGGCGTCCTACAAGGCGCGGGTCTGGATCGTCTCCCCCACCACCCTCATGGCCACCCTCAACACCGTGCGCGCGGTGCTGAAGGACGTGCGCATGCGCGAACAGGCGGCCATCATCCAGACCGAGGTCGGCAAGATGATGGAGGACGTGCTGCGCCTCGACAAAAGGGTGGGCAAGCTGGAGACCCACTTCGACCAGGCCTCCCGCGACATCCAGGACATCCGCACCTCCGCCAACAAGGTGCTCAACCGCGGCGAAAAAATCGGCGAGCTGGAGCTGGAAGAGGCCGAACGCGAGGCCGAGCAGGTCGCGCCCCCGCCCCCGCACCTGGGCGCGCCGACGACGCACTAGGGACGACGCAGTTAAGCGGAGCCGGTGGGGGCGGTCGCACCTCCGATCCGCTTACCCAATCGTCATGCTCGGACTTGTTCCGAGCATCCATGGGAAATGCCCGAACTCGCCACCACCATGGACCCTCGGGTCAAGCCCGAGGGTGACGGCAGAAGATGTCGAACAATTTTAACTTAATCGAACTTAAGTTAATCCCCAAGAATGGCAGATATACAGGCGTTATCGGCCAGATCACCGCCTATAATTAACTCGATTTTGCCTAATTTCTAGTTCGACACCCGGATACGGTAGGTGAGCTCCGCCTCGCCGCCGGCGGGCACGGTGAGCCGCCAGAGCAGGCGGTTGGCGCTGTCCTGTTCGTGTTCGGCGCTCTCTTCCAGCATCCGCCAGCCCTGGGGCATCTGCCCGGCCAGGACCACCTCCACCGGCTCGTCCTTGGCGTTCTTCACGGTCACCCGCTGGCCGCTTTCGTAGCTGCGCTGGGAGAGACGCTCGAAAACCGTGCGCTTGGCCCGGGCGGTGACGTCGAAGGCCTCGCCCAGGCTGAGCCGGGCCTCCTCGCCCTCGGGCGTGTGATCGATGCCGTCGGCGCCGAGGAAGAGGGTGGCGCCCTCGCCGCCGCCCCCAGAAGCGCCTTGGGGGGCGCCCTGGGCGGGCCCGTAGACGCGCACGATGCCGGCGGGCAGCGGGGCGCCGAGGCCCAGGTCGGGATCGTTCTCCAGCTCCAGGATCAGGGCGGCGTTCACCGGGCCGATCTCCTCCAGGCCCGGATGGCCGTTGACCAGCCCTTCGAAGCGGTACTCGCGGACCACCTTCACGTTCTGGGCGCTCATCAGCGGGATCTGCTTGGTCTCGCCGCGCCTGAGGGTGACCGGGCGCTGCAGGGCGTAGACGTAGCGGTCGGCGGCGGCCACGGCCTTCGACATCTCCGGGGCCGGCGCCATGCGGGCGACATCGGCTTCCTGCATCGCCATGGCGCCGAGGACCGGCCGGGGGGCGGGTACGCCTTGGTTCACCTCGCCCGCCACCAGGCGCAGGGTAGCGCCCTCGAAGTTGCTGTCGGTGGCGTTGGTGAGCGTCACCAGCGCCTGCAGGTCGAGGCGGTCGGAGCCGGCGTTCAGCCGCGCCACGTAGTCGGCGCGCCAGGAGAGCCCGCCCGTCAGGTAGTCGATCTGCAGGTCGTTGGGGCCCGCCTGGCCGGGGAAGACCCGGGCCAGCAGCGCCGGCTCGCTGCGCAGGCCCGCCGGCAGGCCGGTGAAGGCGATGCGGCCCGGCGGGCTGATCTCGATGCGGTCGCCGAACTGCAGCACCATGCCGCCGGCCAGCGACAGCACCCGGGCTTCCTCGACGATGTCCTCGCCGGTCTCCGGGTGGACGCGGATGAGCTGCACGGTCTGGCCCAGGGAGGCCTCCAGCAGGCGCTGCGGCGTCAGCAGATCGGCGACCAGGCTCTGCTCGATGACGCGCAGCCCCGGCGCGCTCAGCAGCACGGTCTCCGGCTGCAGCTGGCGCGGCACGTCCTCGATGGCCAAGAGGCTCTCGCCCGCCGGCAGGTCGACCCGGCGGCTTTCGCTCACCAGGCCGAGGTTCTGGTTGTAGACCGTCAGGGTCAGCGCGCGGCGGCTCTCCGCCGTCACTGGCACCTCCTGGGCGGCGGCCAGGGGCGGCAGCGAAACCATCAGGGCGAGGGCGAGGACTGGAAGGCGGGGGGAAGGCATAGGCCGGATCTCCTGTAGCGGGCCACGCGGCGGTACTCGAGGATCTATCGGGCGGATCCTGCCCGAGGATTACGGCAAGAACGTGATGCTCTCGTGGCCCGAGGAAGCCGTCAGGCCGGGCGGCGTGCCTTCAGGGCGGCCGTCAGGGTACCGTCGTCGAGGTAGTCCAGCTCGCCGCCCACCGGCACGCCGTGGGCCAGGCGGGACACTTTGATGCCGCTGCCGGGCCCCCCACCACCGGCCAGGCGCTCGGAAATGTAGTGCGCCGTGGTCTGGCCGTCGACCGTGGCCGAGAGCGCCAGGATGACCTCCTCCACCTGGCTGCCTTCGCCGGTGGCGCGCTCCAGCAGCCGGCCCATGTTCAGCTGCTCCGGCCCGCGCCCGTCGATGGCCGACAGGGTGCCGCCCAGCACGTGGTAGCCGCCCTTGAAGGCGCCCGAGCGCTCCAGCGCCCAGAGGTCGGCCACCTCCTCCACCACGCAGAGCAGCTTGGGATCGCGCCGGGGGTCGCGGCAGATGCCGCAGGGGTCCTGGCTGTCCAGGTTGCCGCAGGTCGAGCACAGCGTCACCGACTCCGCCGCCCGGGCCATGGCCTCGGCCAGCGGCAGCATCAGCGCCTCGCGCTTCTTCATCAGGTGCAGGACGGCGCGCCGCGCCGAGCGCGGGCCGAGGCCCGGCAGGCGGGACAACAACTGGATGAGGCGTTCGAGGTCGCCGGCAATCATCTCGGGGCGATCATGGGCGAGGAACTGCGAGGATGTGGTTCAGAACGGCAGCTTCATGCCGGGGGGCAGGTCCAGCCCGCCGGTCACCTGCCGCATCTCCTCGGCGACCTTGGCCTCCACCTTGGCCTTGGCGTCGTTGACGGCGGCGACGATCAGGTCTTCCAGGACTTCCACCTCGTTGGGGTCGACCAGCGAGGGGTCGATCTTCAGCCCGCGCAGTTCCGACTTGCCGTTCAGCGTGGCCGTCACCATGCCGGCGCCGGCCTGGCCGGAAACTTCGAGCTGACCCAGCTTTTCCTGCATCTCGGCCATCTTGGCCTGCATCGCCTGCGCCTGCTTCATCATCTGGCCCAGGTTCTTCATCCCTCGTCCGCTCCTCTGTCTGAATCTGTTCTGTCGTCCGGCACGTGCTCAACCCGGTCACGGCGGGCCACAAGCTTGGCGTCGGGAAAGGTTTCGACCACCGCCTGCACCAGGGGGTGCTGCATCACCGCCGCGCGCTTCTCGGTCTCAGCGGCGTTCTGCTGCTCGCGCAGGCTGGCCTCGCCCGCTTCCTGGGAGATGGTGATGACCCAGCGGTTGCCGCAGGCCTTCTCCAGCACCGCGCCGAAGCGGGGCGCCAGGTTGGGCGGCGCCGCCTCGGTGACGCGCATCTCGATGCGCCCCGGCTCGAAACGCACCAGGTGCACGTCGTTCATCAGGTGGTTGGCGAGGATGCTCTCGCCGCAGTCGCGCACCAGGGCCACGGCCTCGGCAAAGCTGCGCGGCTGCGCTGTCTCGGCAGCCCCGGCGGCCGGCGCCGGCGGCTCCTCCAGGGGTTCGTAGCGCGGCACCACCAGTTCATCTGGCAGTTCATCTGGCAGTTCGTCGGGCACTTCCTCGGGCAGCGCCCGCGCCAGGGAGGCCCGGGGTCCGCTGTCGGCGGGCGGGAGGCCGCCCCTCTCGTAACTTCTCTCGGGGCTTCTCTCGGGGCCGCCGCGCGCCTCGACCGGCGCTCCGCCGGCGCTGGAGCCGTTGCCCGGAGCCGGGGCCGCCGTCTGCGACGGGGCGGCAGCCGGCGCCGAACCGGCGGCGCCGCTGAGGCGCTCCACCAGTTCGCCCGGCGTCGGCAGGTCGCTGACGTAGGCCAGGCGGATCAGCGCCATCTCGGCGGCCTGCAGGGGCAGCGGGGCGCTCTGCACCTCGCCCAGGCCCTTCAGCAGCATCTGCCAGAGCCGCGCCAGGGAGGCGAGGCTGAGCTGCGCCGAGAGCTCGCGCCCGCGCAGGCGCTCGGTCTCCGGCTGGCCCGGCGCCTCCAGGGTCTGCGGCACCAGCTTGGCCCGCGTCAGGAAGTGCGCCAGCTGCAGGAGGTCCTGCATGACCACGGCGGGATCGGCCCCGGCGGCGTAGAGATCGCCCAGGATGTCCAGACTCTCCGGCACCTTGCCGGCGACCAGCGCGCCGAAGAGGTCGAAGATGCGCGCCCGGTCGGCGAGCCCCAGCATGCCCTGCACCTGCTCGGCCGAGACCGTGGTGCCGCCGCCCAGGGCGATGGCCTGGTCCAGCAGGGAGAGGCCGTCGCGCGCCGAGCCGTCCGCGGCCCGCGCGATCATCGCCAGGGCCTCCGGCTCCACGCTCACGCCTTCCTTCTCGACAATGCGCGAGAAGAGGCCCTGCAGGTCCTCCTGGGTCAGGCGGCGCAGGTCGAAACGCTGGCAGCGCGACAGCACGGTCACCGGCACCTTGCGGATCTCCGTGGTCGCGAAGATGAAGACCACGTGCTCCGGCGGCTCCTCCAGGGTCTTCAACAGCGCGTTGAAGGCGCTGTTGGAGAGCATGTGCACTTCGTCGATGATGTAGATCTTGTAGCGCGCCTGAACCGGGCGGTAGCGCACCCCCTCGATCAGCTCGCGGATGTCGGCGACGCCGGTGCGGCTGGCCGCGTCCATCTCGATGACGTCGACGTGGCGGTCCTGGGCGATGGCGGTGCACTGCGCGCAGACGCCGCAGGGTTCGGGCGTCGGCCCGCCAGTGCCGTCCGGCCCGACGCAGTTCAGCGCGCGGGCGATGATGCGCGCGGTGGTCGTCTTGCCGACGCCGCGCACGCCGGTGAGGATGAAGGCATGCGCCAGGCGGCCGGTGTCGATGGCGTTGGTCAGGGTGCGGACCAGGGCTTCCTGGCCCACCAGATCGGCGAAGGTCGAGGGGCGGTACTTGCGCGCCAGCACCCGGTAGAGGCTCTCGTCTCCCTGGCTTTCGGGCAGGCCCTTGGGATCACTTTCGCTGGGGGCGTCGCTCATGGCAGGCAGTCTATCCGGCAAAGGCCCCGAGGCAAAGACGGTGCGGCCAGATGGCTGGGGAAAACAGGGCCGGGACGGACATCCTGGAAGGCAGCACTGGCGGCCGGGGGTTGGGGCCGTGCGCCTGGCGGCGGATCAGGTGGGAGATTGGAACAGCGACCCGGACCGGAACCTCGTTACGGCTGCTTCCTTCCGGACCTGACCGGGTTGGCGAGTGGTCCGTCCGCCGCCAACCTCCCGGCCACAATATCGGGTATCGGACCGCCCGGCACAAGACCCCCTGCCGGATTCCCTGGAGAAAGATTTTTTGGCGGATTTCCGGGCCTTTCGCAGATATCCCCTACTGACGTTCCAGGGTGATGAGCGAGCCGTCGCGGGCCGGGAAGGTCACCTTGGCGATGCCGCAGTCCGGGCCGTACCAGACGTCGCGCTCCAGCTGGCCGGTCAGGCGGTAGTGACGGGCCTGGACCCGGTTCCCGCCCGCGGTGACCGGCTCCTCGCCCAGGGCCGCGCTGCGCACCACCTTCACCCGCCCGTCGATGGTGCCGAACAGCGCCTGGGTCTTCGGCGTGTCGCGGTGCCAGAGGCTGGCCGGGATGACGAAGCCGGAGACGTCGAAGGCGACGTCGTTGACCTTGCCGCGCAGGGCGCCGTCGCGGCGCTGCGACTCCAGCCGCCAGAGGGTGCCGTCGTCGTCGGTGGCGGAAACCAGCGAGTGCAGCCAGCCCTCGCGCCAGACCTCCTCGGCGCGGTGGGTGAAGCGGAACAGGGTGACGCCCAGCAGGTCGACGGCGATGTCGATGGCGACCTCGACGACGAAATCGCCGTTGCGGCGCGAGAAGGTGAAGAGGTGCTCGCCGATCACGTTGCCGTGGCGCAGCACCAGGAAGCGCCAGCCGTCCTGCCTGGGAAACAGATCGCAGGCCCGCGCGGCGGCGCCGAGGGGCCCCACTCCGAGAGGCCCAAATCCGAGGGTCGTCGCACCGCCGCCCAGCAGCTTCAGGGCTTGGCGTCTTCGCATGCGCTTTCCTTCCGCTTTCGAGAAGCCTGACCCATCGGGCCTTCGGAAACAACTACGCGGACAGGGGGTCAAAAGGATGCAACCCCGCCATGCGCGCGGCGGGCGGACATCGCGATTGCCGCCGCGCCAGGGCCATGCGAACTTGATTGTTATGCCCCCTCCGAAACCCTCCAGGATCAATTTCTACGCCGGGGTGCCGCTGGACCGCGCCGACCATCTGCGCGGCGACGCCGAGCGCCTGGCCGAGCTGCTGGGCGATCCGCGCGCCCGGGTGGTGCCGGTCTGGCGCAGCCTGCATCTGGTCGCCGGCGACGCCGAGGCGGTGTGGCTGGAGCGCGCCGAGATCGAGGCCCTGATCGAGACCGCCGACACCCCGGTCTTCCTGGGCCTGCGCGAAGAGACCGCCTACCTGGCCGTGGACCTGTCGCACCTGGAGGAGCCGGAGGTCGAGCCGCTGGGCGGCGCCGCCGCGGCCTTCCGCGACCTGCGCCAGGTCGGCCCGATCATGGACCGCGAGGACAGCGCCATCCTGGCCTATGCCCGCGGCCTCGCCCACTGGCACGCGCGCCACGGCTTCTGCGGGGTCTGCGGCGCGCCGACGGCCAGCGAGAAGGCCGGCCACCAGCGCCGCTGCACCAACGCCGCGTGCAGCGCGGTGCACTTTCCGCGCACCGATCCGGCGGTCATCATGCTGGTCCACGACGGTGCCGACCGCTGCCTGCTGGGCCGCCAGGCCGTCTGGCCGCCGGGCATGCACTCCACCCTGGCCGGCTTCGTGGAACCGGGCGAGAGCCTGGAGGAAGCCGTCGCCCGCGAGATCTGGGAAGAGGTCGGCCTGAAGATCGCCGTGGCGGACATCACCTATCACTCCTCGCAGCCCTGGCCCTTCCCCTCCTCCATCATGCTGGGATTCCGCGCCCGCGCCGACTTCGGCCCGCTGCGCCTCGCCCCCGACGAGATCGAAAGCGCCGAGTGGTACAGCCGCGAGGACCTCAAGAACTCGCCGGAGGACGAAACCTTCAAGCTGCCGCGGCGCGATTCCATCGCCCGCCGCCTGATCGAGGACTGGCTGGAAGAGGGTTAGCAGCGGTTTCGCATCCTTCGAGACGCCGGCAAAGCCGGCTCCTCAGGATGAGGCGGAGAAAGCACTGACCTCATTGTGAGGAGCCCGCGTGAGCGGGCGTGCCGAGGCATGGGCAACCGCATCAACACTACCGCCGTCACCCTCGGCCTTGTGCCGAGGGTCCAGGGGCAACCGCCTTACCGCCTGCCCTGGATGCTCGGGACAAGCCCGAGCAGGACAGTTCAGGTAGGAGGGGAAGCGGCTCAGTCGCCGCCGTTCGCCGTGCCGCGGAAGTCGTTGGCCGGGTAGACGCCCAGAATCTTCACCTCGCGCGAGAAGAAGCTCAGCTCCTCGAGGGCCAGGCGCACCATGCGGTCTTCCGGGTGGCCCTCGATGTCCGCATAGAACTGGGCCACGGTGAAGCTGCCGTCGATGATGTAGCTTTCCAGCTTGGTGATGTTCACGCCGTTGGTGGCGAAACCGCCCAGCGCCTTGTAGAGCGCCGCCGGCACCGAGCGCACGCGGAACACG
>JBNKHC010000199.1:0-4427 GCA_050290145.1 Kiloniellaceae bacterium | reverse complement strand
GGCTCGGCCCAGCGTTGCGTCATGTGGATGAGCGCCCGGTAGGCTGCCTTCTCGTGGGACTTGTCCCCACGGCCCAGTTCCTGGACCTGGTCGAGGATGAATTCGAGGCTATCGTCGGCCGTCAGCATGGTCCTGCCCAATTTAGCTGTTTGCCCGGCGAAACTACTCGGAAGCCGGTAAAAAGACTGTTTAGGCCGTCGCAAAGATGGCGCGAATACCATAATTCTTCTGTAATTTGCGTGTGTTCAGGGAGCAGCGTTCACCCGAAGGGCGAATTTTTTTATCCACAGGGCTTGCCGCGGCGCTGAGCTGCGCTATGTAGACTACACTGGGTAGTCTACATCTCTTCTGTTCCTCATAAATCGAGTTGGCCGGGAAAAGCCCCCACTTCCCTGGCTCAAAAAGGTGTTTGGGGCACGCCTAACCTTTTGAAACAGGGAGTCTTTCACATGGTGAAGCTTCTGATCAACGGCGCGGAGCGCGAGCTCGACGTCGCCGAAGACACCCCGCTGCTCTGGGTCCTCCGCGACGAGCTGGGCCTGACCGGCACCAAGTTCGGCTGCGGCATGTCGCTCTGCGGCGCCTGCACCGTCCATGTCGACGGGGTCGCCACCCGCTCCTGCGTCACCGCCGTGGGCGATGTCGCCGGCAGCGACGTCACCACCATCGAGGCCATCTCCGGCAAGGCCGCCCAGGCGGTGCAGACCGCCTGGGAGAAGCTCGACGTGGTGCAGTGCGGCTACTGCCAGTCCGGCCAGGTCATGTCGGCCGTGGCCCTGCTCAGCGAGAACCCCAAGCCCAGCGACCAGGACATCGACGACGCCATGAGCGGCAATGTCTGCCGCTGCGGCACCTATGTCCGCATCCGCGCCGCCATCCACGAGGCGGCCAAGCTGATGGAGGCCTGATCCATGTTGGCAAGACACCTCGACAGCGACAGTCCGCAACTCCTCGGATCCGACGTATTCGGCCGGCCAATGAAGGCCCCGGCGGCCCCCACATCCGTCCTGGGGGCGGCCAGCCGGCGGCAGTTCCTCAAAGCCTCTGCGGCCGGTGCCGGCCTGGTGATCGGCTTCACGCTGGCCGGCGGCAACAAGCTGGCCGCGCTCGCCGCCACCGACGGCGGGGCCCTGGCCCCCAACGCCTTCGTCCGGGTCGCCCCGGACGGAACGGTCACCGTGCTGATCAAGCACATCGAGTTCGGCCAGGGCACCTTCACCGGCCTCGCCACCCTGGTGGCTGAGGAGATGGACGCCGACTGGGCGCAGGTCCGTGCCGAGCACGCGCCCGCCGACGCCAGCCTCTACAACAACCTGCACTGGGGCCCGGTTCAGGGCACCGGCGGCAGTTCCTCCCTCGCCAACTCCTACGAACAGCTGCGCCGAGCCGGCGCCGCCGCCCGCGCCCTGCTGGTGCAGGCCGCCGCCGAGGCCTGGGGCGTGCCGGCCGGGGAGATCACGGTGGCAAAGGGCGTGCTGTCCCACGCCGGCAGCGGCCGGCGCAGCGGCTTCGGCGCGTTCGTCCAGGCCGCGGCCAGGCTGGAGACCCCGGTCGAGGTGGTACTGAAGCGGCCCGAGGACTTCACCCTCATCGGCAAGCAGGCGCCGCGCCTGGACAGCCGCGCCAAGAGCCGCGGCGAGGCCCTCTACACCCTCGACAAGTCCCTGCCGGGCATGCTCACCGCGCTCATCGCGCGGCCGCCGGTCTTCGGGGCGACCCTGGTCTCCTTCGACGACACCGCCGCCCGCGCGGTGAAGGGCGTCACCGACGTGGTCGCCGTGCCCCAGGGCGTGGCCGTGCTGGGCCGCGGCTTCTGGGCCGCCAAGCAGGGCCGCGACGCCCTGCAGATCACCTGGGACGAGTCGACCGGGGAGACCCGCGGCAGCGATCAGATCATGGCCGAGTACAAGAAGCTGGCCGAGCAGCCGGGCGACGTCGCGCGGCAGGAGGGCGAGGTCGAGACCGCCCTGGCCGGGGCGGCCAAGGTGCTGGAGGCGGACTACGAGTTCCCCTTCCTGGCCCACGCGCCCATGGAACCGCTGGACTGCGTGGTGCAGCTGGGCGACGGCACGGCTGACATCTGGGTCGGCTCGCAGATCCCCACGGTGGACCAGGGCGCCGCGGCGGCGATCCTGGGCTTGGAGCCCCAGCAGGTGCGCATCCACACCATGTTTGCCGGCGGCAGCTTCGGTCGCCGGGCGACGCCCCAGGCCGACATGGTCTCGGAGGCCGTCAGCGTCGCCAAGGCGATCGGCGTGCGCGCGCCGGTGAAGCTGGTGTGGACCCGCGAGGACGACATCCAAGGCGGCCGCTACCGTCCGATGTACTTCCATCGCCTGCGCGCCGGGCTGGATGACCAGGGCAGGCTGGTCGCCTGGCAGCACCGCATCGTCGGCCAGTCGATCCTGCGCGGCACGCCCTTCGCCGAGGCCATTATCAAGAACGGCATTGACCAGACCTCGGTGGAAGGCGCCAACACGCTGCCCTACCACGTGCCCAACATCACCGTGGATCTGTACACCACCGACGTCGGCGTGCCGGTGCTGTGGTGGCGCTCGGTGGGCAGCACCCACACCGCCTATTCGACCGAGGTTTTCATCGACGAGCTGGCCGAGGCCGCGGGCAAGGACCCGGTCGACTTCCGCCTGGAGCTGCTGGGCGAACACCCGCGCCACGCGGGCGTCCTGAAGCTGGCGGCGGAGAAGGCCGGCTGGGGCGAGGCGGCGCCGGCAGGCCGCACGCGCGGCATCGCCGTGCACGAATCCTTCAACACCTACGTGGCCGAGGTAGCAGAGATCTCGATCTCCGAGGACGGCGCCATCAAGGTGGAGAAGGTGGTCTGCGCGGTGGACTGCGGCCTGGCGGTGAACCCCGACCAGGTAAAGGCGCAGATGGAGGGCGGCATCGCCTACGGCCTGGGCGCCGTGCTGCACAACGCCCTGACCCTGACCGACGGTCGCGTCGACCAGTCGAACTTCCACGACTACCAGCCACTGCGCATGAACGAGATGCCGGAGGTGGAGGTGCACATTGTGTCCTCGTCCGAGGCCCCGACCGGGGTCGGCGAACCCGGCGTGCCGCCCATCGGCGCGGCGGTCGCCAACGCGGTCTACAAGGCCACGGGCCGGCGCATCCGCAGCCTGCCCTTCGACCTGCACGACCTTACGTCAGCCTAGCACCCCGCGGCCCAGGCTCATCCCCCCTGACCTGGCCGCCCTGCGACCCCTCCCCGGAAGGCATCCGCCGGGGAGGGGTTTTTTCTTTCGGGGCAGGGGAACATGTCCGGAAGCTAAACCTCGCGACCGGCCTCTTCGCTCCTAAGTATGTAGTCCCTCAGCATCTCGAAGTGCTTTTCCGTTTCGGGCCCAAACAGCGGGTCATCCTTCTGGAAGATCTCCGACTCCAGTTCTTCGAGATCCGAAGCGCTCAAGACCTCTTCCGCCAGGGGGAAGAAGAATTCCTCCTCCATCTGCATATGATGGCGCTGGGAATCGATGAAATCCTGGACCGCCCGGATAACTTTCGCGCGTGGCAGCTCGGCCTCGTCCAAGACCCTGTGGATGAGGCGGGCCATTCTGCGGGTCTGCTCACCCAGTTCACTGTGCAGCTCGGCCAGTCCGCGCAATGGCGATGCGCGGCTTGGTGACAGACTCAGCAGCTTTTGCGCAACCAGATCTTCCTTGGGGTGGTGACACTGATCGGGGAAATCCAGGAAGTACAGAACAATATCCTGAATCGCGGTGTAGTCGGGGTGGCCGGCGGCCTCGAAGACGTCGATCTGCTGTTCCAGCACGCCCAGGAGCCGTTCCATGTTCGCATGTTCGGACCGCAGTTCCAGAAGCACATTTCTCATCGCCATGATCCACCTCCTGCGCCCGTTCGCTTTAGAGCATAGCCTTGCCTCAGTCGCAGGTGAAGGACGCTGAATCCGGGCGATTTGATGTATTGCGCACCCTCAGCGCGTCGAGGGCCCGCCGCCGCCGGGGCACGGCGGCGGGGCTCCATCGGCGTCACTGCTTCCCGAGAAGCTCGACCAGCGCCGTCAGGGCCTTGTCATCCAGTCCGGCGTCCACGCCCCTGTGGGCAAGGTCGCTGAACAGCTGCGGCAGTTCCGCCGGGGCACCGGCGCCCTTGAATGTCGCGAGCGCGTCGTCCAGCGCCGCGGCATAGGTCGCCATGGTGGCCGGTGGATTGTCGAAGTTGCCGGCGGGAGCGGTGTCGGCGAAGTACTTTAAGTAGCCCGGCAGCACGCCGAGCGTGACGGGCACCAGCTCGGTGAAGGAGTCGAGGGAGATGCCCGACTTCTTGCACACCAGGGCACCATAGATCATGCCGAACATGAAACCCTGGCGCGTCGTGAAGAGGGCGGCGAAGAGCGCAGCCGCCATGCCGGCTTTCTCTCCCACATGTATC
Organism: Kiloniellaceae bacterium; assembly: GCA_050290145.1. Classification (GTDB taxonomy): domain Bacteria; phylum Pseudomonadota; class Alphaproteobacteria; order Kiloniellales; family Kiloniellaceae; genus Pelagibius. The sequence goes on along the minus strand of JBNKHC010000199.1, from coordinate 14 downwards.
GAGCCGCCCCCCAG
>JBNKHC010000198.1:0-9834 GCA_050290145.1 Kiloniellaceae bacterium | reverse complement strand
CAGCTAGAATGACGGCCAGTCGACGGTCCAAGAGTTTGCTCCCCTGAAACAGGAGAAGACTAGGCATTCAGGCGAATAGGAGGATATCTGACGACCGGAAAAGAATCTACGCGAATGCAAAGAGCCTGAATGCGGATTTTTTGCCACTAGGAAGTATTACAGCTACGGCAGAGCAGGTATTGAAAGCAAAGCTGCGATTTTTCACGACAGGGGTTTGCCGATCGTCCGCTTCGTCAGGCCTTCGACGAGTCCCGCGAAACATTGCCTGTTCCTAAGAACGCAGAGATTGCACCAATACAGAATCCGGCCAGGGCCGCTTATGGCGCATTTCCGGCCTTCACGGGCGCCATTTCCGTGCCGGGACTTGTGCTGCTGACTGTTGGCGGCGGGCTCTACAGCCTCGGCGTGGTGTTCCACCTCTGGCGGCGGTTGCCCTACCAGAACGCCATCTGGCATGCCTTCGTGCTGGCGGCGGCTGCCTGCCACTTCTCGGCGGTGCTCAGCGAGGTGGCGTTAGCGAGGTGAGGCGTGCGGCACATCGCTGCGGACCTCAAACCCTGATTCTGGTTTTCCTCGCAGAGCGGACGTCGGCCCTCGAGTGTTGTTGGTCTCGATTTGACCCGAAGCGGAAACCATATGTCGTACCTACGAGACGGATTCGAGCCAAAAGTGGGTAGGTCCGACCATGAAATGGACGTATTACCTGGCTCGTGGTATAATTTATCTTCGCAGGAACGACTGCTGAAGAGGGCACGGAAAGGGTTCGCCACCATGCCCGCGCTGGATGTTTATCACATTACCGATAAGTTGGAAGATGCCGTCCTCGACGTCATCGTGAAGCGACTTGAGACACGGGGGAAGCATCCCGTGTTCCAGGGCATGCTGAACGACTACCTCGATGCCATGGCCATCGACAGTGCCCGCACCGTTGTCGACATGGGATGCGGCACTGGTGTTGCTGGCCGTCAGATCGCTGCGCGCGAGGGTTTTGCCGGCACCGTCTTAGGCGTGGATCACAGTTCCTACCTTATAAAGTCGGCCGAGAGGCTGGCGAAGGAGGACGGCGTCGGCGAACGACTGGAATTTCAGGTGGGCGATACGCAGAGCTTGGAATTGAAGGACGGTGCCTTCGACGCGGTCATCATGCACACGCTGCTCAGTCATGTGAGCGACCCCCTTGCCGTGCTCGTCGAGGCGAAGCGTATCGTGAGGCAAGGTGGCATGATAGGCGTATTCGACGGCGACTACGCTTCGATCACGTATGAGCAAGATGACCCAGTGAAATCCAAAGCAGATGAAGAGAAAATCATCAGCGCCGTCGTTACCCAGCCGAGAGTGATGCGCCAGTTGCCCAGGCTTGCAAAGCGTGCCGACTTGGAATTCGTGAAGGCGTTCCCTTATGTCCTGGCAGAAATTGGCCGAGCCGACTTTTGGCTGCCAGCTATTGAATCGTTCAGGAAACTCCTTCCGAAGTCCGGAGCCATGTCAGAGGATGAGGCGGCGAACTGGGCTGATATGATCGTGCGATCCTCGGAGGCCGGCACTTTCTTTGGCGCGAGCAATTTCTATGGCTACGTCTTTCGCCATTCCTGACATAGGACCCCCGCTTTGACGCACTGGACAGGCTGCCGCAGTCTGGATTTCCTAAGCAACGCGATTTCCCCTTTCGATTTCTGTGTCGAAATCGGCGGAATTTCTCCTCTTGGCACGAAGCGGACCTGTCCCGAACCGTCTTATCACGTCTGCTATCTGCCACTAACTGGACATCGTCGCATTAAAGCCCGCTTTGGGCCCGCAAGCGGACGTCTCGCCTATGGCGAGGTGAGGTCCTTCATGACCCGTTGCGGGACTTGATGATCTTAGATACTGGTTGTGTTATCTCGATGCAGCCCCTCGAATTGGTCTTCGATACCGGCGGGCCAACCGAGGAATGCAGGCTCAAGTCCATTCCATCTGGACGAAGACTACCTCACATGGGGAGTTGATATGACTGAGAAAAGCGCTGGGCAAACCCTTTTGGAAAAGTCGTATAAGCTCTCTAACCCAGAGGACAATGCAGATTACTACGATGAATTTGCGTCCACCTATGATTCGGAATTCGCCGACGCTTTGGGATGGCAATATCCTGCAGCGATCGCCACGGCGTATCGTGATGCCGCGACCGAAACCGATAGGCCAATCGCCGATATTGGATGCGGCACCGGGCTCGTAGCGAGCGCCTTGAATCTCTCCCGAGACCAAATCGACGGAATTGATATTTCGGCTGAAATGCTCCGCGCATCGGAAGAGAAGAAACTCTACCGCTCACTGTACAGAGTGGATCTGACGAAGTCTCTCGACCTAATCGCAAATGACTATGGCGCAGTCTTGTCTGCCGGAACTTTCACATTTGGGCACCTCGGCCCTGAACCGCTTGAAAGCTTGCTCCATATCGCTCGCGCCAATGCGCTCTTTGTGATCGGTGTCAGGACAGCGTTTTTCCAAGAGGCGGGGTTTGAACCCGTTCTGCGAGATATCGAGGCGCGCGGACTGATCAAAGATCTGCGGGTCGCCGAGGTGCCAATGTATGCGAAGCCTGGGCACGCTCACTCACATGATACCGCTTTTGCGCTGGTTTATCGCAAGTCCTGAACGTCTGTTTGTGGCACTTCGGCGACGTGCGCAATCGGCTGATGAATGCCTGAGAATCGGCCGAAAGCGGTCATCGACACCCTGTCGATAATGACACTGCGCCCTAGTCGAGCAACCGCTTGATGATGTAGCCGCCGGACTTCTCGTCGTGCTGCAGCTCCAGCAGCTTGCGGTCCTCGGCTTCTTCCAGCAGCTGCCCGAAGGAGCGGAAGCCGTGATAGCTCTCGCTGAAGCCCGGCTTGCGGCGTTTCAGGGTCTGCTTGACCATGGAGCCCCAGACCTTCTCCTCCTGGCCGCGGTCCTTGAAGAGGTCGTCGATGACCTCGGTCACCAGGTCGAAGGCCTCCTGTTTCAGGACCTCCTCGCTGCTGGGCTTCTTCTTCGCCGTGCTCTTCCTGGCGCTGCGCCGGCGCTTGGCCTTCTGCTGCTTGTCCGATTCGCGGATCAGGTCGTCGTAGTAGATGAACTCGTGGCAGTTCGCGGTCAGCAGTTCGGAGGTCGAGTTCTTCACGCCGACGCCGATCACCGTCTTGTTGTTCTCGCGCAGCTTCGAGACCAGCGGCGAGAAGTCGGAGTCGCCGGAGATGATGACGAAGGTATCGATGTGCGGCTTGGTGTAGCAGAGGTCCAGGGCGTCGACGACCAGGCGGATGTCGGCGGAGTTCTTGCCGGAGACGCGCACGTGGGGAATCTCGATCAGTTCGAAGGCGGCCTCGTGCATGGGCGCCTTGAAATCCTTGTAGCGGGCCCAGTCGCAGTAGGCCTTCTTGACCACGATGTCGCCCTTCAGCAGCAGGCGCTCCAGCACCTTGGCAATGTCGAAGGCGGCGTACTTGGCGTCCTTGACGCCCAGGGCCACGTTCTCGAAATCGCAGAAGACAGCCATGTTCTGGGCCATGTTCTGCGTGGTGTCGCCTTCGCTCATGTCGCTCTCCGCCTCCGCTGCATCGCCGGTTCATGTCACCGCGATCATAGGGCGGTGAGAGGGCTACAGCCAGCCGCGTTCCTTGTAGTAGCGCAGCGCCCCTTCGTGCAGCGGCGCGCTCAGCCCGTCGGTGATCATGCGCTCCGGGATCAGATGCTGAAAGGCCGGATGCATGCCGCGGAAGGCCTCGAAGTTCTCGAAGAGCGCCCGGGTCAGGGCGTAGACGGTGTCGGCGTCGACCCTGGCCGAGGTCACGACCGTCGCCTTGACGCCGAAGGTCTGCACGTCGTGGGGGTTGCCGGCGTAGAGGCCGCCGGGGATCTCCATGCGGGCGTAGAAGGGGTATTTCGCCACCAGGATGTCGATGGGCCGCCCCGCGACCTCGACCAGGGCGGCGTCGCAGAGCCGCACCGCCTGGGCCACCGAATCGTTGGGATGGCCGACGGTGTAGACCATGGCCTGGACCCGGTCATGGCACAGCGCCAGGGACTGCTGGCTGGCCGGCAGCTCCTCGGCCAGGCTGAAGGTGGACTTCTCCCAGCCCATGGCGAACATCACGATTTCCATGGTACCGCGCTGGCCGGACCCCGGGTTGCCGATGTTGACCCGCTTGCCGACCAGGTCTTGCAGATGCTCGATCTCCGCGTCGCGGCGGGCGACCAGGGTGAAGGGCTCGCCGTGCACCGAGAAGAGCGACCGCAACTCCGAATCGGGTTTGTCCTCGATAAAGCCGTTGGTGCCGTTCAAGGCGTGGTACTGCCAGTCGGACTGGGCCACCGCGAGCTGCAGCTTGCCGGCCCTGAGGTCGCGCAGGTTGGCGATGGAGCCGGCGGTCGTCAGGGCCGTGCAGGCGGGCGCGGCCTCCTTGGCGCTCTGCGCCAGCAGGCGGCAAAGGGCGCGGCCGACCTGGTAATAGACCCCGGCGCGGCTGCCGGTGCCGATGGTCAGGCCCTGGTCCGCCGCGCGTACCGGCGGGCTGGCCGGCGGGCTGGCGGCAACGCCGGCGAGGAGGGATGCGAAAAGCAGGCTGCGGACAAGCGTGCGCGCTCTCATGCGCCCGGCCTCCTGAATTCTCATTTCTGATAATAAAGTCTGTTGCTTGCGATAATTCGGCTGAGCTGCAAACTGTCAGCGAGACCCTAACAAAGCCTAAAGGCGAATTCGACCATCTACGCTTAATTGCCGAACGATCAGGCGCCGGCGGGCAGGTTGCTGTCCCAGTCGACGATGTCCTGGTAAAGGGCATCGAAGCGCTCGTCGTCACGGCTGTCGAACAGGGGGTCGGCGACGGGCGCCGTCTGGGCGGCCAGCTGGCGCCAGTCCTCCGGCGTCAGGGCGCGCTGGGCGGCGGGGAAGAAGTGCTTCTCCTCCATCATGATGTGGTGGCGGTAGGCCTTGAGGAACTCGCTGGCCACATCGGTCAGGGCGTCCCGCTCCATGGGAATATCCTGCTCCACCGCCTCCAAAGCCTCGGCGAAGCGTTCGGTCACCTGGGCCAGCTTGCGGTGCTCGCTGCGCAGGTCGCCCATGGCCGCTGCCGCTTTCGGGTCGCGGGCCTTCAAACGATCGAAGACCATGTCCTCGCGGGGGTGATGATGCAGGTCCGGGTAGGTGCGGCAGTAGTGCAGGACGCCGTCGGCGATCTCGAAATCCAGGGTACCGCCCTCGCCGAAGGCGTCGATCTGGCGCTCCAGAGCGTCGAGAAGCTTGGTCAAGCGGGAATGGTCGCTGCGCAGGGCATCTATGATGCTGGCCATTTCTTGCACCTCGGGTCGGGACTGGGACTTCCCGGTTGAACTTCGCAGCGAAGCGCCGGAACTGCCTGAAAGCGTATTTTTCCCGCTTTGCCAAGGCATTGACATGCGTCAAGCCGGGCCGGGCGGGGCCGGGAAGGAGGGCGACTTTTTGCTTCGCCCCAAGGTGGCGCAATGGTAAGGTTTTGTTGCGTCGCAGCATCGGCTGCCAGGGCGGCGCGGCGCGGAGCGACGGTTCCGGCCCAGCGAAAAAAATAAGGCAGTACAGTGGGAGTGCCCTACAGGGTGCGCCAACTCTGGGGACCGAGTAACGTTGCTATACCATGCTTATGAGATGACCCATGCTGCGGTGCAGCCGTTGCGTCTGCACTCCGACGCCATGCGCCGCTTCTACCGCAGCGCCTTCAATCCCGTCGCCTATACGCCCGTCGGCAAGGCCGTGGCGGCGGCTTGCGAAGTCTTCGAGAATGTGACCCGGCGCTACCGCAAGCCGGCATGGGACATCGACGAGACCATGATCTTCGGCCTGCCCGTGAAGGTCGAGCCGGAGGTTGTCCACTCCAAGCTGTTCTGCGATCTGCTGCACTTCAAGCGCGACGAGACCACGGCCGGCAAACGCTACGATCCCAAGGTGCTGATCGTGGCGCCCTTGTCCGGGCACTACGCGACGCTGCTGCGCGGCACGGTCAAGGCGATGCTGCCGGAGCACGACGTCTACGTCACCGACTGGCGCGATGCGCGCGTGGTGCCGCTGATGTACGGCGACTTCGACCTCGACGACTTCATCGACTACATCATCGAGTTCCTGCAATTCATTGGACCGAACACCCATGTGATCGGCGTCTGCCAGCCCTCCGTTCCGGTCTTGGCCGCGGTGGCGGCCATGGCGGCGGCCGGCGATCCGATGCAGCCGGCTTCCATGACCCTGATGGGCGGGCCCATCGACACAAGGCGCAATCCGACGGCGGTGAATGAACTGGCCGCCTCGCGCCCGCTGTCGTGGTTCGAGCAGGCGGTGATCCACACGGTGCCCTATCCGAACCCCGGCGTCATGCGGCGCGTCTATCCCGGCTTCGTCCAGCTCTCCGGCTTCATGACCATGAACCTGGAGCGCCACATGGACGCCCACGCCGGCCTGTTCCGCCACCTGATCGAGGGCGACTGCGACTCCGTGGAGCAGCACCAGAACTTCTACGACGAATACCTCTCGGTCATGGACCTGACGGCGGAGTTCTATCTGCAGACCGTGAAGACCGTGTTCCAGGATCACGCCCTGCCGGAAGGCCGCATGATGCATCGCGGCGAGCTGGTCGACTGTCGCAAGATCCGCAAGACGGCGCTGATGACGGTCGAGGGCGAGCTGGACGACATCTGCGGTCTGGGCCAGACCGAGGCGGCACACGATCTCTGCGTCAACATTCCCATCGACGACCACTACCACTATGTGCAGCCGGGCGTCGGCCACTACGGCGTGTTCAACGGCACCCGCTGGCGCACGGAGATCCAGCCGCGGGTGCGCGAGATGATCCGCACCACGGACTTCAAGCGCCGTATCCAGGCCAAGCCGGCCCGGATCATCCGCCGCGTCGACGCGGCGGAATAGCCGCCGCGCAAGGCCTCAAGACAAGATTTCCGGGGAAGGGGCCGCGCCGCCGTCTCAGGCGCTCTGCTTTTCCTGCAGCTTCATGCCGTGCGGTGGACGGTAGCGCCACACGCTGGCCGGCGGGATGTTGTCGACCACCCAGTTGATGCGCTCGGCCTGCAGGCCCAGGCGCGTCAGGATGCGCCGCGACACCGGCGAGGCCGGGCCGTAGGTGAACTGCAGCAGCACGCCGTCTTCCTCCAGCACCTCGGTGGCTTCGGAGATGATCCGCAGGCAGACGCGTTCGGGGATGGAAAGCAGCGGCAGGCCGGACACGACGGCCTTCACAGGGCCGATGCCGGCATTGCGCAGCAGGCGCCGCAACTCGGCGGCGTCGCCCTGCAGCACGGTCACGTCGGGGAAGCGCGCCGCGATCATCCGGGCGAAGCCGGGGTCGCGCTCGACCACGGCGATGCGGTCGCTGGGGACGCCGGCCTTCAGAAGGGCCGCAGTGATGTTGCCGGTGCCGCCGCCCAGTTCGACCACGGCGCCAGGCGCTTCCAGGTCGATGCCCGCCACCATGGCGCAGGCCAGGCTGCGGCCGCTGGGAACCACCGCGCCCACCGCCTTGGGATTCTGCAGCCAGCGCCGCAGAAATCCGAGGTTGCGCCGCAGGGGCGCCAGTCGGCGCGGCTCTATAGACATCGGGGTTCGGCAGTCATCGAAGGGGCGGTCATGGTCGAAAGTCAGTTTTCGCGGAGCCTTGTCACGCGCCTCACAGCGGGCGGCGACTCCGACACCGCACTTTCCACCGACTGTATATGGAGAGCAACCCTACGCGCACAAGTGTTTATGATGGGACCACGCTGCTCCGGAGGGCGCATAGCCTCTGGGGCGCCCGCAGACCAGGGGGCTGAAAAGGGGAAGCGCTCCGAAGGGAAAACCGCGGTTTTCCCTTCGGAGCGGTCTAGGTAGAGACATCTTCTTCCCCGGCGCTAGCGGCGCAAAGGCCCGGCGATCAAGCCTCGATGTCGATCGCCTGTCCCCGGTTGGGTTCCGGATAGGGGAACCGCGGGGGAGGGTCCTTCGGAGCCGCGTCCACGGGACGCGGCGTCTCCGCTTTGGCCCCGGCGGAGACCTCCTGGGTCTTGCCGGCGGTCTCTGCGCCACTGTTGGCGAGAGGCACCGGGGCTGGTTGGATCTGCATCTTTTCCTCCATTCAATCCAGGCATCTAATCAGCCCGATACAATATTATTTGGTGGTGCTTAAGTAAAGATGTAAATAAAAACCTCTTTTATATTGATTTATACTAAATATAGATAAAACTGTATCGACTTTTTGATGTGTTTTGTCTCATGTAATATCAACCTTTGGTTATTTTCTTTGGAATCCTGCCGCTGCGGAGGCCTCCTGAGGCTCCGATTGATCGCCTTCCGATGAATATTTTTTTGGATTGTTTGATCCCAGGTTGTGTTGCACAAAGCCCACAGCCCGGGGTAAGAAGGGCGGCGACAGTCATTTTTACCGCAACACCTGTAACATCGCCTTCCATTGATACGCTATATATAGTAGAAGTTAACTAATTGTTAACTTTCGCTGCTGGGCGTCGAGGCTTTGTCTTCGATGTCGGACGTGATCGGAGCCACTGGCGCTGCGTCGGGCCGCATTGCGCCAAGTATAGTTGGCTCCTGGAGAACTTTCGGGGGGCAAGCAGGTTGAAGGTTTTGGTTGTTGCGTCTCAGAAGGGTGGTTCGGGCAAGACCACCCTGGCCGGGCATCTGGCTGTCCAGGCGGAGATGAGTGGAAGCGGGCCGGTCGGCCTTATCGATGTGGATCCCCAGGGCAGCCTCGCCGACTGGTGGAATGAGCGCACGGCGCCAAACCCCTTTTTCATACAGACCGCGGTGCCGCGGCTGGCCGAAGACATCAAGGAATTGGCCGCCCACGGCATGGAACTGCTGATCATCGACACGCCGCCGGCGCTGACCGCGACCATCGCCGACGTGATCCGCGTGGCCGACCTGGTGGTCATCCCGACCCGGCCCAGCCCGCACGATCTGCGCTCCATCGGCGCCACCATGGAACTGGTGGAGCACCTGGGCAAGCCGCTGGTCTTCGTCGTCAACGGGGCCGCCGCGCGGGCCCGCATCACCAGCGAGGCGGTGGCGCTGCTGTCCCAGTACGGTCCGCTGGCGCCGTCGATCATCCACCAGCGCGTCGACTTCGCCGCGGCCATGATCGACGGCCGCACGGTGATGGAACTGCCCGGTGAATCGCGCTCCGCCGAGGAGATCGCCGAGCTCTGGAACTACCTGCAGGATCGCTTGGAAGGCGGGGGCATGAGGCGCCGGCGCCTGCCGTCGATCCCCGGTCCGGTCGCGGCCATGACCGCACAGACGAAGGCCGAGGGCAGAGCCTGAGATGACTCAGCACAAGGCCGCCTCGTTGACGAGCAATCTCTTCGCGCGCAAAGGCAGGGCCTCGCCTGCCAGTCTCCTGATCGCGGAAATTGAGGGCGCCGCTCCGGAAGAGCGGGATCTGAAGCCGAAGCGCGCAGCCAATGGCGCGCGCAAGATCGAGCTCAACGGCCACGCCGCGAAGAAGGCCAAGGAGGCGGAGGAGCTGCCGCTGCTCGCCTTCGTCGAGGCTCAGGCGGCCGAAGAGGAGAAGATCGCCGCCGGGAAGGTGGACGCTGGGAAGCCCCGGGAAATGGCGGAGGCCGATGCCGCCGCGCCCGAGGCCGCAGCGCTGGAAGAACCGCGTCCGCCCGCCAGCCTGCTCGACAGTGGCGCCCGGGCACTGCGCCAGGCCAACGGCCGGCGCGTGCCGGCGAAACCGGAGGGGCCGGCCGCGGCCGAGAACGACACGCCCGAGCCGGCAACGCCTGTCACGGCGGCCCTCGTCGCGGCCGATGTGGAGAGCGCTGCCGAGATCGAGGCCG
>JBNKHC010000197.1:0-10273 GCA_050290145.1 Kiloniellaceae bacterium | reverse complement strand
ACCATTCACAACGAGCACGGCGAGGTCATCGCCGGGGTGTCGGTCTCCGGACCCTCGGTGCGGGTCACCGAGACCCGGCTGGGCGAACTGGGCGCGCGGGTGGTGCAGGCGGCCAAGGAGATCACCGAGCAGATCGGCGGCGTCGCGCCATAGTGCTGGCGCCTCAGGGGGCGAGGCGGCCGCTTAAGTCTCTGAAATTGGACGATTCCCGTATGACGTGTGATGCGGCATCGGTCTCTCGTGGCGTGGCGGCACCGTTCTGATTTCTCTCTAGAATGTGACAGAAAACAGGTCGACGGCTTTTCCTGGAGGGTAGTATAGATGCTCAAAGGGGGACGCAGGTTTGGGACGGATTTACGTCAGCAGTACCGCTGTTGAAACCATCCGCCGGTCCTGCCGGCGGCAGCGATGCTTCGATGTCACGCGATGGACACAGCCTTGCATCGCGCAGCGGTTTAATCGGCTTTCTGGGAGAGGGATGTCGCAGGAGCGATCCTGGGGGGAGAGAGGAAAGCGGCGATGGCCATTCGGCGCTGGCTGACGGCGATCGGTCTGGGTGGGCTTGCGGAGGTTTTCGAGGAAAACGACGTCGACCTTGAGCTCGTTCCGGAGCTGACGGAAGAGGACCTGCGCCAGCTCGGGCTGACTCTCGGCCAGCGCAAGCGCCTGCTGCGCGCCGCGCAGTCGCTGGTGACTGCCGGCCATAGTCCCGCCGTGGCGGTGACGCCGCCGGCCAGCGGCGAACGCGTTCCCGCCGAACGTCGCCACCTGACCGTGATGTTCTGCGACATCGTCGGCTCCACCGTTCTTTCCGAACGCCTGGAGGCCGAGGACCTGCTGGACGTGGTGCGCTGCTATCAGAATTTCTGCGCCTCCATCATCGGCTCCCACGAAGGCTACATCGCCCGCTTCGTCGGAGACGGCATTCTGGCCTACTTCGGCTATCCCATGGCCCACGAGGATGCGCCGGTTCACGCGCTGCACGCAGCCCTGGGCATCACCGAGGGCATCGGCGATCTGAGGCTGCCGGCGGACACCAAGCTGGCGGTGCGCATCGGCATCGCTTCCGGCGTGGTCATCGTCGGCGACCTGATCGGCGCCGGCGCCGCGGTGGAGCAGCCGGCCATCGGCGTCGCCCCCAATCTCGCCGCCCGGGTCCAGGGCACGGCCGGCCCCAACGACATCGTGGTCGCCGACGTGACCTACCGCCTGACGCAGGACAGCTTCGACTTCGAGGATCTCGGCCGGCGGGAGTTCCACGGCATCTCGGAGCCGGTGCGCATCTGGCGGCTTATCGGCGAGCGTCACGGCGACCGCGAGGCCGTCACCTTCGGGCGCTGGGCGCAGACCTCCTTTGCCGACCGCAGCGACCAGCTCGACCTGGCGCGCCGCCAGTGGCAGCAGGTGAAGAGCGGCGCCGGCCGCGTGGTGATGATCACCGGCGAGCCGGGCATCGGCAAGTCGCGCTTCGTCCACCAGTTCCTGCGCGAGGTCAACGACGAGGCCATAGTGCAGACCTACCAGGGCACGCCCTACAACCAGGACAGCCCGCTCTATCCGCTGATCCAGCGCTACCGCCTGCTCGCCAACATCGATCCCGGTGACAGCCCGGCGACCATCCGCCACAAGCTGAACAAGGTAGTGATGGGCGAAGGGCAGGAGCGCGAGGCGCGGCTCGACATCTTCGCGGACATGCTCTCGCCGGTTGCCATCGACCAGCCGCAGTCACAGGTGGCCGCCAAGCAGAATCGCGAGCGCACCCTGCAGGCCATCGTCGACAACCTCATCGCGCGCAGCCGCGAGTACCCCACCGTCGTGGTGGTGGACGACTTCCAATGGCTCGATCCCACTTCGATCGAGGTGCTCGACCGGGTGGTCCACGCCATCCCGAACGAGCGTGTCTACGTCATTGTCACCTCGCGCGAGGGGTTCCACACACCCTGGGAAGCGCTGCCGCAGGTCACCCGTCTCGAACTCGGACGCCTGCCGGTGAAGGATACCCAGGCGCTGATCGCGAGCCTGGCCCAGGGGACATCGCTCACCAAGGCTGTGGTCAGCGAGATCGTCGAAAAGACCGACGGCATCCCGCTCTTCGTCGAGGAACTGACCAAGAGTGTCGTGGAGCTGGATTTCGAGCAGTCCGCCAAGGGGCGCAAGCCGCGGCGCGGCGCCGGCTCGGCCATTCCGATTTCGCTGCAGGATTCCCTCATGGAGCGGCTCGACCGGGTCGGGCAGGCGAAGACGGTGGCGCGCGTGGGCTCGGTGCTCGGCCGTTCCTTCTCACGCGAGCTGATTTCCGAGGTCGGCGACTTCGACGGGGCCTATCTGGAGGCGGCGCTGATCACCCTGTCCGACGCCGGCCTGATCTATCGGGAGGTCGACCAGCGCGGCAAGGAGACCTTCGTCTTCAGGCATGGCCTGGTGCAGGAAGCGGCCTATGACTCGCTGCTGCGCGAGGAGCGCCAGCGCCTGCACACCGCCACAGCGCAGGCCCTGCAGAACCAGGTGCCGAAGATCGACGAAGACCGCCCCGACCTGCTGGCCAACCATCTCTCCGCCGGCGGCAGCCACGAGCAGGCCGCGAAGCTGTGGCTGCAGGCCGGGCGTATCAGCTTGGCCCGCTCGGCCATCGTCGAGGCGGTGCACCACTTGCGCCGCGGCCTGGAAGCGCTGGACCAGCTGCCCAAAACTCCGGAAACCCAGGCTCTGCGCCTGCAGCTGCTGATCCACCTCGGGCCGGCGCTGATCGCTCTGCACGGGCCGGGCTCCAGCGAGGTGGAGGAGATCTATACCAAGGGCTATGAGCTGTGCCGCAGTCTGCCGGAGTCCGAGGACCACTTCCCGGTCTACTGGGGCTGGTGGCGCCTGTCGCGCGACTTCAACGAGATGAGCAAGCGCTCCGACGAACTGCTGACCCGCGCCAGCGCCCGCAAGGACGAGGCGCTGCTGCTGCAGGCGCATCACTGCCAGTGGGCCTCGCACTTCAACCGCGGTGACTTCCAGGGTTGTCTGGCGCACATCGACTGCGGCCTGGAGCTCTATGAGAAGGGCGACTACCGCACCCATGCGACGCTCTACGGCAACCACGACGCCAAGGTCTGCGGCCACGGCGAGCGCTCGCTGGTCTACTGGCTGCTGGGCCGGCCGGAGGAGGCGATAGAGTCGGAGCGTCAGGCACAGGCCTGGATGGAGACCCTCGGCCACGGCGGCAGCTGGATGCACCATAAGGACATCACCATCATGCACCGCCTCTACTGCCGCGATGCGGCGGAGGTGCTGCGCATCGCCGAGGAGATGATCGCCTTCGCCGAGGAGCAGGGCTTCACCGATCACCGCGCCAAGGCGCTGGTCTTCGCCGGCTGGGCCCACGCGCGCCTCGGCAACCCCTCCAAGGGCCTGACCGAGATCCGCGAGGGACTGGAGCGCCAGAAGCTGATCGGCACCCGCGAGGACTTTCCGGTCTATTACGACATGTTCGCCGAGGTCCTGGCGATGAACGGGCGCATCGACGAGGCGCTGGAGGAGACCACCGCGGCCCAGGCGGAGTTCGAGGCCATGGGGCTGCAGATCTGGCTGCCGGAGCTGCGCCGCCGGGTCGGCTACCTGCTGCAGCTGCGCATGCCGCACGACCCGGAGCCCGCGGTCTCCGCCTACCACAGTGCGCTGGACCTGGCGAGCGACCAGGGCGCACGCACCCTGGCGCTGCGCGCCGCCACCAGCCTGGCCGGCCTGCTGCGCAGCCAGGGCCGCATCGACGACGCCTGCGACACCCTGGAGCTGCGGCTGCGCGGTCTGGAGGGCATGGCGGGGACGCCCGACTATGCGGCCGCGGCGGCCTTGCTGGCCACCGCGCGGCGCCGGGAAGGGTGAAGCGCCATGGACGTCCCGGTCCCGCAGCGCCGCTCCCGGTCGCCCTCTGAGGCTGGAGAGGAGACCGCCAAGGCCTACCGCGGCGGCACCCACCGCAGCCGCAGTCCGGAAGAGACGCTGGAGGCCTTTCTACCTCTGGCCGGACGCATGGGCATCACGCGCCTGGCCAACGTCACAGGCCTCGACAGCATCGGCATTCCCGTCTACATGGCCTGCCGCCCTCTCTCCCGCTCCATCGCGGTTTCCCAGGGCAAGGGCCTGACACCGCAGGAAGCCAAGGTCTCGGCCTTCATGGAGGCGGCGGAGACCTGGCACGGCGAGACCATCACCGCGCCCCTGAAGATGGTTTCCTTCGACGAGCTGAGCCGCGACCACCGGGTGATCGACGTCGAGGGCCTGCCGCGCTCGCGCCTCGGCGACTTCGACCCCGCGCAGCAGATCCTCTGGATCGAGGGGGCGCCGCTGGCCGGCGGCGATCCGCTCTGGGTGCCGCTGGAGCTGGTCTCGACCAACTACACCCTGCCGCAGCCCCAGGGCAGTTTCGCCTTTCCCGCCAACACCAACGGCCTGGCCTCCGGCAATACTTTCTCCGAGGCGGCGCTGCACGCGCTCTGCGAGCTGATCGAGCGCGACGCGCTGAGCCTCTGGCGCCTGGGCGGCGACAGCGCACGCGCGGCGGCAAAGCTGGATCCGGAGAGCGTCGGGTCCCCGCGCTGCCGCACCCTGCTGGCCCATTATGCCCGTGCCGGCCTCGACGTCGGCCTCTGGGACGTGACCTCGGACCTCGGCGTGCCGGTCTTCTGCTGCGCGGTGGCCGAGCGCAGCGATACCGCCGTGGAGGCGGAACTTGGCGCCGGCTGCCACCCGGACCGCGAGGTCGCCCTGCTGCGCGCCCTGACTGAGGCGGCGCAGTCGCGCACCACCCGGATCGCCGGCTCGCGCGACGACTACGTGCCGGAGTCCTATGACAGCGCGGCCAAGCTGGCGCGCAACCGCACCGCCCGGCTGTGGCTGGCCGATCCGCCGCGCCGGCGCTTCGGCGAGGCCCCCAACCTCAGCGGCGAGACCATCGCCGGCGACTTGGAACGGGTGCTGCTGCGCCTTGCCGGCGAAGGCATCACCCAGGTGGTGGCGGTCGACCTCACCAAGCCCGAGGTCGGCCTGCCGGTGGTCCGCGTCGTGGCCGCCGGGCTGGAAGGCGCCTACCAGGGCGCCGGCAGCGACTACCGTCCCGGCCCGCGCGCCCTCGCTCGTGGCCTGGGGGAAGGGGACTGGTCATGACCGCGGTTTTCCTGGGCCCCAGCCTGCCGCGCGTCGAGGCGGAGGCGATTCTGGAGGCGGACTACCGCCCGCCCGTGCGCCAGGGCGACATCTACCGCCTGGTGCAGCAGCGCCGGCCGCGGGCCATCGCCGTGATCGACGGCTATTTCCAGGAGGTGCCCTCGGTCTGGCACAAGGAAATCCTCTGGGCGCTGGACCAGGGCATTCCCGTCTACGGCGCCGCCAGCATGGGTGCGCTGCGCGCCGCCGAGCTGCAGCGCCACGGCATGATCGGCGTCGGCAAGATCTACGAGGCCTACCGGGTCGGCTCCTATGCTCCCTACGAGAGCGAGCTCTTCGAGGACGACGACGAGGTGGCGGTGATCCACGGTCCGGCAGAGCTGTCCTACCCGGCGCTGTCGGATGCCATGGTCGACCTGCGCGAGACCCTGGCCGCAGCGGCGCGTTGCGGGATCATCGACGACAAGCTGCGCGATGGCCTCGTCGCTGCCTTCAAGCGTCGCTTCTACCGCGAGCGCAGCTTTGCCGTCCTGCCGGAACTGCTGGCCGAGATGGATGCGGATCCGGCGATCGCCGAGGCGCTGCTGGCCTGGCTGCCGCAGGGACGCGTCTCGCAGAAGCGCGCCGATGCCAGGGCGCTGCTGGAAGCCCTGGCCAAGAGCGAACTGGAGCCGCCCGCCGAGCGCGAGCCCTTCGTCTTCGAGCGCACCACCCTCTGGGCGCAGTTCGTCGAGCAGGCCGAGGACGCGGCCGCCCCTCTGGGCGCGGAGGAGGGGCGGGTCCTGGACGAGCTCTACCTCGACCCGGAGCTCTATGCGGCCCTGCGCCGGCTGGCAGTGCTGCGCCTGCAGCTTCAAGCGCCGGAGCCCTCGCCGCCGCTGGACGACGGGTCGCGTCGTGCGGCGCTGGACCGGCTGCGATGGCGCCACGGCCTGCTGTCGCGCGCGGCGCTGGAGGCCTGGGCGGCAGACTGCGACCTGGACCGCGAAGGGCTCGACCGCCTGCTTGCCTACGAGGCTGCGGTGGAGAGCCGGGCCCGGAGCGCGGGCCCGGCGCTGGCGGGGGCGCTGCTCGACGTGCTGCGCAGCGAGGGCCACTACCCGGCGCTGGCCGCGCGCGCCCGCGACAAGCAGGAGCGGCTCGAAAAGGCTGACGGGGGGAACACTGCCCCCTCTGCGCTGTCGTCCGATGCCCTGGTGGACTGGTACTTTGAGACCCGTTTGGGTCGCGCCGCGCCGTCGGATATCGTCGCGAGCGCCCGCGAGCTGGGTTTCGCCGACGTCGACAGTCTGCGCGACGCCCTGGCGCGCGAGCAGGCCTATTTGGCGCTGGTGGAGGAGTCGCGCTAGAACTAGCGTGTCGAATTGGGGGTAAGCGATGACCATGCTGTGGAACAGGCTGGACGGAGTCGACGGCGTTGCCGCCGGCACGCGCTTCCGGCTGTTTCCGCAGATGCCGGAGCTGGAAGGCTTTTCCAAGCCGGAGACGGTGAGGGTGTCGCCGCGGCCGGGAACGATCGCGGCCGGCCCTTTCGACGGCGCCATGCGGGTCGTCGATGCAGTCGGCAAGTCGGAACCCTATGAATTTCCTTACATGCCGCCCTACCAGGGACCGGCCTTCCCGCCGGCCCGCCCCGGTGCCGATGGTCACTTCGACCAGATTCCCGTCGGCAGCCGCCAGTTCCTTTCCGCGCATATGTACGGGTCGGTGCGCTTCGTGCTGGATATCTGGGAGAACTATTTCGGCAAGACGGTCAGGTGGTACGACCCGAGCGACGGTTTCATCGTCGAACTGGTCCCCGAGATCGACTGGGACAACGCCCACGCGGGTATCGGCTTCATCGAGACCGGCGGGCGGGTGAACAAGGCCGGCGAGTATCATCCCTTCGCGTTGAATTTCGACGTCCTGGCGCACGAGGTCGGGCACACCCTGCTGTTCTCCGAGATGGGGATTCCGGCGATGGACGCCCTGACGCCGCAGTTCCTGGCCTTTCACGAATCCATGTCGGATATGGTGGCGCTGGTCTCCTCGCTGCACTTCGAATCCATGCTCGACGAGCTCATCGACGAGACCAGGGGCAACCTCTATGTGCTGAACTGGTTGAATCGTATCGGCGAACTGTCGCACAGCGAGCAGATTCGCGTGGCCTCCAACGAAAGCCATATGGACGATCTTGCCACGCTAAGCCTGTCGCCGGAGGGCGAGTGGATCGACCCCAGCGGCCAGGACCGCAACGGCCACCATCTGGCGCAGCCGCTGACCGGCGCGATCTTCGACAACTTGGTGGAGGTCTATCAGGACGGCCTGGCGCGCCGTGGCCTCATTCCGCCGGAAATGGACCCGCGCGGCTGGGACCGGGACGGCGTGGCGACCAGCCTCGCCGACTTCCAGCGGGTGCACGAGGGTGCCGTCACGCGCAATCGCGGCGCCTTCATCGACGCGCTGATCGAGGCGCGCGACATCACCGGCTACGCCCTGGCGTTGACCTGGCAGCGCCTCTCGCCGGCGCACATGACCTATGCGGATTTCGCGGAGACCTTCCTGGACGTCATGGCGGAGATCGGCCAGACCGGCAATCTTCAGGCCTTCTCGGAGAACTTTCTCGAGCGCGGGATTGCCCTGCAGGGCGCGCCGCAGCAGGAACCGCCGCCGCCGCCCGGCGCAGCCTACCTGGTGCGCTGGAAATGGATGCGCCGGCGCGCGGGTTCCGCGCTGGCGGCGCCCGCATCGGACGCACTGCTCGACGATCCGGACGCCTACGCCCGTGTATACGGCATGTTCAATCACTCATTTCGACTGCAATTGTGAGGTAGGAGTCTTGTGAGCCGATTCCGCAGTGCTATGATCTGCCACGCCGAGGTCGATGATGTAATCCGGTGCGGAGTCCTGCGGTACGGCGTCGTGCGATCTTCGCGCAAAGGAGGGGATGATGGTAAGAGGAGCCAAGCGGCCGGCGGGAGGGCCTTCGATCTTTGACGAAAACCTTCTATCAAATTCGCAAGTGAGACTCTTCGGGCGCAAGTTCCATGGGCTGAAGCTCGACGAGACGGTTCTCGCGGGCCTGAGCGCCAGTTCGGGTTCACCGAATCAGAATCCGTTGACCGACAAGCTGGATCCGAAGAAGAAGCCGATGCTTGCGCGGATCTACGGCTTCTCCTACGAGGGCAGCTACTACAAGCTCGATGCGCCCTATATCTTCCTCGTCCACGGGGAGGGAACGTCGATCGACGAGCCGACCAGCGTTGCCGACGTGGGCGTCGAGATGAAGGACGAGAATTTCCTGAAGGGCGTCCGGATGTGGCACTACGACAAGGTCGACTTCTCGATACGCATCGAGATCACCAGCGGCTGGCTGGAGGAGATCCTGCTGGATGCCGCCATCGGCAGTGCCAGCAACATGACCGGCGGACAGTTCACCACCCGGGCCGACATGGCCGGACGGGCCGACATGTCCTCGCGTGCCGATCTTTCGGCGCGTGCCGATCTCTCCGCGCGCGCCGATCTGGCCATGCGCAGCCGTTTCAAGAGCCGCTAGGCCTCTCGCGGCGGTTTCGCGAAAGCGTAATCCCGACAGGGCGCGGCCGCTGCGGTGGCCGCGCCTTTTTTTGCTGACCGGGTTACGTTACGGCTCCCTACCAGGAGAGGCGGCGCAGCAGGTAGTCGGGCTGGGCGTGGTAGCGCCGCTCCAGCGCTGCGAGGTGGCTTTCGAAGGCTTGCGACTGCCCCGGATCGCCCAGCTCTTCCTGGTGGATGCCCTCGACCACCAGGGCCGAGGCGATGCCGACGCCCTGGGCGCCGGCGATGTCGTGCGACAGGGAATCGCCCACCGCCAGCACGCGGCTGGGCGGCACCGGCGCCAGGTTTTTCAGCACATGGCGGTAGATTAGCGGGTGCGGCTTGCCGATGTAGGCCACCTTGCCGCCGGCGGCCTCGTAGTCGGCGGCCACCGCGCCGGGGGCGTGGATCAGGCCGTTGGGGCTGACCCCCTTCACGTCGGGGTTGGCGCAGACCAGCATCAGGCCGCGCCGCCGCGCCGCCGCCAGCACGTTGTCGAAGGCGTCGCGCGGCGGCGGCTCCTGGCCGAAGCTCGCCACCATGACGAAGTCGGCGTCTTCGATCCCGGCGGCTTCGGCGACGTCCAGGCCGGCCAGGATGGCGCGCTCCGAGTCGCCGCCGATTAAGGCGCCGAGGGGCAGGCAGCGCAGGGCGCCGGCATGGCCTTGGGAGTCTGGCGCGCGCAGCTCGGTCGGGGCCGAGTTCAGGTAGGCGCGGGTCACCTCGCCGGAAGTGACGAAATCCTCGTAGAGCTCGGGCGGAATGCCGAGGCGGGCCAGGCGTTTGCGGTTGGCCTCACGCCGCGTGCCGGAGTTGGAGAGGATGACGACCCGCTTGCCGGCCTCCTTCAGCGCCTCCAGGCAGTCGAGTACGCCGGGATAGACGTTGGTGCCGTCGTGCAGCACCCCGAACTGGTCCAGCAGGTAGGCATCGTAACGTGCGGCCACGGCCGAGAGGCCGTCGAGAAGCTGGGCGACCATGGCGCTAGCGGGCCCCGGCCGTGGCGCCCTGGGCGCCGGAAAGCAGGCTGCGGGTGTGGCGGGCGATCATCAGTTCTTCGTCGGTCGGCACGACCCAGAGGCCGAGGCGGCTGTCGGCGCCGGCGATGCGCGCTTCGCCGGCCTCGTTCGCCGCCGCGTCGAGCTGCGCGCCCAGCCAGGCAAGGCGTTCGCAGATCGCCGCGCGGATCGGCGCCGAGCGCTCGCCGATACCGGCGGTGAACACCACGGCGTCGAGGCCGCCCAGCATGGCCGCCAGGCCGGCGATCTGCTGGGCTACGCGGTCGCAGAACATCTCCACC
Source organism: Kiloniellaceae bacterium (assembly GCA_050290145.1). Classification (GTDB taxonomy): domain Bacteria; phylum Pseudomonadota; class Alphaproteobacteria; order Kiloniellales; family Kiloniellaceae; genus Pelagibius. The sequence goes on along the minus strand of JBNKHC010000197.1, from coordinate 267 downwards.
GCCTGCCTGGCTTCCGGCCTGTCGCTGGCCAGCAGGTCGCGCATGTCGGCGCTGAGGCCCGAGAGGCCGAGCAGGCCCGACTCCTTGTAGAGCAGCTTCTCCAGGCCGTCGGCGTCCATGCCTTTCTCGCGCAGCAGGTAGATCAGCACGCCGGGGTCGATGGCCCCGCAGCGGGTGCCCATGATGAGGCCGTCCAGGGTGGAGAAGCCCATGGTGCAGGCCCGGCTGCGGCCGTCCTGCAGGGCGCAGAGGCTGGCGCCGTTGCCC
>JBNKHC010000196.1:0-13204 GCA_050290145.1 Kiloniellaceae bacterium | reverse complement strand
GGGATCGGCGGTCATCACCGCGCTCAAGGGCGTGCCGTCGGGATCGAGGCCGCGCGCCACGACCCGGATCAGCAGATCGCGTTCGGTGAAGATGCCTTCCAGCCGCCCGCCGCTGCCGATCAGCACCGCGCCGATGTGACGCTCGGCCATGTTGTGGGCGGCGGCGCGGACCGTGGTGCTGCTGGGCAACAGCTCGATCTTCTGCTGGTCGACAATGTCGGGAACAACCCTACGGTGCATGTCGTTTCCTCCCGCCTGCCTGGGCTTTCCTGGAAGTCCCAAGGAATTCATAGGTCATAGACCCTGTTGCGCGCTGCTATCGGGGGTCCGATAGCGTGCATGGAGACTCTTCTGGTCTCTTATTGCAACCAATTGTGCAGGGCATCGGAATCCGGGTCAAGCGGCACCAAAGAGGCAGGGATTCACCTTAAGCGCGAATGGATCGCCGGTGTAATCAGCCTTGTGCCGCCTGCTTGCCGCCGCTGTCCTCGGCCGTCGTGTCATCTGTCGGGCTGATCCGCACCGAGGTGATCTGGTTGCGCTTGCGCCCCAGGATCTCGAACTTGAAGCCGTGGAAGGTGAAGACCTGGCCGGCGTCGGGGATGCAGCGGGCCTCGTGCAGGATCAGGCCGGCGATGGTCGAGGCCTCCTCGTCCGGCAGGCGCCACTCGAAGCGGCGGTTCAGGTCGCGCAGGGTGACCTTGCCGTCGACGATCATCGAGCCGTCGCGCTGCTGCTGCACGCCCTCGATGTCCACGTCGTGCTCGTCGGAGATGTCGCCGACGATCTCTTCCAGAATGTCCTCCAGGGTGACGATGCCCAGCATCTCGCCGTACTCGTCGACCACGATGGCGAAGTGTTCGTGGCGGCTGCGGAAGGCCTGGAGCTGCGACAGCAGGTCCGTGGTTTCGGGAATGAACCAGGGCGCCGCGGCGATGGCGCGCACGTCCAGCTTGTCCAGGTCGGTGCCGGCCGCCTGCACCGCGCGCAGCAGCGCCTTGGCGTGCAGCACCGCGACGATGTTGTCCGGGTCTTCCTGCCACAGGGGAATGCGCGTGAAGGGGCTGGCCAGCACCGCCTCGACGATCTGCGCCGCTGGCAGGTCGACGTCGATGGCCACCACGTCCTTGCGGTGGATCATGATCTCCTCCACCCAGACGTCGCCGAGGTCAAGGATCGAGCGCAGCATCTCGCGCTCGTGGCGCTCTTCCTCGCCCTCGCCCTGATGCAGGTCGATGGCGCCGCGCAGCTGCTCCTCGGAGGCCTCGGCGGTGAGCGCGTGGCGCACCTCGATGCCGAAGCCCTTGAGGGCGGCGCGGACGATCATCTGGATGACCAGCGAGAAGGGCTTCAGCACGACGACGATGACGTGCATCACCGGCGCCACGGCCAGGGCCGCGCGGTCGGCGTTCTGCAGGGCGTAGGTCTTGGGCAGCACTTCGGCGAAGACCAGCACGAGGATGGTCATGGCCAGGGTCGCATAGGCCACGCCGGCATCGCCGAAGAGGGTGATGAGGGCGCTGGTGGCCAGCGCCGAGGCCAGGATGTTGACCAGGTTGTTGCCCAGCAGGATGGCGCCGATCAGGTGCTCCTTCTCGTGCCAGAGGTCGTTGACCACGTTGGCGCGGTGGTTGCCGGACTGGGCCAGGTTGTGCAGGCGCGGGCGCGAGGCGGCCGTCAGCGCCGTCTCCGAGCCGGAGAAGAAGGCCGAGAAGACCAGCAGCGCCAGGATGGCGCCGAGGGTGATGGCGAGGTCGATATCCATTTGCGGGTCTATTCAGGTTGCTGAGGAAGCGTCATTTCTTGCGGGCGGCCAACGGTTTTCCGGCCCTCCGCGCTCAACTGCCGAGGGTGGCGCGGGTCGTCACGCCGGGGGCTTCGTTTTCCCGGGCGAGCTGGTCGGCGTCGTTCAAGGCCGCGGTCAGCAGGGCGCGGACCTCGTCGAGTTCGACGGTCTTGTCCAGATAGGCGTCGCCGATGCCGCGCACAAGCACGAAGGTGATGCGTCCGCCGCTCACCTTCTTGTCGCGCGACATGTGGGCGATCAGGCGCTCCACGTCCCAGTGGCGCGGCGCCAGGTCGGCGAAGCCGGTGGGCAGGCCGACGGCGGCCAGATGGCGGCGCACCCGGTCGGCGTCCTCCGGCGGGCAGTGGCCGCGCTGCACCGAGAGGTCGAAGGCCATGACCATGCCCACGGCGACGCCTTCGCCGTGCAGCAGTTCGTCGCCGTAGCCGGTCTCGGCCTCCAGGGCATGGCCGAAGGTGTGGCCGAGGTTCAAGAGGGCGCGCTGGCCGCTTTCGCGTTCGTCGGCGGCCACCACCTCGGCCTTGGCGCGGCAGCTCTCCAGCACGCCGTGCTGCAGCTCGGCGCGCTCGCCCTGGACCAGGTCGGCGCCGTGCGCCTCCAGCCACTGGAAGAAGGCAGGATCGCGGATCAGGCCGTATTTCACCACCTCGGCATAGCCCGCCAGCATCTCGCGGCGCGGCAGGGTGGTGAGGATGGAGGTGTCGGCCAGCACCAGGCGCGGCTGGTGGAAGGCACCGATCAGGTTCTTGCCCTGGGGCGCGTTGATTCCGGTCTTGCCGCCGACGGAGCTGTCGACCTGGGCCAGCAGGCTGGTCGGGATCTGCACGAAGTCGATGCCGCGCAGGGTCACCGCCGCGGCGAAGCCGGCGAGGTCGCCGATCACGCCGCCGCCCAGCGCCACCAGGGTGGTCGAGCGTTCGACCTTCATGTCGAGCAGGCGTCCGACCAGGGCGCCCAGCTGGTCCAGGCTCTTGGAGCCGTCGCCGGGCGGCACGACGATGCTGTCGTGCTGCAGGCCGGCGTCGTCGAGGGCGCGCTGCAGGCGCGCCAGGTGCAGCTCGGCAATGTTGGCGTCGGTGATGACGACCACACGCTCGCTCTTCAGCACCGGGCGCATCAGCTTGCCGGCCTCAGCCATCACGGTGGTGCCGATCAGGATGTCGTAGCTGCGATCCCCCAGCTCGACGCGCAGGGACTGGTGCGGGCTCATTGCGTGGCGCTCCGGGGCGCCGCGCCCTGCGCCGCCGCGCCGCTTTCCTCGATATGACGCCGCAGCCCTTTCAAGACGCGCGCCAGGGTCGTCTCCGGCGGGCCGTCCACGGAATCGACCACCACGTCGGCCTCGGCGTAGACGGGATAGCGTTGCTCGATGAGGTCGCTGAGGATGCGGCGCGGGTCGCCGCGTTTCAGCAGCGGGCGGTTGTTGCGCCGGGAAGTGCGGCGCAGCAGCAGGTCGACGTCGGCGCGCAGCCACACGGAGATGGCGCGCTCGCGGATCAGCTGGCGGGTCTCGGGGTCCATGAAGGCGCCGCCCCCCGTGGCCAGCACCATCTTCGGTTCCTCGAGCAGGCGGGCGATGACGCGGCGTTCGCCGTCGCGGAAGGCCTCCTCGCCGTGGGCGGCGAAGATGTCCTCGATGGAGCAGCCGGCGGCGGCCTCGATCTCTTTATCGGCATCGACGAAGGGCAGGTCCAGCGAGGCGGCGAGCAGGCGGCCAATGCAGGACTTGCCGGCACCCATCAGCCCCACCAGGGCAATGGTGCGTGGCACGGCCAGGGGACTGTCCCCGGCGTCTGCCACCTCTCCGCTTGTATGAACCACCTACTCTCGCCTGCTGATCGTTGCAACGTTGAAAGACCCTAGGTAAACTGCCGCATTCGCGCCAGATTCGGACCTTACCATAAAACCATCTTGACGGCACAAGTAGACAGTGTTGCCCGACCAGCGGCCGGCTCCTGCGCGGAAAAGCGTGACACTGCTACCATCCCTGTTCACGCAGTCTTCAGCCGCACGCGATTTGTTTGATGAAAAAAACCACCCTCGTTGCTCTTGTCGTTCTCGCCGGTCTTATTGTCTCCGGCGGCTTCTTTCTGCTGACCTGGGACATCCCGCCGCCCTCGGCGCCGGTCGAGAAGGTGCTGCCCGATGAACGCTTCCCCCGCTAGACGAGGGTACCGCCTGCCTCTGCGCGCCGCCGCCCTGGGCTGGGCGTTCGCCCTCTGGGCTGCCGGCCCGGGCGCCGTGGCGCAGCAGGCCCCGATCTCCCTCTTTCCGCCGACGGTGGCGCCGGATAGGCCTCCTGCCACGGCGGGCGACCAGCCGTCGCTGCCGTCCGAGCGCGCGGCCGAGACGCCCCGCGTTGAGGGGGAAGGGGCCGCAGGCATCGAGATCAACCGCCTGGGCGAACTCGACCCCGAGGCGCTGGGCATCCTGGACCTGGGCAACGGCGGGCTCGGCCCGCGCGTCTGGGCCGGCAGCCCGCGCCCGCTGGTCGAGGCGCTGGTGGCCGGACTGCCCGCCGACATCGCCTCGCCGACTCTGCACAGCCTGGCCGTGCGGCTGCTGCTGACCAATGCGCCGCCGCCGGCCGGCGCGGCCGAGGCGCCTGCCGCGCCGACCATGGCCGACGCCCTTGCCGCCATTCAGGGCAGCGACTTTCTGCGCCTGCGTGCCGAGCGGCTCTATGCCCTGGGTGCGCTGGCCGGCCTCAACCGGCTGCTGGCCCTGGTGCCGCAGCGGGTCGAGGACCCCTGGCTGGCCCGGGCCAAGGTCGACGGCCTGCTGCTGGCCGGCAAAGACAGCCAGGCCTGCGCCGAGGTGCCCTCGGGGCTGGCCCGCTACCCGCAGGACCTCTACTGGGCCAAGGCCCAGGTCTATTGCCAGTTCCTGGCCGAGCAGAGCGACCAGGCGCTCCTCGGGCTCGATCTGCTGCGCGAACAGGCGGCGGACAGCGACCCCGCCTTCTTCACCCTGGTCAACGGCTTCATCAGCGGCACGCCCGGCACGGTCGACGGCGAGGGCCTGACCCCGGTCAACCTGGCGATCCTGCGCAAGACCGGCGGCACGGTCTCGGCCAAGACCGTGGAGCGCGCCAGCCCGCCGCAGTTGCACGGCATCGCCCAGCTTACCGGCGGCGACCACGCGGTCCATGCCGGGGCGGTCGAGCGCCTGGCGGAGATCGGCGCCCTTCCGGGCGAGCGTCTGGCCGGGGCCTATGCCGCCTTCGAGTTCACCGAGGCCGACCTGGCCGATGCCCTTGTAGAAGCCGAGGGGATGCAGGCCGAGGGCGACGGCGTGCGCGGCCGGGCCCTGCTGTACCGGGCCGCCAACCGCGAGAACCTGTCGGCGACCAAGGCGGAGATCCTGCGCGCGGCGCTGCTTTCCGCCGAGGCGGACGGCCGGGCCAACGCCATGGCCCGCGCCCTGACGCCGCTTCTGAGCGAGCTGGCGCCGACGCCGGAGCTGGCATGGTTCGCCCCCCTGGTGGCGCGCACCCTGTTCCGCATCGGCCAGTTCGAGCGCGCCAGCGGCTGGCTCTCGGTGCTGCGCATCGACGGCCTGAAGCATCCGGAATCGCAGGCGGCCTACGACGAGCTGACGCCGCTGCGCCGGCTCGCCGGCGGGGCCGAGCCGCTGCAGGCGGACGGCGCCGCGGCGGAGAGCCCGGCGGCCGCCGAGCAGCGCCTGCTGATGCTGATGCTGTCCCGGGCGCTGGGGCAGGAGGAGCCGCTGAACTGGGCCCAGCTCGCCCGCGACGATGCGGCGGCGGCGCGGCCTCTGGAGCGCCTGGCGAGCCTGCTGGCGCTGGGCGACGCGGCGGCCGAAGGCAAGCGCGGCGAGAGCGTACTGCTGGCCGTGGAGGCGCTGGGCGTGACGGCGCCGGCCGACAGCCATCCCCTGGCGCTGGGCTACGCCGTTTCGGCGCTGGCCGCGGTCGGCCTCGGCAACGAGGCCCGCGCCCTGGCCATCGAGGCGGCGCTGGCCGCCCGGATTTAGGCCGGTCCGATGCCCGCCGGGCCCGACAGCAGCCCCCGGCCCTCGAGCCCCCAACTCGAGCCCTTCCTTGAGATGCTGGCCGCCGAGCGCGGCGCGGCGGCCAACACCCTGGAGGCCTACCGCCGCGACCTGGCGGCCTTCGACGCCTTCCTGGTCAAGCGGCGGCGCAGCCTGGAAGCGGCCAGCGCCGACGACATCCGCGCCTTCATGGGTCGCCTCGCCCAGGCCGACATGGCGCCGCGCACCGCCGCGCGCCGCCTCTCGGCCCTGCGCCAGTTCTACCGTTTCCTGGTGAGCGAGAATCTGCGCGGCGACGACCCCAGCGCCGAGGTCGACAGCCCGCGCCAGGGCCGCGCCCTGCCGAAGATCCTGAGCGAGGAGGAGGTCGGCGCCCTGCTCGCCGAGGCACAGGCGGGCGAGGGCCCCGAGGCCCTGCGCCTCGCCGCCCTGGTGGAGCTGCTCTACGCCACCGGGCTGCGCATCTCCGAGCTGGTCGGCCTGCGCCTCGCCGCCGCCCAGCGTGACCAGCGCCTGCTTATCGTCCAGGGCAAGGGCGGCAAGGAGCGCATGGTGCCGCTGAGCCCGGCGGCGCGCGAGTGCCTCTCGGCCTACCTGACCGCGCGTGATCACTTCCTGCCGAAGTCAGGCAGGCGGCCGGGGGGCAAGGGAGCCATGGCGGCGAAGGCCGCTTCGCCCTGGCTCTTTCCCTCGCGCAGCGCCGAGGGCCACATCACCCGCCACCGGGTCGCCCAGCTGCTGAAGGACCTGGCCCGCCGGGCCGGGATCGACCCGGCCAAGGTCTCGCCCCACGTGCTGCGCCACGCCTTCGCCAGCCACCTGCTGGACCACGGGGCAGACCTGCGCGCCCTGCAGAAGATGCTGGGCCACGCCGACATCTCGACCACGCAGATCTATACCCATGTGCTCAGCGAGCGCCTGAAATCCCTGGTTCAGGACCATCATCCTCTGGCGGCCGGTCGAAATCGGCCGCGCTGAGCCGCCGCGTCGATTCTTCCGGTTGACAAGACCCATTGGTATGACCAGTTTCCGCAGCTGAGTTGGCTGGGCGTGAGTGCGTCCCGGGCAGGCCGACATTCAGCAATAGCGTTCTCTGACAAAGCAGGGGAATTTCCATGAGCTTTACCATCGTCGAGCAGGCTCCCGCGCGCCTGAACCGCAGCGAGCTGGCTGTCCCGGGCAGCAACCCGAAACTCTTCAAGAAAGCGGCGGAATCCGATGCCGACGTCATCTTCCTCGATCTGGAGGACGCGGTGGCGCCGGACGACAAGCCGCAGGCCCGCAAGAACATCATCAAGGCCCTGAACGAGATCGACTGGGGCAACAAGACCATGTCGGTGCGCATCAACGGTCTCGACACCCACTACATGTACCGCGACGTCATCGACATCATCGAGCAGGGCGGCGAGCGCCTGGACCTGATCATGATCCCCAAGGCCGGCACCGCGGCGGACATCTACGCCGTCGACATGCTGGTGACCCAGGCCGAGGAAGCGGTCGGCCGCAAGAAGCGCATCGGCTTCGAGATGATCATCGAGACGGCGCTGGGCATGGCCAACGTCGACGAGATCGCCAAGGCCTCGCCGCGTAACGAGAGCCTGCACTTCGGCGTCGCCGACTACGCCGCCTCCACCAAGGCCCGCACCACCGTCATCGGCGGCCCGAACGAGATGTACGGCGTGCTGACCGATCCGGACGACAAGGGCGAGCGCCTCTATCACTGGGGCGACATGTGGCACTACGCCGTCGCGCGCATGGTGGTCGCCGCCCGCGCCGCCGGCCTGCGCCCCATCGACGGCCCCTTCGGCGATTTCTCCGACCCCGAGGGCTTTCGCGCCCAGGCGCGCCGCGCCGCGGTGCTGGGCTGCGAGGGCAAGTGGGCCATCCACCCGAGCCAGATCGCCCTGGCCAACGAGGAGAACAGCCCCTCCAAGGCCGAGGTCGACAAGGCCAAGCGCATCCTCAAGGCCATGCGCCAGGCCCAGAAGGAAGGCAAGGGCGCGGTTTCCCTGGACGGCAGGCTGATCGACATCGCCTCCATCAAGCAGGCCGAGGTCATGGTCAAGAAGGCGCGCCAGATCGCCAAGGGCTGATCCGCCCCCAAGTCGGACCTTTCAGGGCCGGCGGTTCCCCTCGGCAGGGGAGCCGCCGGCTCTTTCGTTTCCGGCGTCTTGATCCGCCTCCCTTGATTCCTGGGGAAAATTGCGGCAAAGGGTTCCGCCGGCCGCCTTGCGCCCTATACTTTCGGGCGTCAGTTAGGCGTGCCACACGCGAAATGCTGTGTTAGATAGGGGCTCATGCACAACTTCCTCGACTTCGAAAAGCCGATCGCCGAGCTCGAAGGCAAAATCGAAGAACTTCGGCATCTCTCCGACGACGGGGAGATCAATATCGCCGACGAGGTCGAAAAGCTGCAGGGCAAGGTCGACCGCCTGCTGCGCCAGACCTACGGCAAGCTCTCCGCCTGGCAGAAGACCCAGGTGGCCCGCCATCCCGACCGCCCGCACTTCCAGCACTACATCTCGGCCCTGGTCGAGGACTTCACGCCGATGGCCGGCGACCGCCTGTTCGGCGAGGACCATGCCATCGTCGGCGGCCTCGGCCGCTTCCGCGGCTACTCGGTCATGGTCATCGGCCACGAGAAGGGCGCCGACCTCAATTCGCGCGTGAAGCACAACTTCGGCATGGCCCGGCCCGAGGGCTACCGCAAGGCCCAGCGCCTGATGCGCATGGCCGAGCGCTTCGGCCTGCCGGTCATCACCCTGGTCGACACCGCCGGGGCCTATCCCGGCATCGGGGCCGAGGAGCGCGGCCAGGCCGAGGCCATTGCCCGCTCCATCGAGGTCTGCCTGGACGTCGAGGTGCCGCTGCTGTCGGTGATCATCGGCGAGGGCGGCTCCGGCGGCGCCATCGCGCTGGCCGCGGCCAACCGCGTCTACATGCTGGAACACTCGATCTACTCGGTGATCTCGCCGGAAGGCTGCGCCTCGATCCTCTGGCGCTCCGGCGAGCAGGCGCAGGAGGCCGCCGAGGCCCTGCGGCTGACGGCCCAGGACCTGCTGCGCCTGGGCGTCATCGACGACATCATTCCCGAGCCCCTGGGCGGCGCCCACCGCGCCGCCAAGATGACCATCAAGGGCGTCGGCGACAAGCTGGAGGCGGGCCTGCGCGAGCTGGTCCGCGACAGCGGCCTGCAGTTGAAACAGGCGCGTCGCCAGAAGTTCCTGGAGATGGGCCAGAAGGGCCTCGGCTGAGCCTCCCCGCCCGGAGGCTTCTCCCCACCAAATCGCAGAGCATTGAGGCGGCCGCAGCCGGCACAGCCGGAATCGCGGCCTTTCTCCCGGGGCCGCGGGTTTCCGGCGGGGGCGCTGCAACCTTTCGTCGCAAATTGGCGCAGCATGGCCCTTGAAACCCGCAGCCGAAGAGAGGACTAATAGGCGGACCACCTGCGCAACAAGACTGGAATGCCGCGGCCAGCAGGCAGGTGAGGGAGGCTTTTCATAAACGGAACGGGAGAACTCAAAAGATGCTTCTCAACAACTTCAGACGCGCCGCGCTGGGCATTGGCCTGGCGGTGGCGCTCACCGGCGGCGCCCAGGCCGAAAAGGTCCTCAGGGTCGGCAACGACGGCGAGCCGCAGTCCATGGACCCGCACTACATTTCCACGGTGCAGACCAGCCGCCTCTCCGACGACATGATCATGGGTCTCTTGACCTACGGTCAGGACGGCCAGCCGATCCCCGGGGCGGCCGAAAGCTGGACCGTCAGCGAGGACGGCAAGACCTACACCTTCAAACTGCGCGACCATGTCTGGTCCGACGGCACGCCGGTGGCAGCCGGCGACTTCGTCTATGCCTGGCGGCGCCTGCTGGCGCCGGAGACCGGCGCCGAATACGCCTCGCTGCTCTACATCGTGAAGGGCGCCGAGGACGTGAACACCGGCAAGGCCGGCCCCGAGGCCCTGGGCATCGAGGCGGTCGACGACAAGACCCTGCGCGTGGAACTCAACGCGCCGGCGCCTTACTTCCTGGCCCAGCTCGCCCATCAGACCGCCTTCCCCGTGCCCAAGCATGCGGTCGAGAAGTACGGCCGCGACTGGACCAAGCCCGAGAACATCGTCGTCAACGGCCCCTATATCCTGACCGAATGGGTGCCGAAGGTGCAGGCCACCCTGGTCAAGAACGACAAGTTCTATGACGCCGACAATGTCGCCATCGACAAGGTCATCTACTACGCCATGGAAGACCGCACGGCGATGCAGAAGCGGTTCCGCGCCGGCGAGATCGACATGGCCCGCGACATCGCCTCCGAGCAGATCGACTGGCTGCGCGAGAACATGGCCGACAGCCTGCGCATCGCGCCCTATGCCGGCATCTACTACTACGTCTTCCGCTCCGACAAGGAGCCCTTCACCGACGCCCGGGTGCGCAAGGCGCTCTCCATGGCGATCAACCGCGAGGTCATCACCGACAAGGTGCTGCGCACCGGCGAGCTGCCGGCCTACAGCTTCGTGCCGCCGGGCACGGGCAACTACGGCGAGCCGAAGTACGCCGACTTCAAGGGCTTGTCCTACGGCGATGCCGTGAAGGAGGCCAAAACCCTGCTGGCCGAGGCCGGCTACGGCCCGGACAAGCCGCTGAACATCACCCTGCGCTACAACAACTCCGAGAACCACAAGCGCATCGCCGTGGCGGTGCAGTCCATGTGGAAGCAGATCGGCGTCAATGCCGAGCTGTTCAACACCGACGGCAAGATCCACTACGCCGACCTGAAACAGGGTGACTTCCAGGTCGCCCGCGCCGGCTGGATCGCCGACTACAACGACGCCCAGAATTTCCTCTTCCTCATGGAGAGCAAGAGCGGGCCGATCAACTACTCGAAGTTCAACAACGAGAAGTTCGACGGTCTGATGGCCGAGGCGGAAGCGGTCTCGGACCTGGGCCAGCGCGCCAAGATCCTGGGCGAGGCCGAGGCGGTCGCCATGGACGGCCAGCCCGTGGCGCCGATCTACTACTACGTCTCCAAGCAGCTGATCTCGCCCAAGGTGATCGGCTGGGTCGACAACGCGCCGGACAAGCACCCGACGCGTTTCCTGGACCTGGAACAGTAGTCGCAGCTTCCTGAAGATGGGCGGCGGACCCTTGGATTGAGGGTCCGCCGTCTCCTTCGCCGTTCTTCCAAGGGAGTCTGCTGGTGCTGTCCTATGCGCTGAGACGACTCGTGACCGCGGTGCCGACGCTCTTCGTCATCATCACCGTGGCCTTCTTCATGATGCGGCTGGCCCCCGGCGGGCCCTTCGACTCCGACCGCGCGCTGCCGCCGGAGATCGAGAAGAACATCAACGCCGCCTACGACCTCGACAAGCCGCTGGTCGAGCAGTACCTCATCTACCTGGGCCGCATCCTGAAAGGCGACTTCGGACCCTCGCTGAAGATCCGCGACTTCTCGGTCGGCGAACTGATCGCCTCCGGCGCCCCGGCCTCCATGGAGCTCGGCTTCTCGGCCATCCTCCTGGCGCTGGTCATCGGCGTCAACTTCGGCACCCTGGCGGCTCTGCGCCAGAACAGCGGCACCGACTTCTCGGTCATGTCGGTCTCCATGATCGGCATCGCCGTGCCCAACTTCGTCATGGCACCCTTGCTTTCCTTGGTGCTGGGCGTCTACCTGGACCTGCTGCCGACCTCCGGCTGGGGTACCGGAGAGCTGCGCTACAAGGTCCTGCCGGTGGTCGCCCTGGCGCTGCCGCAGATCGCCTACGTGGCGCGCCTGACCCGCGGTTCCATGGTCGAGGTGCTGCATTCCAACTTCGTGCGCACCGCCCGCGCCAAGGGCCTGCGCGAGCAGCTGGTGGTGGTGCGTCACGCGCTGAAGGGCGCGATGATGCCGGTCGTCTCCTACCTCGGCCCCGCCACCGCGGCGGTGATGACCGGCTCGGTGGTCATCGAGACCATCTTCGGCGTGCCCGGCATCGGCACCTACTTCGTCAACGCGGCCTTGAACCGCGACTACCCCCTGGTGATGGGCGTGGTCATCGTCTACGCGGTGCTGATCATGCTGCTCAACCTGGTGGTCGACCTGCTCTATGCGGTGCTCGATCCCAAGGTGAGGTACAGCTGATGATCCACACCACGGCACCGAGCGACGGCCTGGCCGCCGTCGAGGACGTCAAGGGGCGCAGCCTGTGGCAGGACGCGCTGGCGCGCCTGCTGCGCAACAAGGCGGCGGTGGTCTCCATGGTGGTGCTGGGCGTCATCGCGCTGATGGCGATCTTCGCGCCGCTCTTGAGCCCGCATCCCTACGACGAGATCTACTGGGACCGCATCCAGGCCGGCCCCGACTTCGCCAACGCCCACTGGTTCGGCACCGACGGCAACGGGCGCGATATGTTCATCCGCGTGCTCTACGGCGCGCGCGTGTCGCTGGCCGTGGGCCTGCTGGCCACCACGGTCTCCCTGGTCATCGGGGTGACCTACGGGGCCATCGCCGGCTTCCTGGGCGGGCGCATCGACAACCTGATGATGCGCATCGTCGACGTGCTCTATTCGCTGCCCTTCATGTTCTTCGTCATCATGCTGATGGTGGTCTTCGGGCGAAACATCTTCCTGATCTTCGTCGCCCTGGGCGCGGTGGAATGGCTGACCATGGCGCGCATCGTGCGCGGCCAGACCATCTCGGTGAAGCGCAAGGAGTTCATCGAGGCGGCCCAGGCCGGCGGCGTCTCCAACACCAAGATCATCTTCCGCCACGTCATCCCCAACGTGCTGGGGCCGGTCATCGTCTACATGACGCTTACCATTCCCCAGGTGATCCTGACGGAATCCTTCCTCTCCTTCCTCGGCCTGGGTGTGCAGGAGCCGCTGACCTCCTGGGGCGTGCTGATCTCCGAAGGCGCCAAGGTCATGGAATTCGCGCCCTGGATGCTGTTCTTCCCGGCGGCCTTCCTGGCGGTGACGCTCTTCGCCTTCAACTTCATCGGCGACGGCCTGCGCGACGCCCTCGATCCGAAGGATCGATAACTATGAATGGGCCCGAAGGATCGATGACATGACGGCTGTTCTCGACGTAAGCAACCTCGACACCCGCTTCGCCACGCCGGAGGGCGAGGTCCACGCGGTCAACGACGTCTCCTTCCACATCGCGGCGGGCGAGAGCGTCGGCGTGGTCGGCGAGTCCGGCTCCGGCAAGACGCAGATCTTCCTCTCCGTCATGGGCCTCCTGGCCAAGAACGGGAGGGCCACGGGTTCCGTGCGCTACCGCGGCAAGGAGATCCTGGGCCTGCCGGCGCGCGAGCTGAACAAGGTGCGCGGCGTCACCCTGTCGATGATCTTCCAGGACCCCATGACCTCGCTGAACCCCTACCTGCGCATCTCCAGGCAGATGACC